>CAZABQ010000062.1:0-11922 GCA_964483485.1 uncultured Methanomicrobiales archaeon
TGCGGGCAATACACGCCGCATACGGCTCCTTTGCATCCTCCGGAGAAACCTCCGCACACACCGTTCAGGAACTCAGAACCCTGATTGGCTGCTGAGTTCTTTCAGAATGGATGGTTTCGCTGCGTTGTACGTCGCAAAGACGGCAATCGTCATCTGCTGCGACAGCTCCCCGAAGATTTTCGCAGAACTCCTCTCAAAAAAAGATTATATCCCGATCTGTCCCATCCGGACAACCGTCACAAAGAACCAGTCACTATCTACCGGTTCAACATTCACCATATGCACCCACACATTCTTCACCTCATCATCATACTGACTCATATAAATCGCCCCTCCCCCGTTCTTTGCCAGCATAACCATCTCCCTTCCGACAGAGTTCTTGTGAATGTCCGTATACGCCAACACACTTGTTCCAACCATCTGGGGACGTCCGGATGACCCCAGAATCGTTCCCGTAGAATTGATCGCCGCCACCCAGAACCGTTTCCCTTCCGCATACACACCGGCAAACGCATCCGGTTTTTGCAGCTCCTCAATCATCGCTTCCTTCCCGTGTTCGCGGATAAACTCCCCGATATCAAGGATCGGATACAGCACCGCGTCCCGGTAACTCATATCCACCGTCACCACCTCCTTACTTATCGGAGAAAGCGCCGCAATAAACCAGGATGTCGCATCGCCGACCGGAAGTACATATGCATGAGCAAACAGGGCTGTCTCTGGAATTTCCAGATCCACCACCGGATAAAACTCCGTACAGAACCCTCCGCCGTGCTGCGCCCGATAGATCATCTCCCGGATCGTCCGCACCCCATATACATCCCGCGTACTGCGGTAATTACTGCCGACATACTTCTGCGACAACGAGTCGGCAAGCAGTTCTCCTTCCAGCGTAAACGCCATCACACGGGAGTTCTCCTGCAGATTATTGATATAGACACATGTCTCTTCCTGCGTATGTTCATGGGCATACGCAACCGCATCCCGGACGACGGTCATCAGCTCATCCTGATCGGATACCCGGATGGCATCCTGCTGTACCGCCTCCAGATTATCCGGCCTGCAGATCAGATACGCTATAGGCTCGCCCAGGAAAGTTCCCTGCATCCACCCTGCGGTTTCCGTAAGTATCTGTTGGGTGTATCCGAAGTAATCGGCATAGGGAATAGTATAGTGCATTCCTCCTGACGTATTGCTAAAGAGGATTTTTTCCAGTTCAAATCCCGGATACGTGGCATCGATGGAGTTTCCAATGGTGTAGGACCGCGTACTGTACAGAACCGTTCCGTCCGGACGTACCAGATAGACGATATAGGAACTGTCCGCCCCTGACAGAATATAGAGATATTTGACCGCCACATACGGATCGTATGCCTGCATCCAGTATCCGCGATACGTACCGTCCGCATCATAGAACGGAACCGCCAGCGTAATCAGGAAGGTGTCACCCTCCACGTACGTCGGGCCGGCGAAGATATGTTCCCGGGCGGCAAAGTCGGACTCCTGATATTCGGGGAAGGGGAAGGTTGCGTAGTCCCGGGTGTCCAGCATGACACTGATCTGTTTTCCGGTTGCCGCATCAGAGTAGAGCGTTGAATGAATCACCCCAAGCCGGGTATAATACTCCTGAAGCCACGCACGAATCTTCTGATCGTTTGCATCGTCGGAGAGAACGATACTCCGGAGATCTTCGATGTTTGCCATCATCCCCTGCGTTATCCTCTGCTCTGCATTTAGGAATATCGTCAGATTATTCTGCATCTCTTCGGGCATAGCAATGAACTCAATCGGTTTTTTCTCCGGCTCAGTCTGAAGGGTAACGCATCCCGCGGCAGCTGATAACAGGATCATCAGCAGAATAAGTAGTGTCCGTCTTCCCCGTATCCACATTGAATATTTCCTCTCCGGTAAATCAGTGTTGATATTTAATCTTTGCCTCCCTAAATGTTTCGTCTGCGGGGGCGTTGTACCTTTATTCCTGAACATCACACGAAAAATACAGAACACGCAAAAACTTTCAACCGCATGCGAATTGCGTCTGTTCCGTGATGTTTTTGCTTCCGTGTGTTTCGTGGGAACGCAAGTCCTGCGACCTTGCTCACCGCTTCGCGGGAACACACAGAACACACCGCAAGAAAAATGCAAAGCTCCCTCCCAAATTACTTTGTATCATCACCGCCAACATATACAGACATTATACCTGAGGGAACAATACCGTGAAAGAAATCACCGAAAACTACGTACCTGCAAACGTAGAATCCAACGTCCGCACCTACTGGAACGACAACAACACCTACCGCAAAACCCGCGAGCTTCGCTCCGCCGGCAGACCGTGGCTCTTCGTCGACGGCCCGCCCTACACCACCGGCTACATCCACCTCGGAACCGCCTGGAACAAAATCCTCAAAGACAGCATTCTTCGCTACCACTCAATGACCGGCAAAAACATCGTAGAGCGTGCCGGTTACGACATGCACGGTCTTCCAATCGAGGTCAAAGTTGAGGAAAAACTCGGATTCAAGAACAAAGCCGACATCGAAAAACACGGCGTTGCAAAGTTCATCGAAGAGTGCCGCGAGTTCGCCCTCACCCACAAAGACCTCATGTCCGAGCAGTTCAAAAACCTCGGCGTCTGGATGGACTTTGACGACCCTTACCAGACGGTAGACTCAGGCTACATTGAAGCTGCCTGGTACACCCTCAAACGGTGCGAAGAAGAAAAAATGCTCGAACGCGGCAGCCGTGTCGTCAACTGGTGTCCCCGCTGCGGCACCGCGATTGCCGACGCCGAAGTTGAGTACTGGGACGAAACCGACCCCTCCATCTTCGTCAAGTTCCCGATTGCCGGCCGCACCAACGAATACCTCGTCATCTGGACCACCACACCCTGGACCCTTCCTGCAAACGTCGCCGTCGCTGTTGGCAAAGACTTCGTCTACGCCAAAGTCCGTGCCACCAAAGACGGTCAGACCGAAGACCTCTGGATTGCAAAAGACCTCGCCGAACAGATCCTCAAATACGGAAAATATCAGGACTACTCGGTCATCGAAACCAAAACCGGTGCTGAACTTGCCGGAACCGCCTACACCTCACCGCTTGCAGCCCATGTCCCGCTTCAGCAGCAGATAGACCACCGCGTCGTACTTGCAGACTACGTCGCCATGGAAAACACCGGAATGGTTCACATCGCCCCCGGTCACGGCTGGGACGACTACCTTGTCGGTCTCCGCGAAAATCTCCCGATCATCTGTCCCGTTGACGGCAACGGCAACTTCACCGCAGACGCCGGAACATTCGCAGGCCGTTATGTCAAAGACGAAGACACCAACAACGCCGTAATTGAAGCCCTTGGCGGAGCCATGCTTGCGAAACGCAAGATCACCCACCGCTACGGTCACTGCTGGAGATGCAAAACGCCCATCATCTACCGCGCAACATCCCAGTGGTTCCTCAAAGCAAAGGATGTCCGGGAGAAGATGCTTGCGGAGATCTCTGATGAAGTGACATGGTATCCTGAATGGGCAGGCTCCGCACGGTTCCATGACTGGATTGAAGAAGCACGCGACTGGTGTATTTCCCGTCAGCGGTACTGGGGAATCCCGATTCCCGTCTGGGTCTGTCCGGTCTGTAACAAGTATCACGTCGTCGGCAGGTACGCCGAGCTGGAACAACTGTCCGGTCAGAAAATGACCGACCCGCACCGGCCCTACGTGGACGACATCACCATTCCCTGCGAATGCGGCGGTATGATGAAACGCGTGCCTGACATCTTTGATGTCTGGTATGACTCCGGTGTCGCCTCATGGGCAACGCTGCACTTCCCGCAGAAGACCGAAGCGTTTGATGCTGCCTGGCCTGCCGAGTTCATCCTCGAAGGACAGGACCAGACTCGCGGCTGGTTCTACTCCCAGCTGGCGCTTTCCACGATCGCGTTCGGCAAAGCTCCGTACAAATCCGTGCTGATGCACGGATTTGCTCTGGATGCAAACGGCAAAAAGATGAGCAAAAGTCTCGGCAACGTTATTGCACCAGAAGACGTTATCTCCCAGTTCGGGGTGGACGTACTCCGCCAGTATATCCTCTCGGCGAGCGCTCCCTGGGATGATCTCCGGTTCTCCATGGAAGGTGTGAAGACGACGCACAGGATGTTTAACGTACTGTGGAACGTCTACAAGTTCCCGCTGCCGTATATGCAGCTGGACGGCTACACCCCTGCGGTGTCCGGGGACGGGACATGGGATGCATCTTCCGTGGAAGATCACCTTGCCCAGTTCGGCCGTGAAGACCGCTGGCTGATCAGCCGCGTGAACTCTCTGGCCGCCGCAGTTACCAAGGAGATGGAAGTCTGCAACCTGCATCGTGCAACCCGTCCGATCGCGACATTTATTCTTGATGAGTTGTCCCGCTGGTATGTGCAGCTGGTTCGTCCGAGAATGTGGCTTGAAGAGGATTCGGTGTCGAAGCGTCAGGCGTATGACACGATGTATTACGTTTTGCGCCGGTTGATCTCGGTGATGGCGCCGTTTGCTCCGCATATTACGGAGGAGATGTATCAGAATCTGCGGTGTCCGGGAGATTCTGCGTCCGTGCACATGCAGGACTGGTTCGCCGGCGAGCCGAAGCTGATCGATCCCGCTCTTGAAGAGGAGATGGAGATCGTGCAGCGGTTTGACGAGGCGGTGGCAAACGCTCGGCAGAACGGGAAGCGTAAAGGACGCTGGCCGGTCGGTGAGGTGGTTGTTGCAACCGAGTCACCGGCGGTTGCTGATGCGGTGACCGTGATGAACGATCTCTGCTGTGACCGGGCGAATGCCCGGGCGGTTCGTGCGGTGTCCGGTACCTGGGATCGGGTGGAGTGGACGGCTGTTCCGGTAATGAAGGTTATCGGTAAGCAGTTCGGTCGTGACGGTCCGAAGGTGAAGGCGTTCATCGAAGGTGCGAATGGTTCGGTTCTGAAGGCAGGTCTTACCCGTGACGGGAAGGTTATGATGGAGAATGATGGTTTCTCCGCAGAGCTGACGGCGGAACACATGGTATTTGAGGAACGGATGCCGGAGAATGTGTTCTCTTCACCACTCGGTGACGGCAGTCAGGTGTATGTGGATGTAACGCTGACGCCTGAACTTGAGTCGGAAGGATACGGTCGTGAGGTTATCCGCCGTATTCAGGAGATGAGAAAGCAGGCGGGTCTTGCGGTTGATGCGAAGATCCGCTGCGAAGTTGTGGTGATGGATGACCGCGTTGCAGATCTTGTGGATGCGAAACATGATCTGATTGCCGATGAGGTTCGTGCGTCGTGTCTGAAGATTCGCTCTCCTGCGGGGAAGGAATGTTCCTGCGGTGCGGCGTCTGACGCGATTCTTTCGACCGAGTGGGACATTGATGAGCTGAAAGTGTTGATCAGTATTGCGAAGGCAGACTGATCTCTTTTTTTACACAGGATGTTTCCGCCGTGTTTTGCGAAAAAAGTTAGGGGTAAATTTTCCAGAACGGCTCTTCAGGGGGAACCGCGAGGATATCTGTTCTGCCGTCTTTACGGTGCATAACTCTCACTGAAGTGTCAGCAGTCACGTTTCCGATTACCGATGCAGAGATGTGTTCCTGTTTCAGAGCTGCTATGATTGCATCGGCATGTTCTTTTTCGGCAGTGATCAGCAGACATCCTTCGGCAATGACGCCGAATGGGTCGAGATCAAACTGTTCACAGACTGCCGTGACCTCCGGCGGCCTGATACATTTCTCTTCCCAGACCTCCATTCCAACACCGGAAGCCTCCGCCATCTCAAAGAGTCCGCCGAGAACTCCTCCCTCGGTTGCATCATGCATGCCGGTAACCCCGCCTGCCGCAAATGCGGTCAGAGCATCTTTGACGACGGTCACCTGCGGCAGGAGTGCTGCGGCAGAATCGATCAGTTCGTCGGGGATTTTTCCCCTGAGTGTGTCCCGCTTTGTAATGGCGAGCAGGGCCGCCGCCTCAATCGCCGGGCCTTTCGTCATGATGACGACATTACCGGGATTTGCACCGGCAGGTGTTACGTATGCGTTTTCGTCGGCGACTGCAAATACCGTTACGCCGCCGATGATGGGCATTCCCAGGCCTCCGTAGTAGCCGGTGTGTCCGCCGACGATGGCGATGCCCAACTCTTTACAGGATTCATGAATGCCTGTGGTGATCTCCTCAAAGTCCTCGTCCGGCGTTCCGGGAGGCATCAGCAGTGAGTATGTGAGAAACTGCGGTGAGATGCCGGTGACGGCTACGTCGCTTGCGCCGATGTGGGTCGTCAGCCAGCCAAACGTGCGGTAGGAGAGTTTTGGTGCCGGAAAGATCGGATCCTCTGCGACGATGAGAACTTTGCCGTTCCCAAGACGCACGACACCTGCGTCAACACCGTTTTTTGGTCCGACGATTACTTCGTCCCGGGCGGCGCCGAGACGTCCTGCAAGAAAGGATGCGAAGAGTTCCGCATCGATTTTACCTATCTTACCCATTGTGGTCCCTTCTCTGCGATGTATGCCCGGGCGATTTTGGTCAGCTCTTCTGCGACCGCGATCGGATCTGTTCCGGTAATTACGGAGACCGGTTCTTTGCCGACGGCCCCGTTTTCGTAACAGATTTTGGGAACGTTTCCGTTGGCTGCCCGCACTGCTTCGGCAACTTTCCACGGCATTGACCCGCACTCGGCGGTCTGCGACTCGAGCGGTTCTTTGGACCGGTCGATCATGGAGAATGCCCAGCCGTTCTTTTCACAGTAGGTTTTCAGCCATGCGGCGAACTCGTCATTGTTGGCAAAGTCGATGCCGGCGCGAACCGTTGGGTCGGCTTTTTGCAGTTCAATGAGGAATCTTGCCATATGGCTTGACGCCCCGAACGACGGTCTGCCTGCTGCGTGCGGCATGCCGCCGACAACTGTTATTCTTCCGTCAATTGCCATGACGTCTGAAGGTGTTTTTGCATCGGGACGGGTATAGACCATGTTGGTCCGAACCTCAGGAATGATCCAGGAAAATTCCCGGCACGACTCAAGAATCCCAAGAGCGATCATCATTCTCCCATACATGTCGATAACGACCGGATCTGCGGATTCCATACTCTTGTGTGTATGGTTCGCACCGGTAAAGAGGTTTTTGAATAGGAGTTACGCGGTATGGGTTCATGTTGGTGTTTGCGAGTGTCTCATTCGTTTTTGGAGAAAAGCTACCTGAAAGATTTTCCTGAGTCAGCAACTGACTATTGCCGCACCTTCGAGAAGTAGACCGCGTAAGTCCTATTAAAAAAAAGATTTAGAGAAGCGGTGAGACCAGCCGGCAGATTCCTTCCTTGAACTTGATCCAGTTCGGCCGGTTGTTGTACATCTCCGCTGTTACGAGAGTGCACTTCTCCTCCATTTCTCTGGTCATGATATCGTTCATGTTGCGGCCGAAGGTTTCGTCGTAGACAAAGGCATTTGTTTCAAAGTTGAGTTTGAAGCTGCGAATGTCCCAGTTTGCGGTACCGATGGATGACACCACGCCGTCGACGATTGCGGTTTTGCTGTGAATAAATCCGTTGTCATAGGTGTAGCCTTTTGCTCCCGCGCGGATCAGGTCGCCCAGATACGAGTAGCTTGCCCAGTAGACGAACGGATGGTCAGGTTTGCAGGGAATGACAATTCTCACATCAATTCCCGAACGGATTGCCATCAGAAGTGCGGTGAATATCGTTTCGTCGGGAATGAAATACGGTGTATGGATGTAAATCGATTTTCCTGCATGACCGATAAGACTCACAAATCCTGAGTAGATTGCTCTGCCGGCGGAGTCGGGACCGGAGGATGCTATCTGAACTCCCGAGGTTCCGTACGGTGCGAGAAGATCATCTCCCGGGTAATAGGGATTTTCTGATTCATGGTCGGGGACGTCCACGATTACAGGGGCGTCAGGGACCGCATAGTTCCAGTCCATGATAAACCGTGTCTGTAAGGCTGCGACGGACGCGCCGTGAATCCGCAGATGGGTGTCGCGCCAGTATCCCAACGGACCTTTGCCAAGATATTCGTCTCCAATATTGAAACCTCCGATGAATCCGGTCTTTCCGTCAACCACGAGAATTTTGCGGTGATTCCTGAAGTTAATACGGGTGTTGAGGAACGGAATTTTCAGCGGGAAAAAGACTGCAACCCGTCCTCCTGCTTTGGTGAGATTTGCGTAGAACTCTTTCTTGACTTTTTGTACACCGACCGCATCAAACAGCACCCGTACTTCGACTCCCGCAGCCGCCCGCTCTGCAAGAAGATCGATGATCTCGCGACCCAGAGCGTCAGCCCGGAGAATATAGTACTCCATATGGATGTGGTGCTGTGCTGATTTGATCGCTTCTTTGAATGCCGCAAACTTGTCTTCACCATGGGTGTAAACGTCTACGGCATTGTTGTCTGAGTATGCGGCGTTGTCCTGATTGAGGAGGAGTGCGATTGTACTGTCGAAGCGTTCAATCTCCGGTGGGAGTTTCAGGGTTTTATTCTGAATCTGCTTGTACTGTTCCTGAGAGATTTCCGCGATACCTTCGTCGGCAACGGTCTTTTTGCTGAAGATATGTTCTCCATACAGGTGTCTGCCGAAGAACAGGTAGACGATGAATCCGACGATTGGAACGAGCAGGATGAGAAGCAGCCATCCGGCGACCACCTGCGGGTTTCTTCGTTCAAGAAACAGCAGGGTTATGATAGCACCGATGTTTACAAGGAGGATGAGAATAGAGAGAAACCATAAGGCTCCTTCACCGAGGAGACTGAAGACAAAGTCAATCATGTGATACTTTGTAATTATATGTCTACAGAGATATATTTTACATAAGCGGGTGATGAAATATTCATGACACTTTCCTATAAACAGTTTTGTGTGTTCTGGGGTAAGGGACTGCTGGTTGCAGCGATTATTGCAGCTGTGGCAGGTCTTTTGCTTGGTGACGGCGACTGGGTACTTGTTCTGTATCAGGGGGCAGGAATTCTGCTGGTATTGTCGGTGGCGTTTTTTGCGATGGGAAGGCTGATGAAGGTGGAGGGGCGGTGACGATCTCTTCTGCTCTGTATTTTTCTTTTGATAACCGATCAGATTAATATCCCGTTGCAACCCAACAGTAGAAGAGCTATGTCCCGGACGATTACATTTTCCCGCAATGTGTTTCTCCCGCTGACGAATGTGTGCGCGAACGCCTGCGGCTACTGCTCCTTCAAAGCACCCGTCACCGACGACTGTGTGATGCCTGAGTCTGCGGTTCTTGCAACGCTCCGCCGCGGTGCTGAGTTCGGCTGCACGGAGGCGCTGTTCACGTTCGGGGAGCGGCCGGAAAACGAACCCGGGTTTCAGAAGTACATTGAAGCGGCGGGGTATCCTGATATTTTGTCGTACTGCGCGGCAATGAGCAGGGCCGCTCTTTCCCTTGGGCTGCTGCCGCATACCAACGCAGGCATTCTGACGTACGAGGAGCTGGAGGCTCTCCGGCACGTGAACGCAAGTATGGGCCTGATGCTGGAGACGATAGCCGACATCCCTGCGCACCGTCACAGTCCGGGAAAAGATCCTGCTGTCCGGCTTGAGATGATGGAAAACGCAGGTAAGTTGAAGATTCCGTTTACGACCGGTCTTCTCCTGGGTATCGGGGAAACAGCAGCTGACCGTGAGGAGTCGCTTGCAGCAATCAGGGATCTGCACAAACGCTATGGTCATATTCAGGAGGTCATCATCCAGAACTTCTGTCCAAAGGAGGGAACGGAGATGGCGTGCGTTCCGGGAGCATCGTCCGCAGTTATCCGGGACACCCTGATTCTTGCGGCAGAGATTCTGCCGCCTGATGTGGGGATTCAGATTCCGCCGAATCTCGCGGATGCCTCTTCTTTGCTTTCCTGCGGCGTGACGGATCTTGGGGGAGTGTCTCCGGTGACGATTGATTACATTAATCCTGAACATCCGTGGCCGGCTCTTGATGCTCTTTCCCTGATTGCGGCAGGGTATGATCTGCGGGAGCGGTTGTGCGTGTATCCGCAGTTCTGTAATGAGGAGTGGATTGCGCCTGAGATATGGCCGCTGGTCAGAAAACTTGCGAATCAGGTCTATGGTCTGTGATGCGTGCTAACACTTATCATTACTCCGGTGAAATATATCGGATGCTATGAGTCAGGGCAATCTTCTCTATTTGGGTAAGGCAAAGTCCGTGTATCTGACCGACAAACCGGATGAACTTCTGGTGATGTTCCGCGATGATATCACCGCATTTGACGGGCAGAAGAAGAATGTCCTTGCAGGCAAGGGAGCCTGCAATGCGATGGTTACGGCGTACATTTATCCGCTTCTTGAGTCAGCGGGTATTCCGACGCATTTTCTTTCGGCTGTTTCTGCGAACACGCATCTGGTTCGGAAGCTGTCGATGGTTCCGCTTGAGGTTATTGTCCGCAATCGTGCGGCGGGCTCACTCGTGCGAAATTACGGATTTATCGAGGGACAGCCGCTTACTCCTCCGGTGATCGTTTTTGATCTCAAGGATGATTCCCGTCATGATCCGATGCTGAACGATGATATTATTGTGGCACTTGGTCTTGCGACGCCTGCGGAGCTTGCAGAGATCCGGCGGCTTGCTTTTGCGATTAATGCGGTTCTCTTGAAATATTTTGCAGAAAAGAGTCTGGATCTTATTGATATGAAGTTCGAGTTCGGTCGTGATTCTGCCGGTACGATCCGGTTGGGTGATGAGATCAGTATGGATTCGCTGAGGTTGTGGGAGCACGGAATTGTTGGTGCCTCTCTTGACAAGGATGTGTACCGGAAAGGAACGGGCGATGTGATGGAGACATATGCGGCGGTTGCGAAACGTATCTGCGGTACGTGATTTTTACAACCGCAGGTCCATGTGTTTCTCGGAAACAGTAAACTCGAGTTTTTGGTAAAGAGCAAGTTCTGCGTCTGTGGAGTTCAGCACAATTTTTTCCACGCAGCAGTGTTTGGGCATGACCGCGTCGCTGATACGCTTTTTTTGTATAGACGTTTCGGAGTTCCGCTGATATCCCTGACGGACAGCTTGCAGTCGGTGCAGTTTAGATGATACAGGTCATGCACGAGGCGATGAACTCGGTATTTTCTACGGCAAGGACTCCATAGGTGTTTATCTCCTCAGCCGCATTCTGTTTTGTTTCAGGTGCATAGCAATTCCTGAGCGGAGATAGGGTACGTATTTGGTGAGGACCTGTGTTCCCATCAGCAGATTGTTTGCCGGTCCCCGTTCGCAGCCGGTGACATCGGTTTTCTGGTGACGGACCGCTTCGAGAAATTCGGGAACAGTGAGTGACTCGTCTGCGGTCGTTACGGCCCTGCCTACTTCGCGTAGCGTGTGGGCGTCTGATCCGCCGGTCATGCTGAAGTTGTGGGCAGCTGCGAACTCCTCGGCGCGGATGTTGAGTGAGTGGGACAGTCCGCCGCAGATGACTTCCAGACCGTCAATTCCGTCAAGTACTGTCGGCGAGACCATGCCTGCATCAATTGCCTTGAGAATTCCCCGCACCAGCATGGCATACCCGTACGGGTGTGCGGCGATGACGAGGCCGCCGCTTTCGTTTGCTTCGTCAACAATTTTTTCTGTTGGAAGATTGGTTGCCATGTGGGGGCAGGCCCCCTGATGGCCATCGATGGATTCGTCATAGTAGGCTGCAAGGTCGCGGAAGGTGTTGAAGTAGATCAGAAGATGCGGCCCGTCGATTGCGGAGATCTCGATTCCCGGGATGATGCGTCCGGCTGCGTCTTCATGCTCCAGTGCATCACGAACTCCGGTGATCGTATTGTGGTCAGTGATTGCAGCACCGAGGTTGCGTTGTTTGAGATAGGCGAGGAGATCTGCGGCGCGAATGAGTCCGTCGGAGTGATTAGTATGGACATGCATGTCGAATACACTGCCGC
>CAZABQ010000063.1:0-11567 GCA_964483485.1 uncultured Methanomicrobiales archaeon
GAAACACTACACAGAAACCTGTGACCTCTTCCTCGCCGCATTCAGCGCATTCTTCACAATACCGCGCAGAATCACATTCCCATTCTCCGACGCCGCAGACAAAGCCGCAACAACCTCATCCCCCCCGATCTCCCCAAGCGCCGTCGCCGCCGCCGCCTGAACACCCGGCTTCGGATCCGACAAACACCCAATCAGCGCCGGCACAACATCAGCCCTCACCGAAAAAGCAAGACCCGTCACCGCCGCACGCCGGACACCCGGAACCTCATCAGAAAGCAACGGCAGCAGAACATCCTCCATAGGATACCGGCGTTTTCCCACAGCCTCCGCCGCCGCCATACGCACCGAAGGATCAGTATCCCTGCACAACCGACCGAGAACCTCAGAGGACACAACAACCGACGCTACAGCCCGGCGCACAACCGCACTCGCATCATCCGCACACCATGCAGGAACATGCTCCCCAAGCACCGCAACCGCCGCCGCACGAACCGCAGAATCATCATCCGACAAACAGACAAGAACCCTCTCCCTCTGTTCAGGCGAAAGAACCCGGGTCTTCAGCCCCTCAAGAGCTGCAAGGCGGACCTGCGGCTCATCATCAAGAGCCGCAACTAGTGGTGGAACAACACCCGCATCCGCATACACACCAAGTGACAAAATCGCGACCTCACGGATATCAGCATTCCTCGACACCGCTGCACCCATCAGGGGAACAACCGCCTCAGGCGTTCGGAACTGACCAAGGGCTTCAACCGCAGAAAACTGCACCCTCTCATCACAAGAAGACACCGCCGCAACAAGCGCATCAACAGCCGGACTACCGCCCTCCATAAACAACAGAAGAGCAGCCTCACGCACCGCCATATCAGAATCCAAAAGACACGGAAGAAGCGGTGGATACGAAATCTGAGAAGTATAATTCCTCAGCGTCCACAACATCACACGCCGCACAAGCGCACTTTCATCAGACACATACCGCTGAATCTCCGAAAGCATCAGAGGATCACGCAGACTTGCAATCTGATTAGCTGCATCCTCCTGCACCGCAGCATCACCGCATTTTATCGCCTCAACGCAGCACAAAAAGGAAGCAGCATCCATACAACAACACCAGAAAAATCCTTAGTTCTTCACATCAGTAACTTTAATCACATGCCAGCCGAACTGCGTCTTTACCGGACCTACAACCTGTCCGGGGCTTGCCTTAAACGCAGCATCCTCAAACGGCTTCACCATCTGACCTTTCCCGAAAAACCCGAGATCGCCGCCTGACTTCCCCGAAGGACACTGGGAATGAAGTTTTGCAAGCTTGGCAAAATCATCGCCGTCAGAAATCTGCTTCATCAGCTGCTTTGCCTCAGACTCGGTCTTCACAAGAATATGGGATGCCTTTACCCGTACCATACTATAACGTATCGCATTCCAAAGAAATAAATTATGATATGACGACCGTTTGCCAACAGAAAAACAAATGAAATATCTCAGGGTCTGCATCAGACACAAAATGCAACAGACACACCCGGAAAAACACCATCAAAAAGAAGAAAAAATCACAATCTGAACCCTCGGAAACCAAAGTTCACCGGATGCCGCAACCAATAATACCCTCAGCCGTGAACATGACCAACCGTATCAATTATCTGAACAGCAGCCCCGATACCCCCGTCCATATATGCCGCGCCAATCAGTGCCTCAAAACACTCCGCAGAAACCCGGCCGCTCGTCCATATCTGCATCCGTGCCTCACCCTTCCCCCACCGCATATACGAAGGAAGACCGAGATTCTCAGCAATTTTCCTGACAACCGTCATATTCACGGAATCAATCTTCTTACGAGTAATCTCGCCTTTATCATACTCGCCGCTGGCAATGATCTCCTCAATCACCACAAGATCCAGCACAGCATCCCCTAGCACCGCAAACGAATCCATCGTCTCGCGCATCGGAGTCTCATGCTCGCGGGCATACGCTGTCCGCGTCATTGCATGATCGAGATACTCTTCATTTTTGAATGTGTATCCAATTTTTTCGTATAATGCCGCATACTTCATGTAGAGTTCCCATACTGATTTATCAACCGGATAAGAGCGGAAAATCCCTCCATCTCCATGGTAAGGACATCAGTCTCGCTCATACCCATACTTGTCTCTCCATCAGCAGAGAGCATCTCCGGTCCCCGGACAACCGTCCGAAAAACACCATCGACAGAAAGAACCCTCTCCGCTTCTGCATCATGCACAAAAGAACGACCGGGAATAATCACCGTATTCTCAAGGACAGACAAATCAAGCTGTCGCAGATCATCAATCGTAATCAGACATGCAATCTCTTTTGCCACCGCAACAACCGAAGAAGGATCACCCCCGCATGCAGATACAACTGACTTGATATAAGGAGTTGCAACCGCTCCGGTTATAATTGTTGCCTTTTTACTGATTTTTGGAAGATGTTCCAGAAGGTCCGGCATATTTCGCAGCGCAAAGGGAGAATCAAACGCAGGATCGTATAATGGAGTACCTGATATCCGCAACTGAGGGAACTCATCAGCACAGCCTCTCACAATCTCCCTGAACTCGTCAACCGTATGCGTCCTCTGATTCGCAAGAATCGGTGCATTATCAAGGATCAGACCCTGCTCGGGACGGTTGGCAAACCGCATCAGAATAACACCCTTCACCCCCACATCACACAACCAGGAAAGCGTCTCCCTTAGCACATCCCCATCGTTTACATCCGGCAAAATCACAACAGCAGCATAGACATCAATCTTTTCTGCAAGACGGCGGATGATCTCAAGGGAAGTCTCAGGTGTAGGGTCATGCATCCACGTGCGCCGAAGATGTGGATCAGCGGCAAACACCGTAAACGACACCTCACGAAGATTATGCGCAACCAGAAAATCTGCGACCTCGACATCATCAAAACCCTTCCCGCTGGTATATCCTATATGCAGCGGAACATCCAGCGCTCCAAGCAGCTCAATCAGATCCGTAAACTCAGGGTAACAGCTCGGATCCCCGCCGCCGGAGATAGTAATACGGCTCACATCATCCGTCACCGACTGAAGATCCGCAAGAAACGATGCCGCCACATCCTCAAGAGGCAAAAAACCCGCATACTCCTCCTTTACACCACGGGTACAGTAATCGCAGCCTTTCAGGAACGGAAGACAGTACCGGCACCCGAATGCAGGCACATCCTTTGCATGCTTAAAATAACAGTAGGCACAAAAACCGCGGCAGTCAGCTCCCGGACGCCCACCTATGTCAACCGTAAGATGCACCATATTTGTCCTTACTCTTTTAGTGCTGCAAAGTTATCAATGATCGAGGTAACCTCAGACATCCCCCTCACAAAAAAACAAGACCAAACTGAAAAAATTGGAATGGCAGGACAAACCCGCCATTATTGATAATGAGATTATTCGTAAACCAAAGATCAGCGCTTTGCTTTTGCCTTTGCGCCCATCATGGACTTCTTGGATCTGCGGATCCGGCGGCGAATACGCTGGTCGGCGATCTTCGGGCCACGGCGTCCCTGCTGCTGGGTGTTTGCCATCCGGCTCTCGATCTTGGACACAATGCTTGATCTCTTGAACCGCTGATTCGGTCCCGGTTTCTTAACCTCTCCCTCTTTCTGGGGAACGAGTCTGATCTGACCGTTGACACCTTTTACCTGGTGCCAGTTGATACTACCTGTCTTTCCCATATTGAACTCCTTACCTTGTTCGTGCCCTACTCACTTAAACATATCTCAATGATGTTCCCGATTCCTGAAAGAACATAACCCGAACGAGCGGACGGATCAGATGATCCGTCCAAGCTCCTCATCCAGTACCTCGGAAACAACTTTTCCGTCAATTCTTCCGCGCACTTCCTTCATCACAACGCCCATCACCGGGCCGAGAGCCGCCTTACCGCGGGATTTAATGAAGTCCATACGCTCCGTAACAACACCGCGGACGAGCGTCTCCAGTTCCTCACGGGAAAACGCCGGAGCAACAGTAGCAACCGCCTCATCAAGCGTCATACCACGGGAACATGCAGACAAAATATCAGACACAGCCTCCTTCGCTGCATGCCCCGCCTCAACCGCCTTCATCACCGCGATAACAGAATCATCTGGGATCGCATCAGGAGACACTCCCGCACGGGAAAGCTCCTTGAGAGAAGCAAGAATCGTGCGCGCTGCAAACACCGGACGGATACCCTCGGCAACCGCACGCTCAAACAGCGGCAGCTTCTCGGAAAACGCCATCTGACGCGCCATACCGGCATCAAGACCATACTCCGAAACAAACCGCTCGGCCCTGTCCGTCAGAAGCTCCGGCATTGCAATACTCTCCCAGTACGAAAGAGACACCGGCACCGGAAGAATATCAGTCTCGGGATACATCCGTGCCGCACCCGGCAGCGGGCGCATATACGCAGTAGACCCGCCGTCAAGCATCTTGCGGGTCTCTTCAGGAACGCCGTCCATTGCCATATTCGCGCGGCGGATAACCATCTGCATCGCGCACCGGCACTTCTGCTCGGTCGCTGCAACAATAACGACAGCATCAGACTCTCCTGCGCCAAGAGTCTCCTTCAGAACTGCGACCTCTTCTTTGGTTACGCCGTATGCAGGAAGCTCATCCGTATGGAACAGACCCCCGACACCGCACTTCTTCGCATAATCCGACATCTCAGACCCGAGCCTTCTGCCCGGCTGAATCTCCATACCAACCAGACCGGCAAATCCGTGCAGAACCGTTCCAAGAATCACTTTTGCCTTCTTCAGCACCTGAGACTGCGTACCGGCAAACACGGACGTTACATCATACACTTCGCCGTTCACCAGAGCATTGCGTGCAGCAAGTTCATCCTTAATGGCAAGAAGCGACAACTGGCGCTGCACCTCGCGACGGACAACTTCTGCAATCAGATCAAGCTCCTGAACACCCTTGATCTCCACGCGTGCGCCGTCACGGATGGACACATTCACATCCTGACGAATCGTGCCAAGGCCCCGCTTCACCCGTCCCGTGGACCGGAGCGTCATACCAATATACTGGGCAACATCATGCACCTGTTCAGGCGTTTTCATGCACGGCGCGGTCGTAATCTCAATTAAGGGAATACCAAGACGGTCAACCGAAAAAACCTCATCAGTCACCCGCTGACAGGCATCCTCTTCGACGGCGACGGTCTCAATTCTACAGGTGTTATCAATTGCACCGTTCAGCGCAACAAGCGCCGTCCGCTGAAAACCACTGGTCGCAGACCCGTCCACAATCATTTTCCTCATCGTGTGAACCTGAGGAAGCGGCGTCATACCAAACATCTTGGCAATCGTCAGTACCAGATCCAGTGCATCAGGGTTCAACGGAGCCGGCGGCTGCTCATCGATCTCTACCAGACCCGTGGTATCATACGTGTAGTAGGTGAAGAGACGGTGCTGCATCATCTCCTCTTTTGCCGCACGGTCCACATCACCCATCTCTGACGTTGCGACACGCAGATAGCGCCGGACCTCGCCGGTGTGATCCACCGAATCACGGATAACCGTCGGTGTGTGAGAAAACAGTTTCTCTTTCGTATTGAGCTGCTGATGAATCTCAATACCGGCCTTCAGACCAAGCGCCGCATAATCGAACTCGGTCATTTACATCTCCCTCCACAAATCATACTCAAGTTCCCCTTTGAGGTTCGTCTGCATCATCCGCACCGCGTCCTCACGGCGCGACGTGTTCGCGAGAACCCACATCAGTTTTACCAGTGCAACTTCAGGCAGCATACTGCCGCCCTCAACAACACCTGCCGCAAGTAAATCGCGGCCGGTCTCATATACGCGGTCGCAGACTTCTCCTGCCTGACACTGGGATGTCATCACGACAAAAGTTCCGGCAGCAGTAAGCGCGGCGATCTTTGCAATACAGTCCGTACCCACATGACCGAGACCGGTTCCCGAAATGACAAGTCCCGCATAGCCGGAAAATGCATCGAAAACTGCCGGGTTCATGCCCGGATAATACTGAACCAGACCGCAGTTCGATTCAAGCCGGTCAAACAACCGCAGATCATGCGTGCCGCGGCGCACCGCGCCGGCAGTAAGATTCACGTTCCCCTCAGGGTACGAAACCACCCCGACCGGTGCTCTGCTGATACTCTGGAACGCATCGCGGCGCGATGTGTGGTTCTTGCGTACACGCGTACCCCGGTGCAGAGCGCATGCGACGTCGTCGGAGGTTGCATGCATACACACAACAACCTCACCGAGGTCCGAAATACCAGCCTTCGCCGAACAGATAGCATTCATTGCATTGTCACTGCTCGGCCGGTCGGCCGAGCGCTGGGCACCGACAAAAATGACCGGGACCGGCGTCTCAAGCATAAAAGAGAGCGCAGCCGCACTGTAAAGCATGGTATCGGTTCCGTGTGTTACAAGAACACCTGTTGCGCCTGCCGCAATCTCATCATGAACAGCGCGGGCAAGCTCCTGCCATTTCGCAGGATTCATATTTTCCGAAAGAATGTTAAACGGCTGTACCGTGTGGTAGCGGGCAATACCGCCGAGTTCAGGAATAGAACGGATAATATCCTCGGCAGTGAACTTGGAGGATACCGCGCCCGTCCGGTAATCAACCGTACTCGCAATCGTTCCGCCGGTAGAGACAATGGAGAGGAGCGGCAGTTTCGCATCCTGCTTTAAGGGCTCGGGAACATACTTTGCCGGAGCCGCAGACGCACGTTCCGGTGCCGGAGTACAGGCAGATTCAGGCACACAGATGTTGTAGCCGCTGGATAGTTTTATCACGGCATTCCCGTTCGCACCGGAAATATAGATGCCGTGAAGCTCAAGATCCGCAAACGCCACGTTCACAGGATCGCTGTTGGAAAATGTCATGCAGTTAACCTCATGTAATCAGATTGTATTTTATCATCAGCCGCAGACAGCGCTGCACGCAGGGCAGCTGCCGCCGCATCATCGCGGGCAAGGACAGCTGCCGCGCACGCGGCAGCTGCCTTCATCATCGCGGGACTTGGAGCACCGGTGCTCTGCTTTGCCGCAACCATATGAAGCGGCGAAAGAGCGCGGTCGATATGCCCCTGTGTCAGTCCTTTCTCTATCAGTGACCAGCCGCATATCTCTTTTCCGGCTGTCTCAACAATGGCAAGCGACAGGCCGCCAAGTTTGACCGCACGACCGACAATGTTGTGGGCGGTCCGAAACGGCATCCCAAACTCGCGGACCATGAGATCCGCAAGTTCCGTAGCCGTCGAGTTTCCACGGTCAGACTCATCTGCCATTCGACCGGTGTTAAACGACGCGGTTGTGATCATATCTGCAAGAATCGGCAGCGACGCTTCAGCCGCATCAAGGCTCCGCCACAGATGCGGTGTTAAATCCTGCATATCTCGGTTGTAGCTCATAGGAAGCCCTTTCATGAGCGTGATACCGGCCATAAGTTCACCTGCCGCAACACCGGACTTGCCCCGCATAATCTCAGCGGTGTCGGGATTTTTCTTCTGCGGCATAATAGAACTCGTCGAACAGTACGCATCGTCAAGGTCCACGAACCGGATAAAAGCACTGCTCCAGAGCACCAGTTCCTCGCACAGACGGCTGACACTAGTCATGAGAATCGTGAGGGCCGACAGAACTTCAAGAATAAAATCCCGGGACGCAACACCGTCCATTGAGTTGGTCATCGGCGCAGAAAAGCCGAGATATTCGGCAGTCATCATACGATCGATCGCAAATCCCGTTCCCGCAAATGCAGCAGAACCAAGCGGCGACTCATTCAGTCGACGGTACGCGTCAGACAACCGTCCGAAATCCCGGGCAAACACCGCTTCATACGCAAGAAGATAATGCGCAAGCGTTGTTGGCTGGGCATGCTGGAAGTGCGTAAAACCCGGCATGATACTTTCCGTATGCTGGGACGCCTGGTCGATCAACGCACGGCGCAGAGAGGAAAGGGAAGCCAAAATCTCCAGAATATCCCCGCGTGTCTGCATCCGAAGACAGGTTGCAACCTCATCGTTTCTACTGCGGCCAAGATGCATCCTGCCTCCGGCATCAGCACCAGCATCAGCAATGAGCTGTGCTTCAATACCTGCATGAATATCCTCATGACCCGGATCGAACACTGATTCAGGCAGCCCCTCTTCCATGTAACGGTGAAGATGGGAAAGAAGCACCTTTGCAGACTGCGGATCAATAAGACCGCAACGAAGAAGCATCAGAATATGCGCCATGTCCACCCGGATATCACAGTACGCGATCCGTCGGTCGGCATCCATCGACGCAAGAAACTCCGCGACCGCAAAACTCCGATCGCCGCCAAGACGCCCTTTCCGGATCTGATCACTGCTTTGCATCGCAGTCCTCCCCGTCGCACCCGCACTCTTCGGACTCTTGTTCTTCCCCGCTGTCTTTCAGCCGCTCGGCAATCCAGTCCTGATCAATTGCCGTGCAGTCAGGGGTAGGCACATCCCAGATGGGTTCGCCTGTTACCACACAGGTCTGATACAGCGAGTACGGCAGTTCAAGAACACCCATGTACTTCCTGTCCCGAAATGCCGCAAGAGCAATCTGTTTGCCGGTTTCGTCCTCATACTGTTTCGTGAACAGCAGATGATCCGGCACCTCTTCAGGATTGTCTGCATGCAGCTTGGTCAAGGTCAGCATCTTGAAAAGTTCTATCACCCGGTCATCGAGACCTGCCTCAAAGATGAAGACTTTCTCCTTTAATGCGTTCAGATCGCCGACCAGCCGCATCGGTCGTTCCTGATATACCACCTGATCAGCAATGTCTCCATCGATTCCGACCACGCGGTCGGGACAGCCCGGTTCCAGATAAATCAGAAAACCCCCGGCGGTTTCTTTATCCTCATACACAAACGGATATCCGGCATACCCCGTACATCCGCACTTGTCGCAGGTAAACTGAAAAATCTCACCGGAGAGAACTTTTTCCCGCATCTCAGGGTCAATGGTCACATTTACCGACGGACAGATGGTAATCTTTTGTTCGTGACCGCAGTCAGGACAGACAAGAACGTCTTCATCAGTTATCATGTACTCTTCTCCGGCGCCGCAGACTGAACCCAGACACTGTCAACTACCATGTAGCCGGAGACGGGACGTTCCCAGATACCATGCATCAGCATCTGGATCTTTTCATAGGTGTCGAACGGGACTTTGATTGGTTCAAAGAACGCATCACCCTTTTTCGGTACAAAAATCAGTGATCTGCCGGCGCATTCAAACAGATCCTCGGCATAATAGAGTTTGTCCGGCAGGTTCTCCTCTTTTCGTGCTGCCATCTCCCGGAGGATGGAATCTTTCACCGTTTCTACGATGCGGTCATCAAGATGATCACGGAAGATGAACGTTTTTTCACGGAGATCGTCGGAGCTATGAACCAGCCGCAGCTGCATCTCAGGCAGAAGGTGGGCGGGAAGGACGTTGGGAAGCTGCATCTCGCGGGCATCACGGTCAGGAGCAAAGAACACAGAGTACTTCCGGTCAAGATCATGGTAAAGCATCGGATACTCGACTTTTCCGGAAAAACCGCATTCATTGCAGATAAGCGTCGTTAAACTTCCTTCCGTATATTTTTCCGCAAGACCGGGATCAGAGGAGGCGTTGATGCTTGGATACATGGTGAAATCCTGTTTTGATCCGCATTTGGGACAGGTGATGGTTTTTACTACTGGTTTCATGATTTTTTTATTCCTTTCTTCCGCTCGCGCCCCGGTGATGGTGGGCAAACTCACTGTCTTTGATGATATCGCCGGTGAAAACCGGGCCGTCCCGGCAGACACGGAGACCTTCATGGTCTATACAGCAGGAGCCGCAGACGCCGACACCGCACTTCATGTACCGGTGCAGGGAAAACTGACCGCGTGACTCGATTCCTTTCGCAACAAGCCGGTCAAGAATTCCTTTCATCATCATCTCAGGGCCGCAGACGCAGATGGTATCATATGCGGTGACGTCAAGCTGGTCGAGAATGCCGGTGACAAAGCCGTGATAGCCGCGAGTTCCGTCGTCGGTTGCAATTTTCAGGTCAGTGACGGTTTCCAGTTCTTCGGGAAAGACCAGCTCTTTTGCGGTCCGTGCACCGAGAATAAAGGTGTCAACCTCACCGGTTGCGGCGAGGGTGAAGAGGGGAGTGACACCAATGCCGCCTCCAATGGCAAGTACGCGACCGGTCGGATAAAATCCGTTGCCGAACGGACCCCGGATACCGATCTTGTCGCCTGCTTTGAGGGTAAAGAGCGCAGAAGTTGCGTCGCCCACGTTCATCACGGTGATAGCATTTGCCGCAGAAAATGCCATTGGAATTTCATCAACTCCCGGTACCCAGACCATGCAGAACTGACCCGGGCTGAAGTTGAAGAGTTCGTCAAAGACAAAGGTCTTGACGGTCGGTGTTTCGTCAATAACGGTTGTGATAGTGGTAACTTTGGGCATATGTTCTTCAGTCATGAGCGCACCCCACAATTTCTTTCGCAAAAATTCCATTCCCGGCATAGAGGTCCTCGGCGATGTCGGAGAAGACGTTGATGTTGTCGTAGACCGCACTGCCTATCTCAACGGCGGATGCGCCTGCCATCATCATTTCAAGGACATTGTCTGCGGTGGATATACCGCCGCATCCAATGATGGGGATTTCGCATGCTTCATACAGATCGTACACGCATCTGACCGCGATGGGGAAGACAGCTGTTCCTGAAAGTCCGCCGAATTTGTTTCCAAGAACCGGGCGGCGCATGCCGGTTGAGATGCGCATGGCTTTGACGGTGTTGATGGCGACGATGGCGTCTGCCCCGCCTTCTTCTGCGGCACGGCCGATCACACCAATGTCTGCGACGTTTGGTGTGAGTTTGACCCAGACCGGTTTGCCGAATGCTTTGACGGCTTCAGTACACTCGCGCACAACACGCGGGTTTGCACCGATTGCAGCACCGTATCCTTCGGCGTGCGGACAGGAGAGGTTGAGTTCAAATGCCTGAGCGGTCGGGAACCATTCGGCAACTTTGGCAAACTCCGCGGGTGTTCCGCCAAAGATGCTGACGACGACCGGGTCCCGACGATCAAGCAGGGGGGCTATCTCTTCCACGAAGTCACGGGAAGGATTGGGAAGTCCCATGGCGTTAAGAATGCCGCCGGATACCGGGATTAAGGATGGGCCGTGATGGCCGTCTTTGGGGTCCGGGCCGATGGACTTGGTAACAACTCCGCCTGCTCCAAGGCGAAGCATCCGTGACAGGGATGCGGCGGTGGTCCCGAGAACTCCTGCGGCGAGGAGCATATGATTGTTGAGGGAGACGCCTCCGATCTTTTCTGTCGGTGTCTGCAGTTTGATCATATCTATGAGGTATGTATTGGACGCCGGGGATTATCTTGTCTTCGAAGGATGCGGACGGAATCGTCACTAAATATCTGAGAATAATATCATACCACCTAACACATGATGCGCAAAACAAGCGAAATACAGAGATAATTTACAGCACTAAGAGAGATAAAAGTCAGTGTGAACACGGTACATAGGTAGTAATACCTCATCCAGA
>CAZABQ010000064.1:0-11383 GCA_964483485.1 uncultured Methanomicrobiales archaeon
GGTGCATACCACAACATGACGGTGTCCTGGACCTGGCTGAAACGCTGGAGAAAGAACATCCACGAGCAGTACAAGGGTAAGGATGTCCTCGCAGAGCAGATGTTCCACCACCACTACGGCGGTATTGAGGGCGTTCGCCAGATTGCATGGTCGTCCCCTGATATCGGTTGTAACATCATGGCAATGACCCTTGGTGCAGACCTTATCATGTTCGGTCCGATCGAGAACATGGAAGGTATCGCAACTGCAGCAGCCTTCTCCGACATCGTTCTGTCCGAGGCTCTTACCGAGCTCGGCGGCGAAGTTCAGGACCACAACGGCCCGCTGTACAAGCTTATCTAATCCTGAATTACACGCATCCGTATAATTTGGGTGCCGCAGATCTTCTGCGGTCATTCTTTTTTTTAAACCACACTCACAGAATTCCATGTTTCTTGCGATACTGGTTACCTGCTTATAGTTTCTCGGATAAACAATTGTGATCTTTTTTCCTTGGTCTCACACATCCTCAAATTCTGTTGTCCTATCAGAAGGCATACATAGGGTTAACGCACAAAAATTACATAATTATGCGAGTCAGCGAGGGGAATCTGACCCAACAATACTACACGGATTATCTGACGATTCTTGCCGAGGAGATTTGTTCTCATCCAACTGACCGTGCCGTGCGGTTTGGCGTGCACGAGAGTATTGTGTTCAGGAATCTGTTTTTGCACCGGATGAGTGTTGATGGTGGTTTCCACGCCCGCGTACTTGCTGCTCTTCTTCATCAGCCTGATGACAGCCGTGTTCTGCTGGATCTTCTCCATGCAGCAGTTCAGATTGGCGATAATGTTCTGCCGGTTGAGATGTGGCTGAAGCAGGAGTATGCGTCCGCAGTGGAGCATGCGAATATTCCCCGAAAGCTTGCTGTTTCTGCTCTGCTCCGGTCGTATATCTCTGGAACGAATCAGGCTGCGGAGATCATTGCATCTGCGGGGGATGTGCGTCCCGAGAGCTGGTGGCAGTTGAAGACGCGGGCTCTTACGACAACTGAGATTGGTAATCCTGATATGTACTTTGGTGTTGGTCGCCGCCCGTTCTGGCATGAGTTCCCCCTTGACCGGTATGCGGCGGTTCTTGCCGGTGTTCCGCTGCTTGCACCGCAGGAGATTTATGATTGTGTTGTGTGTGTTGCGGGCGCGTGGTTTTCGTCTCTGA
The DNA here is from genome assembly GCA_964483485.1 of uncultured Methanomicrobiales archaeon. Taxonomy (GTDB): domain Archaea; phylum Halobacteriota; class Methanomicrobia; order Methanomicrobiales; family Methanocorpusculaceae; genus Methanocorpusculum. The sequence continues at coordinate 1,201 of CAZABQ010000064.1, forward strand.
CGAGAGAGGAGATGATTACGTGGCTGAATATGCCGCAGCCGTCTCTTGCCGAGTGGGACGCGCTGTGTTCTCCTCTTCTGGACTGTGAGACGCCGGATGCGGCTCTTTCCACGGCGAACTGGCTGTATGCTTCGGGAAACAGTGAGCCTGCTCTTGATTTGTATGCAAATATCGCTCTTGCGTTTCCCGGAACTCCGGCGGAGATTGCGGCTTTTGAGTTGATAGGGACGATTCTTCGCAGGTCCGGCGATTTTGATAATGCGTTTGAGGCGTATAAGAGTGCGTTCATGGCTTCCCGGGGCGGTTCTGCATACCAGACTGCTATTGGTCTGAAAAATCTCTGTGAGGTCGGGGAGGATCTGGGGGAGGATATGAGCGATTATTATGTCCGCATTTCCGGTATTGCGGCGGCTCTTCCTGTTTCCGAGAGACTGCGGCTGTTTCTGGAGCTTGCTGCTTCCTGTCGCAGACGCCATGCGTATGAAGATGAGTATCGATATCTTGAACGTATTATTGGGGAAGAGGGCGGCGAGGAGGAGCTCGTTGATGCGGCGATGTCACGGTTGTCGGAGATGAACTCTCATCTGACTGCGGACGGGAGACCGGATGCTGTTTCTCTTGAGGGGTTCGATGCTGCTGTCGAGTCTGCTGTTGCGGCGAACCGGGGCAGTGCGGCGTATTTTGGGTTTGATCCTCTGTGTGCGCTGGACTGGTACAGCCGTTCTTCTTTGCCGGAGGTTTCTGCTCTGCGGTTTAAGGCTGCGATGGCTGCGGGTATTGATGCGGGGGAATATGTGCAGACGTCTGCGGATAAGGCGGCTTTGCTTGCTGCGTCTGCATCTTCTCCCGCGCTGATTGCGCGGGAGCTGAATGCGGCTGTTACGGAGGCATGGAGGAAGAGTGCTGATATTTCGGCGGTGTTTGGGTTAGTTCTTCCGTATCTTTGCGGTGATGTACTTTCATCAGTTCTTGCGGAGGTGACGAACCGTTCGACGCGCGATGATGAGCGTGCGGTGGTGTGTTCTTCTGCATCATCTGCGCTTTTTTCTGCGGGATTTGCGGATGAGGCGCGTTCGCTGCTTCGTGCGGCTCTTCGGGCAAATCCGGGTCGCGAGATGCGGTCACGTCTGTTTGCGGAGCTTGGCTGGCTGGAGTATGAGACAGGTTCGTATCAGGATTCGGTTGATGCGTGCGAGTCTGCGCTGAAGATCAATGATCAGTTTCCTGCTGTGTGGGCGTGCCGCGCCCGTGCTTTTGCCTGTATGGGTGCGTATTCTGAGGCACTGGCGGCTGCCGGGCATGCTGTTGTGCAGAATCCTGCAAACGAGTCGTATCAGTATCTGCGTTCCACGCTACAGATTGTTGCGAACTCTCCGGTGGATCCGGTAGTTGATCGTCTGTTTGTTTTGCCGGAGTCGGGGTATCTTGAGGCTGCGGCTGCTGAGTATACGATTCGGAAAACGTCTTCATGCCCGCCTGAGGTGTGGGATGTTTCGACGATCGCTGATGTCGCTTCCATGAGGATTTAGTGTGATATGAAACAGGTACTCGCTCTTCTGCTGATTGCGCTTACGCTGGTTGTTGCATTTGCTGTTCTTACGGGAGGCGATAACGAGGATCAGCCTCCTCTTCCTCCGGTGACGAATGGTACCCAGTATCGCGGAACCATTGGGGTGCTGTTGCCAAACGATTCTGTTGTCGGGTCTGAGGTGAGAAACGGAATTGATACTGCGTATCTTTTGCAGGATGCGGCGACCCGCCCGTCGCTGGTGTATCTGAATAGTACAAAAGATATTCCGTCTGATTTGACGGCAGTGATTACAGTAACGGATGCGGTTAGTGAAGGGTGGGATGGTGTGCCGGGTTCGGCGGGTAGTGTGCATCTGGCGGTGGCGTCTCCGGGGTATGCGGCGTTTGCGCCTGATGATGTTGTTACGTTTAGTACGCCGCCGTACTATGAGGTTTCTTCTCTGCGGTCGCTTCTTCGGCAGCATGATGTTATTGGTGTGCTTGGGCCGGATACTTCCTATACGACTGCGTATATTCAGGCGCTTGAGGGTTCTGTGAGCGGTCGGGTTGTTTCCGGAACTTATTCGTCTGCGTCCGGGGAGTTTGCCAGTCTTCGGTCGCTTCTTGATCAAAAGCCCAGTCTTCTTGTGATTACGGGAGGGTCGGATGTTCCGGCGGTTGTTGCGAAGGCGAGGGAGTTTGGTCTGACCGGTCCTGTTCTGGTGTCTTCCTGGGTGGGAGAGGATGCTGCTGTTACGAATGATGCCAGAATGGAAGGGGTGTATACGGCAAAACGTATGTCCGATATCTCTTCACATCCGTTTTACAATGTGTATGCGGCACGGTTTGATACGTCTGCGTCGGTGTATGCGGCGGAGGGGTATGATGTGATGATGACGCTGTCACGGCTGGTTCCTCAGAGCAACGGCAATGCGGTGTATATATCCGGGTGGTACATGGGTAAGACGTATGAGGGTGCTGCGGGGTCGTATGAGTTTGATGTGAGCGGATGCGGCAGAATTCTGATGCAGATCGCTCAGTTCCGGTCCGGTGCGGTGGTTCCGGTTGATACGTATGCACCGCCGCCGTCTGAGGTGGTGATTGGTGTGTACGGGAATGCGGAGGTTGTCCGGGGAGCTTCGGTCGCGGCTGAGCTTGTCAATACTGCGAGTCAGATTGATCTTCCGGGGGCTGCTACGAGCGGGATATCCGGTATTTATGGTGCGAAGGTTCGGATTCTGCCGCTGGAGACTGGTTCTCCGGTTCCGGATGAGGTTGTTGCGGTTGTTGGTGATCTGAGCGGGGTTGTTACGAACCGTCCTTCGGTTCAGACGGTGTCGGGAGGTGCCGGTTCTTTGCCGGGGTCATGGTCTGTTTCTCTTGTTCCCCGTGAGGAGGAGGGTTTTGTTCAGCTGCTTGATATTCTTGATGTCCGTAAGGGATATGGAGCCGGTTATGGTAATGTTACGCTGTTGTCTCCGGCGGGTCATGTTCCGTCTCCGTCTGTTGTGTCTGCGATGGAAAGCCATGGATATACTGTTGGGCAGGTGTCCTACTCGCTTCCTTTGTCGGAGATGGCGGCAGTTGATCTGGTTTCGGGTCTGAACTGCAGCGGTGGGGTTATTGTGAGTTTTCCACGGGATGCTGAGGATCTGACGGTTCTTCTGGATGCTGCGCGTAAGACAAAGTCTCTGCCGTCGGTCTGGTATGTGGCAGGTGATGTGATTCTTGGTGATCCGAAGATTGTCCAGAGTGTTCTTGTCTATGATTATCTTACTGCGTCTGATATCTGGTCTCAGGAGCTGACAAAGTCGAATCCGCTGGTGCGTGATGTGTCGTTGTTTTATGCAAAAACACTGCCCGGCCAGACGATGACGGGTGTGTCTGCCCGGTCGTTTGAGGCGGTAGTGATGCTTGCCGATGCGATGAGTGTGTCAGGGTCGACGACGCCGGCAGCTGTCGGGTCGGCACTGAAGAGTGTCCAGTATTCGTCGGATCAGAGTATTTTTTCCGGAAACGGTATTTCTTTTGATGAGTCGGGTGCGGTTGTCGGTCCTGAGACGATGCTGCTTCAGAGTCAGGGGGGAACGACGAGAATTATTGTTGGTACGGGCGATCTGATCTCGGTGACCGAGCGGCAGATGTAGCCTTTTTTTTCTTTTTTCTTCGGGTTTTTGTTTGCTGTAATCTGGGGATAAATAACGTCCGTTTATGAATATAACTGATATTATCGGTGATTAGGAAAGTATATATCTTGGGTCATAATACTTAACTATGTCTATGGCTATCCCGCGTGTCGGAAAAATGCTCCCGGTTATTTTGGTAATCATCTTGATGTGTGGAACAGTGTGTGTTTTGATGTCGCTTCATCAAAGTGATCCCAGTGTTGAGCCGGGGAAGGAGGATGTGCCTGCTTCTCTGAGTGATGTTCTTGATAATTTCACCGCAGCGGTTGACGAGCGTGTGTCGCTTTTGCGATCGGATATGTTGTCTGCGGCGATAACGGTGTCAGGGTTGTCACCGGAGGGTCCGGAGGTGGCCGAGGAACTTCGTTCGCTTTACCAGAAGTATCCCTATATTATTGATATTATCTATGTGGATTCGTCCGGTACGGTGAGGGCGGTTTCTCCTGATGTCAAAAATTCGTATATTGGGGATGATATTTCGAAGTGGACGCAGTTTTCTAATATTACGTCTCTTTCGGCAACGTCATATCTTCAGTTGAAGTCGCAGGATGCCCGTGCTATATGTATTGGTTACCCGGTATATGCTGATGACGGGTCTTACAAGGGGTACATTAGTGCTTCGGTTGATACGATTTCGTTTTTCGGTCCGATTGTTTTTGATCTGCAGCAGACGGCTGATGTGAAGCCGTGGGTTATCGATACGAAGAATTATACTTTGTACAATACGAATCATGATCTGATTGGGAAGATTATTCGTCCTGATTTGATGAAGGATTCAACGCTTTCGGAGGTGTTTACGAGTATTCTTGGTAATGAGTCGGGTATGCGGGTGTATACGTATGCGGATACCCATGGTTCTGTTCTTCTGCTGAACCGGACGACGATGTGGGTGAGTTATCCTATGGGTCCGATGGATTGGAAGCTGGGTGTGACGTCGGGTTCTTCTGTTTCGAACTCGGTGTCGAAGTCGGATCTTTCTGCGGATATTCCTCTGGCGTCCTTTGTTTCGAATGCTCTGGTGTATGCATATCAGAGCGGGGATGCGGTTTCTCTGGCTGAGTTCAATGATCCATACGGCAGATATTCGCATGGGGAGCGCTACATCTATGCGTATGGTATGGATGGAACGGTGTTGTCCCTGCCGTATCAGCAGATTGTTGTCGGTCAGAACCGGTATGATCTCCGGGATGAGTATGGTGTTCAGTACGTGAGGGCGGCGAGTGATGTTGCACAGAGGGGCGGAGGTTATTTCTATTATCTCTATCCGAATCCGACCGAGAATTTTACGAAACAACTCAAGATGGGGTATGTGCTTCGTGTTAACGAGGATTGGTTTATCGGCAGTGGTAATTATGTGTCTGATCAGAAGGTTGTGATTGATCCGTCGATTCCTGCGGAGCTGAGCAGTGGTGTGCGTGCTGTGCAGGCTGAGGTTCGTGCTGCGGGGAAGGATGCGGTTATTGAGAGGTTGAGGTCGCTGAACGACAATACTTCCCGCCGCTATGTATATGCCGGAGATATGCAGGGCAATGTTCTTGCTTTTTCGTTTGATCCATCGCTGGTCGGGCAGAATCGGCTGGGGGTTACGGATGTGAATGGTGTTTCTTATGTGCGTGATATGATTACGCTGGCGCATCATGGCGGGGGGTCGATGTATGTGATGCTGGAGAATCAGGAGACCGGCGAGACTGATCTGCATCTGGTCTATCTTGAGCCGATTGATGATACGTGGTTCATTACTATGGGAACTGTTATCAGTACCTGATTTTTTTTTCTTTGGTCCAAACACATTCTATATCCGGTTGAAGAGGTAATCTACCTGTATGACAACCCGATACCTCCGTTTTTTGGTCGGCGGCATGCATTGTAGTGCGTGTTCTGCACATCTTGAGTCGACGCTGAAAGCTCTGCCCGGTGTTTCGGAGGTGACGGTGAATCTTTCGGAGGGGACGACGAGTGTACATATTGATGATGGTCTGATTACTCCGGAAAAGATTGATGCGGCTGTTGTTGGGGCAGGTTTTTCTGTTACGCCGGTTCCGGTGTCGTTTATTGTTTCACCTGCGGAGGAGGCGCTGTTTGAGCGGGGGTCTGCTGCTCTTCAGGCTCTTATAGGGGTGTTGGAGGTTGTGGTGAAGGATGATATGATGACGGTGCGGTATCATCCTCTTCTTGCGGATTCTTCGCAGTTTGTGCCGGTTCTGAAGAGGGCGGGGTTTTCTTCGGTGACGGTGAGCAGTGGTTTTGATGATCTGTTTTATATTCCTGAGTCTGAGAAGGATGAGCTGTCGGGGATTCGTAACCGGACTATTCTTGGTTTTGTTGGTTCGGCGGTGTTGATGGGGCTGATGGTGTTTGGGCATCCGCTGTTTGAGGGGAATATGTTGGTGATGGATGTCCTGATGCTGGTTATTGCGACGCCGATTCTGGTGGTTTGTGCGTATCCGATTTTCCGGCAGGGTATTACGGAGCTTCGCGGTGGTATGCTTGGGATGGAGGTTATGTATATGCTGGGTATTGCGACGTCGTATGCTGCGGGTGTTGGTGCTGTTGTTGGGGTTCTTCCGTCGCCGGATTTTTTGTTGTTTGAGACTGCGGTGATGCTTACGGCGTTTCTTGGTCTTGGGCGGTATCTTGAGGGCCGTGCCAGAGGGCGGACGTCGGATGCGATTATGAGTTTGTTGCATCTGCGGCCGCCGGTTGCGATTGTGGTTCGTGATGGCGTGGAGCAGGAGGTGCGGGTGGGTGAGCTGGTTGCGGGTGATACGGTGATTGTGAAGACGGGGGGTCAGGTTCCGTCTGATGGTATTGTGCTGGAGAATGCGGTTACGGTGAATGAGTCGGCGATTACGGGCGAGTCGGTGCCGGTGATGAAGTCACCGGGTGCGAGTGTTATTGGGGGTACGGTGGTTTCGCAGGGTGTGTTGATGATGGAGGTGGAGAAGGTGGGGGGTGATACGGTTCTCGCGGGTATTATTCGGATGGTACGCGAGGCGCAGGAGACGAAGCCGTCGGTGCAGCGGGTTGCTGATGCGGCGGTGCGGTATTTTATTCCGTTTGTTTTGGCGGTGGCGGTTGTTGCGTTTGTTTACTGGTATTTCTTTGCCGGTGAGACGCTTTTGATTGCACTTTCGAGTTTTATTGCGGTGATTGTGGTGGCGTGTCCGTGTGCTCTGGGGCTTGCGACGCCGACGGCGGTTACGGTTGGTATCGGGCGTGCGGCGAGTCTTGGTATTCTGATTCGGAATGGTGAGGTTTTGGAGCGAGCAGGGAAGCTGAAGGCGGTTGCGGTGGATAAGACGGGTACGTTGACGGTCGGTGCTCCGGCGGTGTCGGGTGTTGCGGTGGTTTTGGGGCGGTCAGAGGAGGATTTGCTGATGGTTGCGTCGGCTCTCGGGCGGAGGTCACTGCATCCGCTTGATGCGGCGATTGTGTCTGCTGCGAATGTCCGTGGTGTGCCGGAGGTTGCTGCGACGCGGGTTGAGACGGTTCCAGGGAGGGGGATGACGGGACGGGTGAGCCGGGAGGAAGTGGTGATGGGGTCTGCTGATTTTATGGGTGAGCGCGGTGTTGTGATGGATGAGGGGCTTGTGTCTGCTGCGGAGGGTTTTCGGTCTACGGGTGCTTCGGTTGTTTTTGTTGCGTCTGCGGGGAGTCTTGTGGGGGTGTTCGGGGTGTCGGATACGCTGAGGCCGGATGCAAGGACGGCGGTTTTGGAGTTTGAGCGGATGGGGCTGCCGGTGACGATGCTGACGGGAGATAATGTGCGGGCGGCTGGTGTTGTTGCTGAGAGTGCGGGTATTTCGCGTGTTGAGGCGGGTCTGATGCCTGAGGATAAGCGGGCGATTATTCAGAGGATGCAGGGGGAGGGGGGTGCGGTGGTGTTTGTGGGTGACGGGATTAATGATACGCCGGCGATGATGCAGGCGGATGTGGGTATTGCGGTGGGGAGCGGTACGGATGCTGCTGTTGCGTCGGGGGGTGTTGTGTTGCTGCGGTCTGATCTGGTTGGTGCGGTGGCGGCAGTGCAGCTGGCAAGGAAGGTGTTCGGGCGTATCCGGATGAATTTGTTCTGGGCGTTTGCGTATAATGTGGTGCTGATTCCGCTTGCGGCGGGGGTTTTGTATCCGTTTACGCAGGTGATGTTCCGGCCCGAGTATGCGGCTGCGGCGATGGTGTTGAGTTCGGTGACGGTGGTGAGTTTGTCGCTTCTGCTGAGAAGGTATACGCCTCCGGCGCTGTTGCAGGGTGAGTGATGAGAGATGTATGTGACGGGTATTGTTCTTTTTTTGGCAAATTCTTTTTTCTCAGGGAGTTTTTTGGGGATGTGGCTGATGTGGTTTTTTCTCTGTCTGGGCGTTGTATTTTTCTTTGAGTAATCTGCGAATTCCAAGGCCGCAGGGCTTGTGATTCGTGGGTTGAAATATGATTAATGGTGTACTTTTGTTGTTAATAGACCAATTTAGATGCAATGGTTCGGGTTGGGAAATCTTTTTGAATACTCAACACTAATTGGTAACATATGAGGTATGATGCAGTTGTCATCGGTTTTGGTAAGGGAGGTAAGACTCTTGCCGCGAAGCTCGCAGGCAGCGGGAAGACGGTTGCGGTAGTTGAGAGGTCGGAGAAGATGTACGGGGGTACCTGTATTAATGTTGGTTGTATCCCGTCGAAGTCTCTGGTCAGGAGTTCGGATGTTTCCCGTCTTTGTTCCGGGAATGCGTCTTTTCCCGAGAAGGCTGTTTTGTATGCGAGGGCTGTTTTGGAGAAGGAGCGGGTTGTGTCTATGCTTCGGAAGAAGAATTTTGAGAAGCTGGATGCGTTTGAGAATGTGACTGTTTATACCGGTACGGGGAGTTTTTTGTCGAATACGCGGGTTCTTGTTCAGACGGAGACGGAGAGTTTTGAGATTGAGGGGGATCAGATTTTTATTAATACGGGTGCTCGTCCGGTGGTTCCTGATATCCGGGGTCTTGCGGAGTGTCGGCGTGCGTTTACGAGCGAGACGCTGATGAGTCGCGGTGTTCTTCCCAAGAATCTGGTGATTGTCGGCGGGGGATATATTGGTCTTGAGTTTGCTTCGATGTATGCGGGGTTCGGGTCTTTGGTGACGGTGCTGCAGGATGGGGCTGTGTTTCTGAAGAGGGAGGATGCGGATGTTGCGGCGGAGATCAAGAGGGTTCTGGAGGCTAAGGGGGTTGAGTTCAGGATTGGTGCGAAGATTCAGGAGGTGGTGAATGGTGCGGAGAGGTCTATGGTTTCTTTTGCTTGGGAGGGGGCTATGCATACGATTCCGGCGGATGCTATTTTGATTGCGACGGGCCGGACGGCGAATACGGAGGGTCTGCATGCGGAGGCTGCGGGTGTGGCTCTCAGGAAGGACGGGGCGGTTGTTGTGGATGAGTGTTGTAAGACGACTGCGCCGAATGTCTGGGCTATGGGGGATGTGTGCGGGGGGTTGCAGTTTACGTATGTTTCACTGGATGATTTCCGGGTGGTCTGGTCGCAGTTGTCGGGGGGTTCTTATACGAGGCTTGCGCGACAGTATGTGCCGTATAGTGTGTTTATTGATCCGCCGTTTTCCCGGGTTGGTCTGAGTGAGGCCGAGGCTGTTGCGGCAGGGTATACGGTGAAGGTGGCGAGGCTTGCGGCTGCGGCGATTCCGAAGGCGCAGGTTCTGCGGAAGCCCGATGGTTTTCTGAAGGCGGTGATCGATGCGGATACGGGGAAGATTCTCGGTGTTGCGGCGCTTTGTGCGGAGTCGTACGAGTTTATTAATGTGGTTAAGCTTGCGATGGATCTGGGGGCGGATTATACTGTTCTGCGGGATCAGATTTTTACGCATCCGACGATGTGTGAGGCTCTGAACGATCTGTTCGCGGTTTGAGGTTGTGTTTATAATGCTGTGTGCCGGGTTTCGGTTTAAATAGGATTTGCACGGGTGTTCCTCTGGAAGGTGGCCATAGTCGTATGCCTGCTCAGGAGAGATTTCTTCAAAACACCTGAGACATCCGCAGTACCAACATGGATGGATCCATACTGCGGAAGTCCTATTGAAAAAATAGATCGGGATGGGTTATTCCCGATTTTCGTCGGTAGTTGTCCGATGTGTTCTGTCAAGCCATCCGTTATCGCACGCCGTTCCGTCGTGCTCAGCTCCCCCGCGGGGCGGGGGTCGCCATTCCATGCGTAAATGGGTCCGGCGAGAATGAGGCCGGCACACAACACCGAACACGAAACATCCGAACATGCCTTCTTTGATTGGTAAGGGGGGACTGGTTTCTTTTCTTCTTCCCCTGCTGCTGATGTTCTTATATCTTGAGTTGCATAGAGAAACAACAGGATACCACGGACTCCGGGATAGTGCGGGAGTGGGAGCAATACCCCGGACGTGGATTTTTTTTGGTGCTGTTCGGATGTTCGGTGTTGTGTGTTTCCTGCGTGCCGGTCCGTTCCGGAAAGGTTGTGGTCGTCTGTTCGGTACGTGA
>CAZABQ010000065.1:0-1203 GCA_964483485.1 uncultured Methanomicrobiales archaeon
AATGATCATTGCCGCACCTTCGAGAGGTACACCGCGTAAGTCCTATTTGAAAAATCGTGGTCAGAATCTAAGACAAAATTCATCTTTATCATCTTTCCTCCTCCATAGTAATGTGAGCAATGCGGCAGAATACGAATACTACGCCGCATTCTCAGGATAGAATAAAATATGCCACTCGATTTCGTCCCAACCTCCATTGTGAAGGCGGCAAAACGTGCCTTCACTGTACCGATCACATCTGCCGCCACATTCGATGCAACCATCGCTGCACTCAAGGCCGCTGATAATCCTCTCGGCGCAACCGCATACCAGACCGCAGGAGAAACCATTGATGGTGTCAGTGTTGCAAACGAGTACTATAAGGCAACTATCGCTTACCTCACTCCCCTTGGCGAGGTACTCGGCAGTATCACGGTTGATGCCCCGACCCGGGCAGTCTATGATGCAGTTGTTGCAGACATCCTCGCTGACAGTACTCTCACCGCAAAGTTCGGCGAAGGAACAATTGCTGACCGCGATACCACCAAAGACAGCTGGAATGTTCGTCTGAAAATCCACGACCCCACCGGTGAACTCTACTACCTCAACTTCACCAGAAAGGATCTTAAGATCAGTTCTTACGAGGCAGACGCCATCCTCACCAAAGTCGATACCTGGGCGGACAGTGTAACAGCACTTAACTGACCGACCCGCTTCGATTCTAATGCGGGTTTTTTTTCATCCGCCCGGAATCGGGCGGGGCAACCCCCGCAGAATCAAACCGGCGCGGTCCGACCCGCATGCCTTCGGACTGCTTTGTTCCCCTGCAAGTAGGGTCACACTCGCTTCGCTCGGACGCAGCGGTTGAACGGGAGAGTTTGAAGAGTTAAACACCAAAAAAGGAGAAACATTCATGGACACCATTACAAGCATTCTCATTATCGGCGTCGCCGCTCAGGGAATTACCGGAGCCGTCCTTATCCTCGCAGGTCCCATTTATGCGTGGAATGATAGATGGCTTGACCGGACACACCGGGCAACTGCCGACGAAGATCGGGAGTAAATCTCCCCAACTATTTTTTTTGTCAAGACCCCTTTTCCCGTTCAACCGCTGTCATCGAGCGCAGCGAGTAAGTCCGAGCCGGTGAAAATCGGGAGTAAAAATCCCTAACTATTTTTTCAGACCAGATCCATCAGCTCCCCGTATCCCTCCTCCTCCATCTC
>CAZABQ010000065.1:1303-11288 GCA_964483485.1 uncultured Methanomicrobiales archaeon
AACTATTTTTTCAGACCAGATCCATCAGCTCCCCGTATCCCTCCTCCTCCATCTCCTCATAGGGTACGAACCTCAGCGCCGACCCGTTCACACAAAACCGTACCCCGGTTGGCGACTCTGCATCCCCGGAAAACACATGCCCCAGATGCGAATCCCCCGCCCTGCTCCGTACCTCCGTCCGGGACATTCCATGTGACAGATCGTTTGAACACACCACCGCATTTCTATCAACCGGATCAGAAAACGCCGGCCAGCCGCAGGAACTCTGATACTTAGCAGCCGACGAAAACAACGGCTCACCTGTAACTGCATCCACATACAAACCACGCCGCATCTCTGTCGTCAGTGGATGCGAATATGGCATATCCGTCTCCCCCTCCTGCGTCACCCGAAAAACTGCCGGTGACAGATTTTGTGAAATCCCCGCATCATCAGGCCTCGGATATCGTCCCGGATCCACCCGCATCTCCTTCGCCTCGGAAAACAGCTCTCCGGAAATATGACAGTAACCGCCCGGATGCTTCTTTAGATACTGCTGGTGATACTCCTCTGCCGGAGAAAAATTCTTCAAAGGCAGAATCTCCACAAAAAATGCCGCAGCACGCCTGCGCTCAACATCCGCCACCCGCCGCACAACATCTGCCGACTCCTCATCAGTATAATAAATCCCTGCCCGGTACTGGGTACCCCGATCATTTCCCTGCCCTCCCGAATCTGTCGGATCAATTGCCCGGAAAAACAAAAACAGCAGCGCAGAAAGACTTACCTGTCGCGAATCATACACCACCTTCACCGCCTCCGCATACCCGCTTTTTCCCGAACACACATTCTCATACGAAGGCACAGCTCCCGCCAGACCGTTTGCATAACCGGACACCGTTGCAACAACGCCCTTAACTGACCTCATCAGCTCCTCAACTCCCCAGAAACATCCGCCGGCAAAATAAATCTCCCGAATATGCCGGTCAGTATCCTCACTCTGCTGCATACAACATCTTAGGCAGAGAGAGGCAATTAAAAGATCAGATCAGGAACAAATCATATCATCACTCTGGGTATCCGTAACCAGAAACTCTTCAGAGAGGACTTACGCGGTGTGGTTTCATGTTAGCGTTTGTTAGTGTTTGCGGATGTCCCACTTGTTTGTGGAGAAATCCCTCATGTGGCTTTTTTTCATAGTGCCACGCTGGAAGTTCAACCGTACACAATTACCTCAATAAGAAAAAAGCCACATGAGAGATTTTCCTGAGTAGGCAAATGACGATTGCCGCACCTTCGAGAAGTACACCGCGTAAGTCCTATTCAGAGAAATTATCCTTACCGTCCTGCCCCCGCCGCATACCGCAGAATCTCCGAATAGGAGAACCCCCAACATTAAGACCACTCGCGCCAAATAAGTATCATCCATGGACTTCGTTGATCCGATAACCTACATCGTCGCCTTCGGTGCGATCGTCGTCTCCTTCCTCTGGCTGCGTGACACCCGCATATTCGTCCGGACAGGTATCGAAGGATACCGCAAAGCCGCATATCAGGGCGTTCTCTTTACCGGCCTCGGCTGGTTTGCCGCAGCTTTAGCAGGATTTTCCGACAACACCTTCCTCTACCTCGCCTGCGGTTTCATCCTGCTTGCCATGTACTTACAGTCCAGAATTACCCGGGGCGACGTATGGAAAGGAAACGAATCAGCGTGGCAGAGATTTACCGGAGCCGCCCCACGGCGTCAGCCCGGGAGGAAATAACAATGCTGCAAAAACCACGCGGAACGCGGGACTTCCTTCCCGCAGAAATGGCACAGCGGAGATACATCGAACGCCGGATGCGAACTGTCGCCGCATCGTTTGGGTACGGCGAAGTCGTCACCCCCATGTTTGAAGAACAGGAACTCTTCACCGTCAAATCCGGCGAAGGCATCATCGGTGAAATGTACGCCTTTGAAGACAAAGGCGGCAGAAAAATAGCCCTCCGTCCCGAAGTAACCGCCGCAGTCGTCCGTGCCTACGTCAACGAAGCACAGGTCGCCCCCAAACCCCTGCGATGGTTCTACTTCGCCGAATGCTTCCGGTATGAACGCCCGCAGAAAGGACGCTACCGGCAGTTCTGGCAGTTCGGCTGCGAACTCATCGGCGCCGACTCTGCCGCCGCTGACGCAGAAGTCATCGCCCTCGCCTTTGCCCTCCTCAAATCCTCAGGCGTCAGATTCGTCTTAAAGATCGGTCACCTCTCCCCCATGAAGCACATGCTAGCCGGACTCGACGCGGTCGAACAGAAAAAAGTCATGGCCGCCCTTGACAAACGGGACATGGAACTTCTCGAAAACACCCTCGCAGCAATCGGTCACTCTGACCTCTCCGCCCCGCTCGCCCGGCTCATCACCGCAGAAACCCTCGAAGAAGTCTGGGCAGTCACCGGAGACATCCCGGAAAAAGCCAGAATCGAAGAAACCTTCGGCTACCTCAAAGCCCAGAACATCCCGTTCGTCCAGAACTTCGGCATTGCCCGCGGCCTTGACTACTATACCGGCATGGTCTTTGAAGCATTCGCCGACAACCTCGGTGCTGAAAACCAGATTCTCGGCGGCGGCGTCTACCGGCTCGCCCATCTGTTCGGCGGAAAAGACGTCCCGAGCTGCGGATTTGCCATCGGCTTTGACCGGGTCATGGTCTCATTAGGCGAAATTCAGCCGGAAACAGCGCCGGTTGTTGCAGTTGTCGCAACACCGGAAACCCGGGCATCAGCATACACCGCCGCCGCCGCATTCCGTTCATCAGGCATCACTGCCGTCATGGACTTAATGGACCGCAGTTTCGGCGCCCAGCTCTCCTCCGCAATCAAGTCGGGAGCATCCTACGCCGTTCTGATCGGCGCAAACGAAGCAGCCGCAGGAACCGTCACACTGAAAAACCTTGCCGCCGCAAGTCAGAAGGAAATGCCTCTTGCGGATGCAGTCGCTGAGGTAGTCAATGGCACTTGCTGACGAACTTGCCAAGAAACAGCGAAGCATCAGTGTAGCGGAATTCTTTGAAAAGAACAAACACATGCTTGGTTTTGACTCCCCGACACGGGGAATCATCACCACCATTAAAGAAGCCATCGACAACTCGCTTGACGCATGCGAAGAAGCCGAAGTTCTGCCTGATATTCTCGTATCGGTTCGAAAGATCAGCGGCGACGTCTACCGCGTCGTGGTCGAGGACAATGGTCCGGGCATTGTACCGGAAAAAATGCCGGCCGTTTTTGCAAAACTTCTCTACGGTTCCCGGTTTCATCAGGTCCGCCAGACACGCGGTCAGCAGGGTATCGGTATCTCCGCAGCAGTTCTCTACGCACAGCTGACGACCGGAAAACCGACACTGGTGGTTTCCCGGACCGACGCAAAATATCCGGCACACAAGATGACACTGGTCATCAAAACCGAAACCAACGAACCCGAAGTTCTCTCGCACGAAGAGATCGACTGGGTGCTTCCGCACGGAACCCGCATCGAACTCGAGTTCAAAAGCTCCATGGCGGCAAAGAAGAAGATGCTGGAGTATCTCAAATACACCTCCATCGTCAACCCGCATGCACGGTTCCGTGTCGAAATCGACGACGAATCCTTCACGTTCGACCGCGTATCTCATGACGTCCCGCCGTGCCCGGTTGCCATCAAACCGCATCCGTACGGCATTGAACTGGGGGTGTTAAAACGCATGACCGCAGCGTCCGACCTGCCGCTCAAAGAGTTTCTGATCGAAAGTTTCTCGCGGGTCGGTGAAAAAACTGCTCTGGAGATCTGTGCGGTTGCCAAACTGGACGTGAATGTCCGGGTAAACACTCTGCCCCTTGAACAGCTCAACCCCCTGCTTGAAGCAATGCAGACCGTGAAGATTCCTGCCCCGCCCGCCTCGCAGTGTCTGTCGCCGATCACCGAAGAGCTGATCGTGAAGGGAATGGAAAAAGAGTTCCAGCTTGACTTCATCAAAGCCCGAACCCGTCCGGGCAACGTGTTCGGCGGAAACTCCTTCATCGTTGAAGCCGCCATCGGGTACGGCGGAAAACTTCCCGCAGAAGGCAGTGCGATGATTCTCCGGTTCGCCAACCGCGTGCCTCTGCTCTATCAGCAGGGAGCATGTGCGATTACCTCCGCCATTCAGGGTGTCAACTGGAAAGCCTACGGCGTGTCGCAGCAGGGTCTCCCGATGGGACCGATTTTGATTCTCGTCCATGTAGCGGCAACGAACGTGCCGTTTACGAGCGAGTCCAAGGATGCGGTCGCATCTGTTCCCGAGGTTGAAAAGGAGATTACGCTTGCCTTACAGGAACTGGGTCGCGATCTGAAGATGTTTCTGTCGCGGCGCGACAGAAGCAAGGAACAGGAGGACCGTGCCCGGGCAATCTGCTCGGTGATTCCCTTAATCGCTCATAAAGTTGCGGAAATTGTAGAACGTCCTGCTCTCGACACCTCACTGATTGAGGGACGGATCATGCGGCGTGTGGTTGTAAAGAAAGGATCTTCAGCCGGAAAAATTCTGATCCGGATTGATAACTATACGACGAAAGATCAGGAGGTGTCGCTGTATGACATCTCGGCTGACTCTGCCGCCGACGCGACCGTCGCTCCTGATTTTGTGACCGAAATGGAAGGCGAGTACACAAAGGTGTGGAAGCGTCTGCTTCGTTCGGGAGAAAACTTCGAGGTTTCCTATACCGGAGTCGGAGGAGGGATTGTGGATATGCAGGGAATTGCCGAAAATCTGAAAGTGGTGGTGGATTTGGATGTCTGACCCAAAAGAACGCGATCTTGCGACAAAGAAACGTCTGATGGAAATTGCCCAGGTCTGGTACGATCAGATGGGCGCAGGAGACGTGCCGTCAATTACTCTGCCGACCAGAACGAAGTATAATCTGGAGTTTGATGATGCGTCGGAAGTATGGACGTACGGCTCAAAAGAGAGTACCCGAAATGCCGGGACAGCGAAGTCTGCTGTTCACATGCTGAAGATGGCCTATGTGATGGGCTTTATCAAGATGCAGCTTGCGGAAAACCGTTCTTCAACGCTCAGAGAAATGTATTACATCTCGGAAGGCTGGAAACAGGCAAAGTTTGGTGCCCAGAACGAGAGTAATTATCTGGTTGAGGATCTGGAGATTATTACGAGTCTGCAGCGTGAGTTTTTCCACATGCGGCCGGAAGAGGACGGGGCTTCTATCTTCGGCCCTATTCGTGTGCGGGAGAATACCCGCCGGGGAATGAAGGAGATTCACTGTCAGGACGATGTCGGGGAGGCAGGCTACAATATTCCCAATAATGTGGAGAATGTTGAGCTGGTGGATCACAATGCGTCCTGCGTGATTGCTCTGGAGACGGGTGGTATGTTTTCGCGTTTACAGGAGAACGGGTTTGACGAGGAGTACAATACGGTTCTTCTTCACCTGAAAGGTCAGCCCACCCGGGCAACGCGGCGGATGCTGAAGCGGATGAATGAGGAACTGGGTATTCCGGTTGTAGTCTTCACGGATGGGGATCCCTGGTCGTACCGGATTTATGCGTCGGTTGCCTATGGCTCGATTAAGGCGGCGCATATGTCAGAGTATCTGGCAACACCTGCGGCAAAGTTCATCGGGGTGAAGCCGTCCGATATCCGGGATTACAATCTTCCTGCCGACAAGCTGACCGAGCAGGATATTGCGGCTCTGCGTTCAGAGCTTTCTGATCCGCGGTTTGATAATGATTTCTGGAAAAAGGAGATCAATCTCCAGCTGGAGATGGGACTGAAGTCTGAACAGCAGGCATTTGCAAGTCATGGTCTGGATTTCGTGACAAAAGAGTATCTGCCGAATATGCTTTCAGAGATCGGGGTTTTGAAGAGATAATTTTTCTTTTTTTTTGCTGGTGGAAAAAGGCGTTGGCCAAATCAGTAATGACTCTTCCTTTGGAAGAAAAATCTAATAGTTTCACAAGACAAGAATAGTACCAGAGAACCAATGCCGGCATACATCAGTATCAAGGAAACCGTCCTCCAAAAACTGGAGGAGAACTTACCTGAAATGCAGGAACGTTTCGGTATCGAGAAAATCGGCATTTTTGGTTCAGTCTCACGAGGAGAGGACCGGTCTGACTCGGACATCGATATATTATACCTGTTTGAGAAAGGACGCGGAGGCATGAATGACATTGTCCCTCTCATGCAGTATCTTGAGGAACTGCTGGGACGAAAGGTGGATATGGTGTCCATGAAATATATTTCTCCGTTTCTTGAACCATATATTCGTGCGGACGCAATAATCTGCGGATCAGCGGAGATAGAGGCATGAAACTTCCTGATACCGTTCTCATCAGGCATATTCTCTATGAATGCGAGAAGATTCTCAAACTCACATCTTCCATCTCCTATGAGGAGTTTCAAAACAGCACTACATATCAGGATGCAGTTATCCGGCCACTTGAGGTAATCGGAGAAGCTGCCGGAAATTTATCAGATGAGTTCCTGCAAAACCACTCAGATGTTCCAATTGCAAATATGAAAGGAATGCGAAACCTTCTCGCACACCAGTACTTCCGTGTTGATTTGGAGACGGTCTGGATTACTGCAACAAGGGACATTCCTCCGGCATACTCTCTCTTACAGAAAATTTCCGAAGATTCAAAGAAGGAATACCACTGAAAACTTCGTGTTGCAACGTCGCCCGAGTAAGACGTTTCATATCTCCTCAGCACCAATACTTTTCTCAGTTATGGCAATCCATCCGATCGACTACCGGTACGGTACTCCTGAGATGCGGAGTATCTGGAGCGAAGAGCATCGTTTTACCTGTCTTGTCCGTGCAGAGATTGCACTCGCCCATGCTGAGGCGGAAGTCGGGATGATCCCTGTAGAGGATGCAAAAGTTATCGAGCAGAACGCTCTTTCCGCATCCCTTCTTCGTGCAAAAGAGATTGAAGCCGAGATCAACCACGACACCATGGCAATGATCCGGGCAATTTCTGAGGTCTGCGGTGATGCGGGAAGATGGATTCATTATGGTGCAACCTCGAACGATATTCTCGATACAGCGACCGGTCTGCAGCTGAAGGATGCATTTGACACGCTGGAGAAGAAACTGATCGCTCTTCTTACGGTGTTGCTGGATCGTGCCGGTACAACAAAGGGCCTCATCTGTGCATCAAGGACTCATGGTCAGCAGGGCGTGCCGACCACCTACGGTCTGCGGTTTGCCATCTGGGCATCGGAAGTCTCCCGTCATATTGATCGTCTGCGGGAGATTCGTCCCCGGGTTGTCGTTGGCCAGATGACCGGAGCTGTCGGTACCATGGCGGCAATGGGTTCTCACGGTATCGAGGTGCAGGCGGCGATGATGAAGTATCTGGAGATCGGGGCGGTTGACGTGTCCTGTCAGGTTATTTCCCGTGACCGGTATGCAGAGTACATCTTCATGCTTGGAAACATTGCAACAACGCTGGATAAGATCGGTATTGAAATCCGGTCTCTGCAAAGAACAGAGATCGGTGAGGTGGAAGAGGCGTTCGGCAAAAAACAGGTCGGATCATCCACCATGCCGCACAAAAGAAATCCTATCAAAAGTGAACAGGTCTGCGGTCTTGCAAGAATTGTACGTGCGATGATTGAGCCGGCTCTGCTGAACAATACCCTCTGGGACGAACGCGATCTGACAAACTCTTCCTGTGAACGGATCACGTTTCCGGAAGCAACGATTCTGTGCGATCACTGTCTGAAGCTGATGACCGGCGTTCTGGAAAATCTGGTGATCAATGAAGAAAACATCAGAAGAAATCTTCTGATGCTTCACGGTATTACGCTTGCCGAGTCGGTAATGATTGAGCTGACCAGAAGAGGAATGCCCAGACAGGATGCTCACGAGATTATTCGTGAAAGCAGTATGGAAGCTCTTGCCGCAGGAAAGCCGCTTGCGGAAATTCTGTCTTCAAAGCAGGATGTGGTCAAGTATGTCTCGGCTGAAGAGCTTACGGGTCTGCTGAACCCTGATGCATACGTCGGTCTTGCTGACGTTCAGGTGGATAATCTTATGAGAAAACTTGCAACGTACTGCACGCTGTAATATTTTTCTCATTTTTATTTTTCTGCGGCCGTGGTGCGGGCCTGCATTGGTACTGTTTTAGAGACATCTCTCTGCGGTTGTGTTTGCCGCGGAGTTTATTATGGTAAAGCGCAAAAATATGATTATTAAGCAAGGAGTGCACGAGATGAATTTCAATCTGCTGCCGGTCAGTCAAGAGGATTTGACTGATTACAAAAAGGATATGCAGGAGGCTTTTCAAAAGGGAGCCGGAGCGGAGTTTTCTGATTTGGACTCTGAAATACTTCCCGAAGCAGATATTGACCGCTCGTTCCATACAAAAGGGGCAGTTGCTTATAAAGCCATTGTTGATGATGAAATGGTAGGCGGGGCAATCGTTGTGATTGATGAGAAAACGCAACATAATCATCTTCATTTTCTCTATGTGAAATATGGAACGCAGAACCGCGGGGTGGGGCAGCTTATTTGGAAAGAGATTGAAAAGCTCAATCCTTCAACAAAGGTTTGGGAGACCGTTACTCCGTATTTTGAAAAGAGAAATATTCATTTTTATGTAAATCGCTGTGGTTTTCACATCGTGGAGTTCTTCAATCCACAGCACAAAGATCCCAATGCGTCCGAAGACATGGCAGGCGGAGATTATTTCTTCCGTTTTGAAAAGAAAATGCCGTAAATCAACTTCTGTGTTCTGTGCGTTGTGAAAGAGAATCAGTGATGAATCGGGGTTGTCAATGAACGAGTTTATGGGCAACGCCCGACAATAGAGTGTCATGAATCTTCTGACGGATGCAGACGGGGCGTTCGCCGTTGCCCGGGCAAGAACGCTTATCGAGGCGGTTGTACGGAGAAAACCAGTGGAAGAAATCGAGTATCCTCCGGCTTTCTCAGCAAAACGCGGGGTGTTTGTGACGTTAACCGAGGCGGGCGATCTTCGCGGATGTATCGGGATTCCGTATCCGGTAATGCCGCTTTCGGAGGCTCTTGAGGATGCGGCGGTTTCTGCGGCGGTTCGCGATCCGCGATTTCGGCCGGTAGAGCCTGAGGAGCTTGCGGATATTTCGCTGGAGGTGACGGTTCTGACACCTCCTGAGGCGTTGATCTGCCGGCCTGCCGAGAGGCCTGAATATGTGGAGGTCGGACGTCACGGTTTGATCGCAAAAGCCGGCAGCAGAAGCGGGCTTCTGCTGCCGCAGGTGGCGACCGAGTACGGCTGGACGCCGGCTGAGTTCCTCAGCCAGACCTGTATTAAGGCAGGTCTTCCGCAGTCTGCATGGCGGGAGAGTTCGTGCAATATTTTTCTGTTTGAAGGACAGATTTTCGGACTTTCCGATATCTAAGGGAAAGGGGAGTCAATGCTTCCTTCCGGAAAATCGGAACTTCCGAAGCACCCGGCGTTTCGCACCTGCACAACGCCGGTAGTGTGTGGAGGCAGGAGGTCTGAGATAAGTTCAGTACGGAGTGAAAAGGGTTTGATGTATTCTCTTTTGTTCACTCTGTGCGGAACTTTTTTGAAAGATGATTTTTCAGATGTGTCAACTTCTGTTCCTGTTTTTCTCCCTTCCCAAAAATAGATAATCAAAAAAACCCTATTCTGTCATAACGAAATGCCGCACGAATACACCTCCATAAAAGAGGACGTCCTCCACAAACTCTCGCAGAATCTTCCTGAGCTTGAGACACGTTTCTCCATTCAGACAATAGGCGTATTCGGCTCGGTCAGTCGTGGGGAAGATACCGCAGAAAGCGACATTGACATATTCTACGCATTCCGGGAAGGAAGCGGAGCAGGGATGTTTACCTGCATGGAACTTGTTTCCTATCTGGAAAATCTGTTCGGGCGAAAGGTCGACATCATTTCCCTCAACGGCATGAAACCGTACTTCCGTATCCTGATTGAACCAGAGATGATACCGGCAGAGGTTGTCGTATGAACCGGGATACACGA
>CAZABQ010000066.1:0-11206 GCA_964483485.1 uncultured Methanomicrobiales archaeon
GGGAGATACGGGGAATCCAAAACTTTCAGCATGATTCCTTCATTGCCGTTGTCAAGGGCTGCATGATAGTATGCTTCAATTTCCTCCACGGAATCACTGACAATCTGCGGGGCGACGTAGTCTTTCATAACGTCGAGAAGTTTTTCCCTGCGCCGGGAGAAAGGTAAATCGATCAGGGTCTCACCGTCGCAGACCAGGATATCAAAGACCCGGGGCTGCATACTGATTGTGTCGGCAGCCTCGTTGACTCCGTGTTTTCTGCGGATTCTGCGAAGGACTGTCTGGAACGGCATGGGTCTTCCATCCTGCATGGCGATCACTTCACCGTCAATTATGACATCGTGATCTGTTGCCGCGTCCAGTAACCGAACGACATCCGGGAGTGATGCAGTCATCTCTTCCAGTCTGCGTGAGTAGATGGCGGTCTTTCCTCCTGCTTTGTGGAACTGGAACCGGCTACCGTCGTATTTGTTTTCCGCGGCAACCGCTCCATGGGTTTCGACCATCCCGGTAATGGACCCGGCCTGGGCGAGCATCATTTTTACCGGACGGAACGGAGTTATGCGAACATCGGGCAGAGCTGCGGGGTTCTGTTTGGCGAGAAGTGCCACCTCTCCCAGATCGTTGAGTGCCTGATGAGCGTGTTCAACGATTTCCTGAGGAATGTCAAATCCTTTTGCCACTGCTTCGCGGACGACACCTTCACCGACACCGATCCGCATCTCCTCCAGCATGAGGCGTGCAAGGTAGCGGCCTTCCAGAGGGGATGCATTGGAGAGGAGATACTGGGCGGTCCGCATTCGTTCCTGCTGGGATTTTCTGCCGGAACTTTTCGCCATGGAGAGGAATCGGGAGTAGACATCGGTGAGTTCCAGATCTTCGGAAAAAAACATCATCTGTTCGCGTTTGGCGAGCAGCTCCTCAACCACTTTTCCGGAGTCCCCTGAACTGTTGATGGCGGATACCACGTACTCCCGTTTTTTTCCGATGACGTAGGCGACTGCTTCATACAAAAGTCCCGGCCCGAATCCGAGTTTTTCCGCAGACCAGTCGGGAAAAACCCGCCCGCGCATGAATCTGACAAATATCGGAAGTTCTCTTTCTGAAAGCTGTGGAAAGATTCCGGCAAGCAGATCAATCATGGCGAGACGTGAGGATATCTGTTCTATAGCATCACAGGTTTGGGCAAATTCACGGAAAAGCATATTTTTTGTCACCTATACAAGAAATCTGACCATGCGGTGCTCCCGGTATTCCGGGAGCTGGTCACTGACATGGATTACTGAGCCGGATTCCCGTACTGCATTCTCTGCTGCCAGACGGGCGAGGTTGGGCCGGTTGTAGTTTTCAGAAAGATGAGCGAGGGCAAATATACTGACATCGTTTGCCAGATGGCGAATGATGTTTGCCGAGGCTTCATTGGACAGATGCCCGTCCTGGCGGATACGGTCTTTGAGGTACCGGGGATAGAGCTGGAGCACTTTACAGTTGCCCGAACAGTGTGCGCCGCAGGTCCGGCACTCCGGGCACTTGGGAAATACGTCAGTCTTCATAGCGTCTGTACAGTAGTTGCTTTCGAGAATGACCGCGTCGCATCCGCAAAGAATCTCCCGCATTCCATCCGTTACTTTGCACGTGTCGAGGCAGACTCCGATCCGGGTGTCACCGTCCTCGATAACAAAACCGGACGGCTCGGCTGCATCATGATAGGTACGAAACGCGGTGACGGAAAGACCTCCCGCCGTCATTGCGGTCCGGTCATGACAGATGGTCAGCTTTGCGGTCTCGGGGAGAAACCCACCGCGAACTGAGGCGTCCAGAGTACCGCCGGTTCCGTACACCGGAATTTTCATGGATTTGACAAACGCCTTTGCGGACCGCACGTGATCTGAGTGTTCATGCGTGAGGCAGAGAGCACGGATGCGGGAGGTATCCACTGAGAGATCTTCGATAGTCCGTTTCAGATATCCGATGCCGGCATCAATCACCACGGCATCCTCATCGTTTCCGATATAGATACTGTTTCCTTTGCTTCCGCTTGCAAGCAGTATGCACTCCATTGTATATTGATTAGCGCTTCTCAAAGAAGAATCTGCAGGGATCAAAAAGAAAAAGAGATTGGGATGAGTTGTTACCTGTTAGATCCGGTCTTCTTCACTGTCATCCGGCCAGCAGGTAATACCTCTGCTATCGGACAGACTGGACGGATGGAAGACAGGTTCCTCGACGCCATCTGCCCTCTGATCGAAGTAGTCTTTGAGTGCTTCGAATGCATGCTTTCCTAAGAACAGCAGCACACCCATGTTGAAGATACCCATCAGTGCCTGGAACGTGTCTGCAAGATCCCATGCAAGACCCATAGACATCATGGATGCAATAAAGACCATAATCACGATGGCAACACGCAGAATGACAATGGCTTCTTTCCTCTGGGTGATGAACTTCGCGTTGGTTTCACTCATGGAGTAGTAGCTGATCAGACTGCTGAATGCGAAGAACAGCATAAAGATTGCGATCACATAGGGACCGGCTGCACCGAGGAATGTGTTACTCATTGCCTCCTGTACCAGGGCTGCCCCGCTAACCGGGATTTCGGTATAGCCGGGATAGGCAACGTTGGTATAGATAAGGACAACAAATGCGGTTGCGGAACAGACAACGAGCGTATCAATTAACACACCGATGGACTGAATCAGACCCTGTTTGACCGGGTGCTTGACATGTGCCGACGAAGAGATATTTGGTATGGAACCAATACCGGCTTCGTTGGAGAAGACACCACGTTTCAGACCCCACATGATAGCAGCACCGATTCCTCCGCCGACGAATGCCTGAACACCAAAGGCGTAGGAGAAGATGGTCTGAATAACAAGGGAAACCTGAGTGAAGTTGACCAGGACAATCATCAGGCAGAGAATCATCCACAGCATGGCCATTGCCGGTACAATCCAGACGGAAGCATTTGCCACACGTTTGATTCCGCCGAAGATAATCACTGCGGCAAGAACAGTCATAATAACGGCAAAGAAGAGCTGGTCAGTTCCAAATGCGTTGGAAAATGCAATGGTTGCGGTATTTGCCTGCACCCCGATAAACATCAGACCATAGGTGAAGATGATTAAAACTGCAATAAAGGCCGCAAACTTCGGTTTGCCAAGACCGTTCTTAATGTAGTATGCCGGTCCTCCATGGAAGAAACCGTCCGCTTTTTTCTCTTTATAGATCTGACCGGTCGTACACTCAACGAAGCTTGTTGCAGCACCGATAAAGGCAAAGACCCACATCCAGAAGATTGCTCCCGGACCACCGGACACAATTGCAACCGCCACACCAGCGATGTTGCCCACACCAATCCGGGCCCCCATACTGACACAGAATGCCTGGAATGAGGAGATGGTCTGTTTACCTTTTTTTTCGCGAATACCGGTAAACGCAACTCTGGCTGCTTCACCGAGCCGGTTCAGCTGAACTCCGCCGGATCTGATGGTAAAGTAAAGACCAATACCAATCAGGAATACAAACGCAAGATACCATGCGTAGGTATTGACGACACCGTTCACTGCACTGACGGTATCGTTAAGCACCTCCAAAAAACTCATGCCATAAATATCTTCTTATCGTGACATAAATACATATGTATTTGTTCTGTTACTGAATCTGATACAAAAAAGAATTTAGAAGGAATCCATCGAGATTCCGCCAAAGTCATCTGACTTGACCGGGGTGGTGATGCCGAATGCAGACTGGCCTGCCCATGGTTCAAGGGAGTTTGCAGCATCTGCCATGTAATCAAGGATGTCGATGGAAAGCTCACGTTTTTCCTTACTGGCTTTCATCTGTTCCAAAAGGAACCGCATCTTTTCGGGAGACTCATTTCTGAGTTTGGCAAGCGAGATCACACACATGTATATGCGGGTGAGATTGCGGTCCGTCCCGGTAATCGTATCGAAGAACGCCCGGAGAACCTGTGCCTGATAGACCTCGCTTCCCATAAGTACTCTACCTTTGCATTTGAGAGGTAATATAAGTTATCCTCATTTTGCAGTACTGACGATCCGGATGACGTCGCCGGACTTGAGTTCGGTACTGTCTTTAATCCGCATTTTGGTTCTGGCATCAACGGCATAAAGAAATCCGTTCCCAATATCGGTGTGAACACGGTACGCCATATCCTTTGGTGTCGAACCTTTGGGCATGAGGAACGCATCCGGCAGAACAACGCCTTTTGCATTGCAGTATTTGTTGTCATCTTCCACCGGGTAGACCACAATCATACCGATTTCGTCGAAGACAACTTTGTTAAGTGTCTCCTGCACACCGGTTCCCCCGAACTTTTTCATATTTTCTGCAACCAGAGTGAGCGCTTTTACCTGCGGGACGGAAAGCTTTGCACCTTCGACAGGAGCGAAGGTGGCGTCTCCCGGCAGATATTTCAGAATTTTTGCCTGTGCCGCGGATTTGAGTGCCAGTTCTCCCGCAGCAAAGGTGGGAATCGCATCCAGTTCCCGGAGATTTGCCAGGTTTTCCTCACTTGCCTGATCAGCTTTGTTTGCCGCGATCAGCATGGGTTTTGAGACCCTGAGGAGGACCTCACACATTTTTTCAATGTCTTCCGGGGATGCCTTGGCGAGGTTGATACCGGTTTCCTCAACGGCTTCCCGGATCTGAATTGCATTGATGCGCAGACCGGCGAGGGCTCCGGCGAGAAGGTCAATTAAGACCTGTTCTTTTCCCTGTGCCTGACGGACGAGTTTTGCAAGATGTTTGTCCACGATTCCTGCCATCCACATGGCGAACTCGTATCTGAGGAACTTCACATCTTCCCGGGGGTCGCGGGTGCCGATGTCAACCGGGTTGCCCTCGGCATCCGTACTTCCGGATGCGTCGACAACCTGAATGATAGCGTCGGCTTCCCGGAGATTATCGAGAAACTGATTTCCGAGTCCGCGCCCGAGGTGGGCATCGGGCACGAGACCTGCGACGTCCAGTATTTCAACAGGAATGAACCGGACGCCGTCGACACACTGCTGGCAGTTGTCAATCTTGAGTTCCTTACAGGGACAAGGAGCACGCACATAGGCGACTCCCTTGTTTGCATCGATAGTCGTGAACGGGTAGTTGGCGATCTCTACATTTGCGAGGGTGAGCGACTTAAAAAACGTCGATTTTCCACAGTTTGGTTTTCCCGCGAGGGCAAGCAAGAGCATTTTTTTCTAACCTCATTTGGCTGTTCCGGCAAAAACATATTTGTGCCGGTTCAACTGGTATGTATTAGTATGTCCTACGTTGCAAAAAGCATAGCCTATTTCGCGAGGCCCGGCCCGGAGAATACTGCGGACTGTGCTGATCTCGCGATTGAGCGGGCGAAGGAACTCGGTCTTTCCAGTATTGTTGTTGCGAGTTCCAGCGGGAATGCCGCTCGGCTTTTCCATGAAAAGATGCGGGGTACCGGACTGCGGCTGATTGTGGTGTCGCATGCGGTCGGATTTTCCAAACCGGGCGTCTGGGAGTTTAATGCGGATACGGCATATGAACTCCGGTCTGACGGTGTCGTCATTGTGACCGGGACGCATGCGCTGTCCGGTATGGAACGTGCGATTTCCCGGAATGCCCGGATTGGCGGAGGGTCCCGTACTGAGGCGGTTGCAGAGGCATTCCGCAGGACAATTGCGGTCGGGCTGAAAGTGGCTGTTGAGTGTGTACTGATTGCTGCCGATCAGGGCGCAATTCCGGTTGACTCTGAGGTTGTTGCGGTTGGCGGGACCGAGGAGGGCGCAGATACGGTTCTGGTCATCCGGCCGTCGCATACGGCATCATTCTTTGATCTGCAGGTGCGTGAAGTCGTGGCTATGCCGAGGAACAGGTAAGCACATATGGTGTTAAAGTCGCTTGGTGAGGCGTTTAGATATCTGGGGAAAAGCCCTCTTGTCTGGACGCCGGGAGTTGCTGCCGCAGGTATTATTCTGCTCGGATACTGGCTGTTTCAGCAGATTGGCATTCTCACTGCATCGGCGGTAGTGTTTGTTCTGCTGTTTATTCTGCCGTTTCTGCTTGCGGGGACGTACGGGATCATTTCAGAGGAAACGGGATCGTTTTCTGTGTTCCGCCGGTATGCGGTAACCGGATATTTCCGTTGTCTGCTTCCGATTCTGCTGACATTCCTGCTGGCGTATCTGTTCTCCCAGTTCATTGCCTATCTGCTTATGCTGATGGGTATGAGTCTGATGTCTGCGGCGAACATCGCGATGTTTATTTTTATTCCTGTGGTGTTTTTCTGTTATTTTGCAGATGTTACCGCGGTCGTGAACAATCTGCGGATGTTCCAGTCTCTGAAAGACAGCGCGCTGCGGGTGATGAACGGTTCGTTTTCCATTGCGGTATTTTATCTGGTGAATGTGGGCATTCTGATTGTGGGATCTCTCGCAGCGTCGTTCATCTGGGCAGCACTGGCAGCGGACGAGCTTCTCCCGCTCACGCAGATGACACAGGAGGAGTTACTGGCGATGACACAGGACGAACTTTTTGCAATGATGACCTCTCCTGAGATTGTGTTTGCGTCAGCGATGACGCTTGCGGTCTGCGCTTTGGTACTTGTGCCGCTGTTTGCCGCGTACAAAGCCTGTTATTTTAAGCGGACTTCTCCGTTTCTCATGGCAGCCGCTGCCCCACCCGAGACTGAGGGTGAGTATGATGAAAAGGGCCGCTGGTACAAGTATACGTAGACGGCCGAACATACCACTTCCTAATGTGGGGGTCGCTGCCCCGTGGCGGGCAGCGGCCCCCCCACATTAGGAAGTGGTATGTTCGAATAGCATAATCTTTATTCCTTTTTCCCTGCAATACCTATAGAAACCGAGGTGTATTTTCATGAAGATTGGAATTATTGGTGGTACGGGAGATATCGGCGAGGGTCTTGCTCTCCGCCTCTCGGATAAACATGAGATCATTCTGGGATCACGTGACGCATCAAAGGCATGTGAAGCTGCGGATGCAACGGTCTGCTCATTAAAAGAGCGAAAATGTCATAGTAACTGTCACGGCTGTTCAAATGAGGAAGCTGTCCGCGATGCGGATGTTGTGGTGATTTCCCTGCCGTTCCAGCATGTGGCATCTACGCTTGCAGCGATCAATCCCAAGTATCTGGAGAATAAGATTATTATTTCTCCGGTGAATCCGATGGGTCGGAAAGACGGATACTTCTTCTTCAACCCACCGGAGGAGGGGTCTGCTGCTCTGGCAATCCGGAAGATGCTCCCGGACTCGGCAAAACTTGTCACGGCTTTTAACAATATTGCGGCTCACAAGTGGAAGTTACTTGACGAGGAGCTGGATTATACGGTTGCTGTCTGCGGTGATGATCCGCAGGCAAAGGTACTGGTGATGGTTCTCGTTTCCCAGGTATCCAAACTGGTTGCCGTGGATGCAGGTCCGCTGGCGGTTGCAGGCATTGTGGAGAGCATTACGCCGCTGGTACTGAACATCGCGCAGTACAACGGCATGAAAGATGTTGGCGTTCACTTCACCTGAACCCATGTCTTTCCTCTCTTTTTCGCGCGTTTCGTTGTCTGGTTCTGATGATACTGCTGCGGGTGCATTGGGCGCATGTTAACATGTAGCATAGAATAAGCACATTCAGCGCCTGAAACGCCAGTTCAGGTAATTTATGAGTATTTTTTGAAAACAACCGATAATTGAGGCCAAAATCTCTTCTTTTCCAATACCTTTTATATGGGGGAACGCCAACATTATTGATGTCAGAACGTGGTCTGAATAAGACTTTATTACGAACCACACATGACAGGAAGCAAAAACCATGTCGAAGGTAAACCCGTTTGAAATGGCCCAGCAGCAGCTTCTGGATTGTGCAAAAATCCTGAACCTCGAGCAGGGCGTTGTCGACATCCTCATGCAGCCGCAGAGGCAGATTCAGATTTCCATCCCGGTGAAGATGGACGATGGGACGACCCGGGTTTTCCAGGGATTCCGTGTGCAGTACAACAATGCACTTGGCCCATACAAGGGCGGTATCCGCTATCACCCGGAAGAGACCATTGACACCGTTCGTGCACTGTCAGCATGGATGACCTGGAAGTGTTCCGTTCTTGGTCTCCCGCTTGGCGGAGGCAAGGGAGGTATCATCTGCAACCCGAAAGAGATGTCCAAGGGCGAACTTGAGCGTCTGAGCCGCGGATATATCCGTGCAATGTGGAAGAATATCGGTCCGGACACTGATGTCCCGGCTCCGGATGTCTACACCGATGGTCAGATCATGGCCTGGATGATGGACGAGTACTCCACAATTCAGGGCAAGAACCAGTTCGGTCTCTTAACCGGCAAGCCGCTGGTCGTCGGCGGTTCTCTCGGTCGTAGTGATGCGACTGCAAAGGGCGGTATGTACACTCTGCGTGAGGCAGCAAAGGAGCTGAAGATCGATCTGTCCAAAGCCAAAGTTGCAATTCTCGGGTTCGGCAATGCCGGTAACTTTGCAGCAACTCTTGCCCAGGAAATGTTCGGTTCGACCGTTGTTGCGGTGACCGATTCAAAGGGCGGTGTCTACGATGCAAACGGTCTTGACATTGCAGCGGTCAACGCTCACAAGAAGGCAACCAAGTCCGTCGTCGGATACAAGGGCTTAAAGACCCTGACGAACGATGAGGTCATGGGGCTGCCGGTTGATGTGATCATCGCAGCAGCACCGGATGAGGGAGCAATCAATGAGAAAGTTGCACCGACCGTAAAGGCAAAGGTCATCTGTGAACTGGCAAACGGCCCGACCACTCCTGCCGGAGACGCAATTCTCCACAAGAACGGTGTCCACGTTATCCCTGACTTCCTGTGTAATGCAGGCGGTGTGACCGTCTCCTACTATGAGATGGTGCAGAACATGTACATGCACTACTGGACGCTGGACGATGTCTATGCAAAGCTCGATGCTGCCATGACCACGTCCTACCACGCAGTGCTGAATGCATCCAAGGAATACAATATCAACATGCGTCAGGCAGCATATGTTGTTGCGGTGAAGCGCGTTGTTGAGGCAATGAAGATTCGCGGCTGGGTATAATCCCACCACGAACGCTCTTTTTTGTTAGAGCTTCATTCTTCTTTTGAAGATGAGGGTGGTGGCAATGGTATGATTTTTAGTACTATCTGAGTGTTTATCAGAAATTACTGCCCATCTCTGACTATGACAAAGTCAAATGCATGTGAACTGTACCTCCCTCTTCTGAAGGCTCTTGCTGACGGAAAACCCAAGCATATTGCAGCACTGCCCGATAAGACCGGTCAGACATACTGTGTGCTTCCGGGAGATCTGGGGATTAAAGAGCAAAAAAACGGGTCCTGTGATTATCTCGAGCCGATGCTTGCGGCAAGCACAGAGCTTGCAAAGGCATGCCTTATCACGAAGTCCAAGGATAATGTCTGTACAATCACGGAACGCGGCAAAGATCTTCTGAAGGAAAATCCAAACTGCATTGATGCGGCGGTTTTGATGCGGTATCCTGAGTATAAGAAGCAGTAGATGCGTAACGGGGAGAACATCTCCGGTAATTTTTTTCTTTTTTGAAGATCCGCGTTCGGGTGGTTTCTGGTGTTTTGCTGTCAATCCAACACAAATCCTCTTCTTCTCACAACACCTATAATTACGCCAAGTATGCTGGATATCAAATTTGTCCGGGCGCATCCGGAGGTTGTTCGTGCGGATCTGGAAAAACGCCACGACACCGAGAAACTTGCATGGGTTGATACCGTTCTTGAGCAGGATAAGCTGTTCCGGGAACTTACGGTAAAAAATAACGAACTGCGTGCACGCAGAAATTCTATTGCCAAGGAGATCAATCTCGCGAAGAAGGAGGGACAGGATCCTGCCCCGCTGTTTGCCGAAGCAAAGGAGCTGCCGCAGAGAATCAAGGAAAATGACGAGATCATGGAGAAAGCGACCGAGCAGGTTCACTATTATCTGATGCGTCTGCCAAATATTCTCCATGAGTCGGTCCCGTACGGAAAAGACGATACGGAAAATGTAGTCGTCCGTACGGTTGGTACTCCGAGAAAGTTCGATTTTGAAGTTGTCAACCATGGAGAACTTGCTGTGCGGAACAACTGGGCGGATTTTGAGCGGGCTACCAAGACGTCCGGCGCAGGCTTTTATTTCCTGAAGGGAAATCTGGCAATGCTGGATCTTGCTTTGCAGCGTTTTTCTCTGGATACGCTTATCGCGAAAGGCTATACCCCAATTATTCCGCCGTATATGCTGAACCGGAAGTCCTATGAGGATGTTACTGATCTTGCGGACTTTGAGAAAGTGATGTATAAGATCGACGGGGATGATGCGTATCTGATTGCGACCGCAGAGCATCCGATGGCCGCGATGTATCAGGATGAGATTTTTGAAGAGAAGGATCTGCCTTTGAAGATGGTGGGTATTTCCCCATGTTTCCGCCGCGAGATCGGGGCGCATGGTCTTGATTCCCGTGGTCTTTTCCGGGTTCACCAGTTTACCAAGGTGGAACAGTTCATCTATTGTATGCCGGAGAAGTCCTGGGAGA
Organism: uncultured Methanomicrobiales archaeon; assembly: GCA_964483485.1. GTDB lineage: Archaea > Halobacteriota > Methanomicrobia > Methanomicrobiales > Methanocorpusculaceae > Methanocorpusculum. The sequence goes on from CAZABQ010000066.1 coordinate 10,551, forward strand.
TGCATGAGGAGCTGCTGGCAAACTCCGAGGAGCTGTTTACGAAACTGGGTCTTCCCTATCATGTGGTTAACATCTGCACGGGGGATATCGGTATTGTTGCTGCGAAGAAGTATGATATCGAGGCATGGATGCCGCGTGACAACGAGTACCGTGAGGTTGTGTCCTGCTCGAACTGTACTGCTTATCAGGCCTGCCGTCTGAATATCCGGGTCCGGGATGCACATGATTTTGAGTCGAAGCAGTATCTGCATACGCTAAACTCAACTGCTATTGCAACGTCGCGTGCTCTGCGGTGTATTCTGGAAAACTATCAGACCGAAGACGGTCGTGTTGAGATTCCAAAAGTTCTGCGTCCCTATATGCAGAATCAGGAATATCTCTGATTTTTTCTTTTTTACGAGAGGACTTACGCGGTGTGGGTTCATGTTAGCGTTTGCGGATATCCCACTTGTTTGTGGAGAAATCCCTCCTGTGGCTTTTTTTCTTATTGAGTTAATTGTGTACGGTTGAACTTCCAGCGTAGCACTATAAAAAAAGAACCGCGAATTGGCGCGAATTGGCGCGAATCGCATTTGCGAACCGTCGCTCTCCTTCCCGCCCAGAGCCGGGCGGGTGGAGCGCCTCATCGGCGCCGCGACTGCAAATGCTGGACGACG
>CAZABQ010000067.1:0-11155 GCA_964483485.1 uncultured Methanomicrobiales archaeon
AAGCGCGGTATTCACCGCGCAGCACATACACTCATTTCATCATCAACAGCACACATAGCGGGACTGCCCGGCCGAAACCGGTGAGACCTCTTCTTTATTTTCCCATTGAACAACTACCTCCGAATCCCTGAGTGACGACTCATACCGGACCGTATCGATCCTGTCCCGTCCGCACAAAAACCTCAAAAAAAAGAAAAAATCTCAGCTCTGCACAACCGTCCAGTTACCAAGCCCCGTTACAGTAACGTAATAATACTGCGTAGAACCGATATCAATCGTCACCGTCTCATCAAATGCCCCGCGTTTATAGAACGGCTGCACCACATCCGCACCATGGAGCGTAATATCCATCGTAAACGTACCCGGCCCATCAAACGTCGCATGGAACGTTACCGGACCCTTTTTCATCAGAACCTGTGCATACTCATGCGTACCGTATCCTGACGCGCTCAGCGTCTCATCAGCAGTAAGCCCGGTCGGCGAAAACGTCGGTATCACAGTCGGCAGTGGCGTCGGAGTTGGCGTAGGAGTCTCTGTCCCAGGCGTTGAAACACACCCAGCCGAAAACGCAAACACCGCACACAAAAGGAAAACTACAATCCACAATCTCTTCATTATTCATCAGATTGCTTTTCACGCGGATAATTATTTGGATACCGTCACACTCGTCTTACAGGAAAACGACAGCGCCGCCGCAACCAGACAAAAGATCATCCCGCAGAAAAACGACAAATGCATCGCTGTAAGAAACGCCTCAAGATTCCCCGCCATATCCGTAGTAGCACCCAGATAAATCGAAATAAAACAGGTCGCAAGACCCATTGAAAGAACCATACCCATCTGCCGCATCGTCCCAATAATACTATTTGCACTCCCGTACTCACGGCGCTGCACCGACCCGAGAATCATATTATTATTGGGCGATGCAAACAGCGCCACTGCAACCCCCATCACCACAAGCGTCGCAACAAGCACCGGCAGATTCACCATCTCACCAAGCTGCAAAAGAACAAGCAGACCTCCGGCCATCACCAGCATCCCCGCAGTCGTCAAAAACCGGGGTTCCATTTTATCAGAAACCCTGCCGGCAAGCGGCGAAAAAATCATCTGCGTAAACGGCATCGCCACAAGCACAACCCCCGCCTCCATCGGCGTCAGCATCCCCGCAAACTGCAGATACATACTCAGGAAAAAACTGATCGCATACGTTGCCCCGAAATTGATCACCGTCGCAATAGTCCCGCGGGTAAACACCATATTCTTGGAATACAAATGGATCGCAAACACCGGATACGCAGATTTTTTCTCCACAAAGAAAAACAGCGGCAGAAAAATGCACACACCCACCGCAAACAAACCAACTGCCCATAACTCGGGTAAATTGATCAGACCCAACACCAGCGACACAATCAACAGCATATACACAAACGTACCCGAAAAATCATACGGCTCCCCGGCATTCTCGCAGATATCATGCGCAATGGAAAACCACACCGTCACAAACGCAATCGCCGACAGCACAACAACAAAATAGAAAATACTGTGCCAGCCAAGCATCTGCGTCATAACACCGCCCAGAACCGGCCCCACAGAAAGACCAAGAAACACCGCAGACACCGCATACCCTATCACTGCACCGCGCTTCTCCGGCGGATACACCGCAGAAAGCAGAGCAATTGAGTTACTCGTAATTGCCGCAACACCAACCCCCTCCAAAATTCTGCACAAAATCAGAATCTCCATTGACGGAGAAAACGGAGCAAGAACCGACGCCACCCCGAGAATAAATATTCCTGCAAGAAAAATTTTCTTCCGTCCTAAAATATCCGCAACCCGTGCTGACGGCACCATAAAAACCACAGAACTTATCAGATACGCCGTAGACAGCATCGCCAGCGACTCAGCGGTCGCCGTATACGCAGCCCCTATCGCAGGAATTGCAACATTCACCATCGAACCAAGAAACGGACTGAGAAATGAAGCAAGGGCGGCGGCAACCAGTACCATCCGCATCTCCCGTACAGTGTACTGATAAGCCGCCTGCATACTTTGTAATCGGTTCAGACCCCGTATATAGTTTATGAGTTTGATCGGCCGCCGCAACAACCCCCTCAGCCGAAACATCACTATAGAGCATAGTAAAAAATCATTCTTGCCGATTCCCCGGTACTCCAACTATGTCGGAAAAAATTATCTGGGCATGACTGATGTTTTCGGGAGATCCATCAGTATCTTTCCCCTCCCAAAGAATCAATCCGGGCAACCTATGATCTGCGGATGGAGTTGCTCTCCTTACTGTTTTTCCACACCGCGAAGATAGTGTGCGGCGGTAACACCGCCGGACGCTATCTCTCTGATCTGCTCTTTTTGTTCTTTGGCGCTTTCGCCGTCAAGCACTGCCGTGTAGACAGCCGTCATCCGCCGGATGTACTCAGGCGATCTGCCGCGTGCATCAATCGAGATAACCGACACTCCCGCTGCCGCAAGCTTTCCGATATGATCGATTAGACAGATCTCCGCAGCATTCAGAATATGCCCCCTACAGTCCGGATCAGTACGAACGCGGAACACGCGACCGGTACCGTCCTTCAAAGCCCAGGACTGGTTGCAGCTCCGGCATCCGAGGGCAGTTGCCGGAATACAGTTCTGCGTAATCATCACCTCGAGATTCCCCTGAACGATCACCTCGGTTTTTGGCGGATGCGAGTATGCCGCAAGATGTTCCATCAGGGTTTTAATCTGTTTGCCGGAAAGTTCCGGAGACAAACACACCTGTCGGCAGGTTTTGCCGAACACCATTGCAGCGCGGGCATTGGTGATGTTGAGACCTGCTCCTCCGTATTTCTGAACTCCTTTAATCTCTTCGGCGATACCGATACTGTCAACCATGACCCCGGCAGCTGATGCGGGAATTTTCACAAGTGCTTTTGCAAGCTGTTCTTCATGGAGGATACGCGGAAGCTTGTAAATGATTGCGTGATCATAAATCTCCTCAAATCCTTCGTAGACAACCATCGCCGCCCCTGCCGAATGTGCAGCCTTTGCGCCGACCACACTATCGGTGTAAACCTGAAGAGCTGGCTTTGTTCTCTCTGGAACAGCAGTTCCCTTCTCAACGAACTGCCGGTGTTCCCGAACCGGCGGCGTACTGAGCAGTGCCTCGCAGGCGGCCAGATATCTGCGGCGGAGATCGTTGATAGCCCCCATCGGCAGGAATTTTGTTCCATCATAATTCATCGCAATACTGCGGATAACAAACGGCGTACCGCCGGTTTTTTCCAGCTGCTGCGCAAGAGCATCGGCTGTGACCGGACGCGTCTGTGCATTCTGCATCGGCGTCTCGCTGACTGCAGCTGCACCGTGCCCGATAACTGCCAGATGCCCGTCTTCATTGAGACCAACCGTAATATCAAGCGGGATTCTTCCCTGCCGCTGACGGGAGATAATTGCCGCAGCCTTTCGTTCGGTTTTCATGCGGCGGGTTATCCACAGCTCACTGCCGACGACCACGTCATCAGGAGCAGGAATTTTGTAGGCATCTCCTTCCGGGAAGATGTACGGCTCCTTGTTCAGCGCAAAACCGATATCGCGACCGGCGAACCTGAAAACAAGACCATCTCCGGTATCAGGAATAGGACCGTCGATTTTTACAATCACTTTTCCGCGCCGATCGTCGATACCGTTGACAACACCTGCATAGACTCCGCGATTGTCGGGTTTTTTGGTATTGATGAAAAATGACCCTTTGTCCCCCAGAAGATACCCTTTGGTAAAACCCCGGTTGAAAGCAAAAGCAAGATCTTCAAGAACCTCTGTCTCCGGTTTCCAGTCCGCGCCTGCGGCAATTGCGTCAAGCGCCTGACGGTACGCATCGGTGACAATTGCGACATACTCGGGCGTCTTCATCCTCCCTTCTATTTTGAGTGCGGCTATGGGCGCATCACAGAGTTCTTTCAGATACGGATACAGGCAGAGATCACGCGGAGAAAGCGGATAATTCCCCTGTGTTGCGATGACATCGCCGTCTGCAAGAAGCGTATAGGGTTTTCTGCATGGCTGGGCACACATACCGCGATTGCCGCTCCGGCCACCGATAACCGAAGAAAGCAGACACTGACCCGAATATGCATAGCAGATGGCACCGTGACAGAAGATCTCAAGTTCGACCCCGTACTCTTTTGCAACTTCACCGATTATTTTGATATCCTCCAGCGGCAGCTCGCGGGCAAGCACAACCCGCGAAATACCGTGTTCGGCAGCAAACCGGATACCTGCGGTGTTGTGTATCGTCATCTGGGTGGATGCGTGGATCGGCAGATCCGGGGCAACCTCGCATGCAGCTGCAAGAACTCCCTGATCCTGCACGAGAACCGCATCAACACCGATTTTCGAAAGAAAAATCAGATACTCAGCAATATCAGCGAGTTCATCATCATCAGCGAGAGTATTGACGGTAACGTAGATCTTCACACCGTTCTGATGTGCATAGGTAACAGCCTCAGCCAGCTCCTCACGGGAGAAGTTTGCAGCGTACTGTCGCGCCCCAAACATCTTGCCGCCGAGATATACGGCATCCGCTCCGGCGGAAACTGCGGCTTTGAGGGCAGCGGGAGAACCCGCAGGGGCAAGAAGTTCAGGAACATGAAGCATAGATACAGATCTATTGGTTGCGCAGGAGATTAAGGACTCTGCCGGTTCTTTACACCGTTGGCTTGAAATATATCCGTTGTATTCGTCTCCGACAGAGCAAGACCGTCAAAACGTTGGAAATTCATATCTCTGAATATTTGGAATGGATTTGGTTGAGTTTGCGCCCAGAGAAAAAAACACGCAAGTATTTTTCCAGCACAATCGGGAACACGGAATATACGGGGACCGGACAATGACTCATTTGATTTTGATAACAACAAAAACACTGCTGATATTTTTCATGCAAATATGCGGGGCCGCAATATTCAGGCCTTACCGGTTCCATCCTCCCATGCAATAACGTAATTATCGTCAGCGTCCTATACATACATCAGGAAATGTATCTTAAAATCCACAATATCCCGGGACAGGGTGAGATCGTCGCAGTCTGTGACCGCGAACTTCTCAATACCACTCTTACCTGCCCTGCCTGCGACATCATCGTCGACCCCGGCTTTTACGGCAGTGTTCCTGCCACCGAAGCCGAAGTCCTCGCCGCTCTCACCTCCGCAGCCAATGCCAACATTATCGGAAAACGCGTATGTGAACTCGCCGTCTCCGCAGGACTCATCGACAAACAGTGCTGCATTATGATTGGCGACATTCCCCACGCACAAATATACGGACTCTGAAACAATGACCCTCACCTCAGGATTCTGCCCCAAATGCGGAGCACCTTCAGAAAATGGAGATCTCTGCGGAAAATGCCGTGTAAAAGATACCATCTGGGCAACCATTGAACCCCGGGTTATCTGCACCTACTGCCCAACCTGCGGCTCCACAAAAACCGCTGGTATCTGGACAGACTGCCCCGTCGATCGCGAAGAACTCGCGTACAGCCTCGTGAATGCCGCAATCTCCCTGCACAAAGATCTCCGGGATATCCAGAAAGATATCCACATTGTTGATATCAGTGTCAACCGGTCCATTGCCACCGTCTTTGTTTCGGGAACGCTCTACGGCATTCCGGTAGAAATTACCGAAAAAGTCAAAATTGTCTGGGCACGTGAACAGTGCGACCGCTGCTGCCGCATCTCCGGCAGCTACTACGAAGGCGTCATTCAGGTGCGTGCAGTCGGAAGAAAGCCCACTCCCTATGAACTCCGCCGCGCGGCGGAAATAGCGTACCAGATCGAAGACCAGCTTCAGACCTCAGGTGACAGACTGTCGTTCGTCTCTGATATTGATGAACAGAAGGACGGCCTTGATATCATCTTCAGTTCTCAGGCGATCGGAAGCGCAATTTCCCATGACATCTGCGGAGCACTGGGCGGATCTTTTACCACGCACCCAAAGCTCGTCGGCGAGAAAGCGGGCGTCAAACTCTACCGCGTCACCTATTCCATCCGTCTCCCCCGTTTTTCCCGGGGAGATATCATCAAACACGGTCGCGACTACTTCCAGATTCTCCATCAGACAAAAGACATGCTCTTCGTTCGCGATCTGAAAACCGGTCAGTCCCGTAACTTCCGCGAAGAGGAAAACGATCCGCTCCTCGGCAACATCAGGAGCGCGGAAACTGCGGTGGTCATTTACCGCGATGCAGGCATTCTTGGTGTTCTCGACCCTGTTACGCAGATGACTGCGGAGATGCCGGACCTTGCATGGATCGGCGCAGATACTGGCGACTCCGTTCTTTTCGTGCGTGACCGCGACCAACTGATTCCCGCAGGAAAAACCGATGAAGGTCCGGAAAATACCGAAGACCTCACTTCTGACTCTAACCGGAACTGAGCCGTGGCGCGACACCCGTCGCAGTATCTACTGCGACGGCGACTCGGCCTACATCCCGGTTCTGGACGGCTGGCCGTATGATATTGAGATTTTAGAGAGGACGCCGTACACCGGTCCCGGTTACCAGCGGCTCGGCGACACCCTGCTTCTGCACGGGGCATCACCGTCTGCCAAGGAGCTCGCCGCTCTCATTGCATGGGAACGTCCCGCTTGTATCCTGCATCTGCAGCACCACGATGGTGTGATGCGCCTGCCGGAGACCGTTGTCCTCTATGGCGAGCCGCATGATGTCACGTTTCGTGAATCAGATATTTTCTACACCTTTAATCCGACGAAAATCATGTTCTCCCAAGGCAACCGCGGCGAAAAACAGCGGCTGCGGTCTCTGATAAAACCGGGCGAACTGGTTGCCGACATGTTTGCGGGAATCGGCTACTTCACGCTTTCCGCCGCTGTTGCAGGTGCCGAGGTACATGCGATGGAGATCAATCCTGTTTCGCATGCCTATCTGATCAAAAATATTCGCGATAATGACGTCGGTTCCCGCGTCCGTGCAGAGTGCGGCGACTGCCGCACGCTGCTTCGCGGTGTCTACGACCGGATACTGATGGGACACTTTGATGCACCGGAGTTTCTGGCTGCGGCCCTTTCTCACGCGGAACCGGGAACGGTCCTGCATGTTCACGGCATAGGAGACCGGGCAGATGATATCCGTACTGCTGTCGAAGGGGCAGGCTTTAGGTATTTTCTCAGCGAACATACAGTAAAGAAGTACGCAAGCCGGATATGGCACTGCGTATGGGACGTTGAACTGAGATGAACAGGACTCTTGAACATAAACGGATTGTGCTTGCGGTTACTGGCAGCATTGCAGCTGTCGAGACCGTCCGGCTTGCCCACGAGCTGCGGCGGCGCGGCGCTGAAGTGACCGGCATTCTGAGTCCTGCGGCCTGCGGCATCATCCACCCTGACGCGTTGACCTATGCGTGCGCCCGGCCTGCACTGACCAAAATCACCGGCATGGTTGAGCACGTCCTCTACTGCGGAGAAGGCGGCGAAGCCGACCTTCTCCTGATTGCGCCGGCAACCGCAAACACGATCGGCAAAATTGCCTGCGGTATTGATGATACCATGGTGACCACGTTTGCGACCACTGCAATTGGCCGGGGAATGCCGGTCATTGTCGTTCCCGCGATGCATGAATCGATGTACCGCCATCCGGCTGTAGTGAAAAATATCGAAACGCTTCGATCGATGCATATTGAGGTCGTTCCGCCAAGAATGGAGGAAGAGAAGGCAAAAATTGCCGGAACTGAAGAGATTTGTCTTTACGCTGAACGGGCACTCTCGGCCCGTCCGCTTTTGGGAAAGCGCGTCTTAATCACCAGTGGTTCGTGCCGTGAAGAGGTCGACGATGTGAGGATTTTAACCACCCGGTCCAGCGGAATGATGGGACGTGCCCTTGCTCTTGAAGCATTCCGGCTTGGTGCGGATGTGACAGTTGTTTCTAACACCGCTGTTCACGGGACGGTTCCCAATAGCCGAAACATCAGCATTACCACTGCAGAGGGTATGCACGAGGCGGTTCTCCGCGAGGTCAGAGATCACAAACCTGACATCTATATCAGTGCTGCGGCAATCTCCGACTTTGCCCCGATTCGTACCGCCGGAAAAATTCCAAGCGGCGGGGAAGTTGATCTCAGACTCCTGCCGCTGCCGAAACTGATCTCCCGGTTATATCACCAGGGAATCAAAGTGGTTGGATTCAAGCTGGGAGAAAATGCTGTTGCCGAAGCCGAAAACCTTCTCAAAGAAGAGGATGTCGTACTTGTTGCGGCAAACAGACCGTCGGTGATGGGTTCGGCATCCGGTGAGTATCTGCTGATGAAAAAACATGCGAGCCGGATCGTTTCCGGCAGTAAAACAGAAATTGCTCAGGAATTATGGAAAGAACTGCTGTAGCTTTTGCACCGGGCCACATCTCGGGATACTTTAGGCGTATTGACGGCGACTCACCGAAAACCACCGGCAGCTGCGGTGCGGGAATCGTCATTGACCGTGGTGTTACTGCATCCGTAACTCCTGCGGAGACGACGACGGTTGTCATCACGGATCATCTGCCTACCGGCGAGCCGCTGACCAGATACGGTTCTGGTCTTGTTGAAGAACTTCTGTCCGGCCTCGGTGTTCATGCCGCTGTTGAGACAGTGTCAGGTCTTCCTATCGGTGCCGGGTTTGGTATGAGTGCTGCGGCAATTCTTGCAACGCTGACGGCGGCAAACGCTGTGTTTGATCTCGGTATGACACCGGCCGACATCTCCGAACTTGCCCATGAAACGGAAGTTGCCCATAACACCGGTCTTGGCGATGTTGCGGCTGCAAGCGGCGGCGGTGTCGCGGTCAGGACTGCTCCCGGAATTTTTGGAGTAAACAGTCGTTTTTTCCCGGAAGTGGAGTTGTGTTCGATGACGTTTGGGTCTATGTTCACTCCTGACGTTATCGGCTCTGCCGAGAAGATGGCGCGGGTTACCGCGGCATTTCCTGCAGGTGAGCCGGAAACATTTGCAGATTTCATGAATATGTCCCGTGAGTTTGCCGAGTCAAGCGGACTTATTCCGGCAGAAATTCGCCCGGTTCTTACTGCCTGTGATGAAGCGGGAGTTCCGGCAAGCATGACGATGCTGGGCAGGGGCGTATTTGCCGCATCACCCGGCGCTCTTGAGATTATGGCCGGCTTCGGCAGGGCTGTACCGCTGAAGGTATGTCCGCACGGACCGGTTCTGCTGGAGATGTAATACTCATGTCTGATATTCCAAAAAGTCATCCAAGGTATAAGTCGCTTGTAACAAGACAGCGGCTTGCAGAGTATGCCGCATGCGGTGTTGTGTCAATGGAGGGTCTGACCTCCCACGGCCGCGGCGAGGCGTTCGATTATCTTATAGGTGAGAAGACTCCTGCGGTCGCCCTTGAGGCTGAGAAACTTGCCGCCCGCGTGATTCTTGCTGCCCGTCATCCGGTGCTTTCCATTAACGGAAATACTGCGGCGCTGGCAGCAGCAGAGATTGCGGATCTTCAGCAGGCGTCGGGAGCTGAGGTTGAGGTGAACCTGTTTCATCGGACAGAGGAAAGGATTTCTCTGGTAGCTGACGTCCTCAGGGCTGCGGGTGTTGCAGTTTCCGCAGGTCCCGTGGAGCGGTGCGTTCCTTTGCCGCATGATCGTGGTCTCTGCCGGCCTGATGGTATCGGATCGGCCGATGTTGTTCTTGTGCCGCTTGAGGACGGTGACCGCTGCGAGGCGCTGGTTGGCATGGGGAAAATTGTGATTACCATTGATCTGAATCCTCTGGACCGGACGTCGAAGATGGCGACGATTCCAATTATTGATGAGGTTACCCGCGCCCTGCCAAATATTGCCGCAGAATGCAGAAGACTTCGCGCGTCGGGCGAAAAACCGGTGATGCCTGCATCCTTTGACGGGAAGTATTTCCTTGCCGGAGCGGTTGCAGCGATTGAGGAGACACTGAAAAATGCTCTGGATTGAGAAGTATAGGCCAAAGACGTTTGATGAGGTGCTTGGTCAGGAACCTGCCGTTCGTCAGCTGCGGTCGTATGCTGCTGGTGGTAATCTTCCGCATCTGATGGTAATCGGTAGATCAGGATGTGGGAAGTCATCGGCGCTTGAGGCATTTTCACGGGAGTTTTATCCTGAGTCAGCGTCGGAAAACACCACGGTTCTGCCGGTTTCGGTGATGTTTTCGCAGGGTCATGCCTATTTTGCGGAGAATGACCGGTTTACTACGCTATATCAGAAGGATAAGTCAGTTCTGGCAAACTTCAAGTATATCGTGAAATGGCATGCGTCGCTGAAACCGCTGTCGGCTGAGTTTCGTCTGATCATTTTTGACGGTGCGGGCGATCTGCCGAAGGATGCACAGGCAGCGCTTCGACGGATTATGGAACGATACAGCAGGACCTGCCGGTTTGTGTTTGTGGCAAACTCGATGAGTTCCTTAATTGAACCTATCCGGTCTCGCTGCGTGCCGTTGTACTTCCTGCCAATAGACAGCTCACTGATGCAGAAGCGGCTGCCTGACATCCTCGCTCTTGAAGGAGTTCCGGGTGCGGTGTCTGAAGAGAATCTGGAGATGCTGATTCTTGGTGCTGATGGTGATCTCCGCCGTGCGCTGGTGTGGCTGGAGCTGATGGCTCTGCACGGGGTTACGGACCTTGCAGAACTTTCTGATACGGAGACAGGAACGCTTGCGTCTGCTGCTGCTGATGCATGCAGGCGCGGGGATGATGAGACTGCACGAAAGATTGCAGAGAATCTGATGATTGAGTATGGCCTTTCGGGAACTGAGGTGCTCGGACTGATCCGCGAGGCGTTCCGGGGCTCGCTGACCCCGGATGCGGCACTGCTGTTTGCGGACGCTGATCTTGCGATTCGCGCCGGATCAAACGAGTATTTGCAGATGAACGCGTTTGTTGCCGCACTTTCTTCGCAGATTCGCGGATAAGTCCGAAGATTCTGCAGTCCTATTTTTTCTTTGCTGAGTGGTGAATATTTTACTGCCGTGAGTTTTTCCCCTCGAAAAAGGAGTCTTTTGTGAAATTTGTGTATACTTCGCTCTCTGTTTTGTGTTTGTCACTCATATTTATGCCGAAATTCGGCATTATATCCTAAGATAAGAGGAAGTGACAACAATTACATACCCATGAAAAAATCCCAATG
>CAZABQ010000068.1:0-10845 GCA_964483485.1 uncultured Methanomicrobiales archaeon
GAAGGTCGGGTTTTCGATGCGGCGATATATCGAGTTCGGGGCGATGAAGTCGATTTACCAGTGGCTGTATATTGTCCGGCACGGGGGAACGTCGGAGAAGTATCAGTACGCGGGAAAAGAGTACGGGAAGAAATAATTTTTTTTGCTTGGGGTTTTCTTTATCTGGTGTGAGGTCCATGTACTTTCATGGACTGACTGCCGGCTTGATGGTGGTTAGGTGAAGGGATTGTCATGAGTGTGCCGAAAAATATTCCGGATTCCAATAGCGTGTATCGGGATGTCCGTACATCTGTTCTTGCGGCGCAGCGGCGGGTGTATGCTGCGGTGAATGCAGGAATGGTTGTGGCATACCATGAGATTGGCGAGAAAATTTTTCAGGCAACGGGAGATCGGGCAGAGTACGGGGCTTCGCTGATTTCCTATCTTGCGGAGAGGTTAACGGCGGAGTTCGGACAGGGATTTACCGCCGCCAATCTTCGGAACATGCGGCAGTTTTATATACTGTTTCCAATTCGCGACGCACTGCGTAGCGAATTGAGTTGGAGCCATTATCGGATTTTAATGCGGGTTATGAGCGAGAATGCGCGGAATTTCTATCTGGAGGAATGTGCGGAATCCGGATGGAGTACGCGGCAGCTGGAACGTCAGATTTCCACATTGTACTATGAACGGCTGCTGGCAAGTCAGGACAAGAAACGTGTTCGTGCAGAGATAGAAAGCCTTGTCCCGCGACCCGAGTACGAGAAAATCCTCAAAGATCCGTATGTGCTGGAGTTTCTGGATCTGAAAGGACAGGCAAACTGGTATGAAAAAGATCTGGAACAGGCACTGATTAATTCACTACAGGAGTTTTTGCTGGAACTTGGCCGGGGATTCTCGTTTGTTGCCCGGCAAAAACGGATCAGTTTTGATGACCGGCATTTTTACATCGATCTGGTGTTTTACAACTATATTCTGAAATGTTTTGTTTTGGTGGATCTCAAGCTTGGCGATCTGACGCATCAGGATCTTGGACAGATGCAGATGTATGTGAATTACTTTACCCGGGAGATGATGAACGAAGGAGATACCTCCCCGATCGGAATCGTTCTGTGTGCCGATAAATCTGATGCGATTGTGCGGTACACGCTGCCCGAGGGCGAGTCACAGGTGTTTGCGGCGAAGTATATGCTGTGTCTGCCCAAAGAAGAGGAACTGGCCCAACTGCTTTCGGAATGGGTTGTGCGGGAAGAAGAGGAACGCTACGAATGGAGGCTGACCCACACCGGCAGATCAGCGTGACGGGTCTGGATACTTCATCAGGTTATAACAGGCCAGATTCACCGCGTCCGAGAAAACTTTCTCTTTGACGGCAAAACCCATGTGTTCATACTTTGCGACATTGGCGGCACTGTGCGTCTGCAAAATAATCGGTATCTCCAGTTCCCGTACACTCTCAAGAATCGGAGAGAGAAGCTTTCGGAAAACTCCCGTTCCCCGGACCGACGGATGGACAGCAATTGCCTGAAGTACATAGACCTCCCCCTCAACAAACTTTTCATACCAGTCGTGTTGCACGATTTTTATCACGTCCTCGGCATTTTTCCGGATCATTGCCAGCACTTCCTCCGGGACATGTTCCCGAAGAATGGCTGACTCCTCGGCGAGATATGCCGAAAGTTTCTCCTGATCACGACTAAAGTATCCCATTGCAATACCTTCACCGCTGCCGAAGGTGGAAACACCGTTCAGTTTTGAAAATGCGGAGATCTCGCATCTGCACTGCATCTCAAGAATGCTGAATCTGTGCGGCACGCCGTTGAACTGAATTTGTATTCCGGGATCCTCCAGAAAACAATCGGTCATTAGCTTCGCATAGAGATCAAGTTCATTTGATTTCATCAGAAATTTTCCTCTCATCTCAGAAAACGATGGAGTACTCTGCCAGCAACTCCCCGCTTCAGATCAATTGCTTTTGCCTGGCACATCTCGTGACAGCAGTAACAGCGAATACATCGCGAGAGATTTACCACAGCTTTTTTCCCATTGAAAACAATCGCCTCTTTCGGGCAGATGCGGACACACTGTCCGCATCCGGTACACCGGTAAGCAAGCACCTGCGGAGCTGGTGCGTAGAGTTTCCCCATCCGGAACAGCCGCGACAAAATCTGTCTGCGAAGCCACGTATTTTTCTGCGGTACAGAATACGTTGGCGGCAGAAGAAAACCCGTAACCGGCACAAGTTCATCTCCCTCTTCCTCCACCAAACCAAGAAGATCACGACTGCGTGCAGCAGCGGTCGTTGCGATCCGCTCAGGGTCCATGCCGATCAGCCGCTGCGCCGAAACATCCAGAGCATACACCGAAGACGAAGCCAGCACATATCCGCAGAACTTCGGGTCACCTCCCATAGGTCCGTTTCCTTCCATACCGATAACTGCGTCCATCACCACAAAATCCGGTCTCACCAGCTCGTTTAAGTCAATCAGCATCTCTGAAAAATCCTCAGGATTCAAAAAACGCGAATGAAACACCGGCTTTTCCAGTCCGGGAACCACACCGAAGGTATTTTTCACCGCCCCTGAAAACATCGTAAACATATGCGTCTTCAGTTTGCAGACCGAAATCACCACATCCGCATTCTGAACCGACCGGATAATCGTAAACCGCTTCATCACCCGTCCCTCCGGAAACGAAATTTCGGAAGACTCCGTATCATATGACAACACCGCCCCGGCCTCCTCCGCTGCCGCAGCGATACCTGATCTCTCATACACCCGCCGCAGTGTTCGCGGCGTATAGACAATACCTGCGCCCGGGCTATCCGCAATAACCGGCCTGCCCCCTGCTTCGGCAACCAGCCGGCAGACTGCATACACCATTTCCGGATGCGTCGTAGCCGCAGAATCGGGTCCTGCATCCGACAAAAGATTTGGTTTGATCAGAACAGTTTTTCCTGACAAAGGGGGCAGTCCGCCTGCTGCGGCGATTGCTTTTGCAACCGCCGCAGAGACCGCAGTGCGGTCATACGACCCGCAATTGGATGCCCCCACTACCGCCATCAGGCGGATCTCCGGGCGTCCCGAACAACGAACGACAGAATCACGGCAAGAACCGCCAGAATCAGACCGAGAGCAATCGTTGTATGGAACCCGTTCATGAAAACATCAGCCGGCAGATCCGCAAACGCCACAATCGTTCCTGACGGCGACGTCACCAGCGTAAAGATCGTCGCATACAACGCAGTTCCCACAACACCGCCCAGATAAATACAGGTCGCCATCAGGGACGAACCCGTTCCCTCCTCATATTTTGGTGCGTTCTCAATAATTCTGCTTGCCGCAGGACCGCCTGCAAGACCCCAGATTACTCCCATCAGAACAAGGGCTGCAAGTAAGGGAACAAGTCCCATCTCCGGCAGAATCAGTGCATAGATTCCGTTAAACGCAACAAGAACCACACATGCGGCAACCGCGAACCAGCGGCGTCCGGTTTTGTCTGACCACCTGCCGATGGGAATGCCGAGAACCGCTGTGAGGGCAGGCGGAATCAGCAGGAACATCCCGCTCATTGCGGTATCAAACGCCATTCCGGTGTGCAGATAAAACGGCAGGAGATACAACACTCCCATATACACCACGTTGATGATCAGGAATGCTGTCACAACCGCCGTGAACCGCCATGCTGCGAACACCCGTACATTGATGAGCGGTGCTTCACACCGCAGTTCGCGGATCGCAAAGAGGACAGCAAAGAGAACGGTACATCCTGCACAGATCAGAATCTGCGGGTTGCTGACACCCAGATGCGGCAGCCTCTCCAGTGCATAGATGCCGAATGCCATCATGGCAAACAGCAGCACTGCCCCGATCAGATCGAACTGTTTCTTCTCGGCAGCTCCGTCTTTGGGGATCACCTTCATCGCAAATGGAATTGCCGCGATGCCTATTGGGATGTTGATTAAAAATATCCAGTGCCAGGAGAGGTAGTGGGTGAGGATACCGCCAAGTGCGGGGCCTGCTGCAAATCCAATCGAGCTTGCCATGGTGAGAACGCCCAGAGAAAATCCAAGCATACGTGCCGGCAGGCATTTGACGCAGAGCATGGGGGCAGCTGCAGCAATCATTGCAGCGCCGACTCCCTGAAACATCCGTGCACCCAAGAGCCAGCCAAGGTCAGGCGAAAGACCGCAGACCGCAGAGCCTGCGGTGAAGATGATGAATCCTCCGATGAATACTTTGCGTATATGGCCGCGGTCGGCGAATTTGCCGAAGACAAGGAGAAATCCTGCCATCATGAGAAGGTAGGTGATGACGACCCAGGCAATGGTTCCGGTATCGGTTCCAAAATCCGCTGCTATTACCGGCAGAACTACGTTGACAATCGATCCGTCAAGGCCGTCCATGATGACGCCGAGGGCGACTGCGGCAAGAAGAAGTTTTTGGTGGAGGGGATTTTCAATTACATTCATATCAGGAATTTCACCGGAATTTCTTCCGATGTAGTGCGGCACGTATCCAGATATACCTTTGCCTGATGCTGATCAGATGCTACAGGAGTTAGTCGGTTTTTGCAATCTGCTGTATGCGTTCGATGCCGTGAATTTCCCGGATGACGTCTGCGACAACGTCAGGGACACACTGTTCCCATTCTTCTCCTGCAATCATGCGTGAGCGGATTGCAGTGCCGGAGAGGGTTTCCCGCCGGTACATGGGAGGCGAGGTGACAGTGATTCCTGCTTCCCGGAAGAGTTCGATGACAAGGGGATTTGAGGTATAGACGATGTCAAAGGGCGGTGTCATGGATTTGACGTGGGCGACCCAGAGGGCGTTTCGTTTGACGTCTTCTAACGGAATAATATAGACGGGGATGCTGATGTTTTTGAGTGCCCGGCTGATCATGAGGACGCGTTCGCCTGCGGTGAAGGGGTGGCGGAGGTCATGGCTGATCTCAGCACTGCCGATTCCAATGATGAGTTCGTCGACTTCGTCTGCGATTCGTTCGATGACAGCGTTGTGGCCGTTGTGGTACGGCTGAAATCTTCCGACATAGAGACCGCGTTTCATTGTTTTCCTCCGATGAGTGCTGCTGTCCGTGCGGCGACAGCTCCTGCGGTGAATCCTGCGTCGATGTTGACGACAGTTATTGCGGCGCAGGACTGGAGCATGGAGGCGAGGGCTGCTTCGCCGTGGCCCATGTAGCCGTAACCGGTACTGACGGGGACGCCGATGACGGGTTTATTGACGAGGCCTGCGACGACGGAAGGGAGTGTTCCTTCGCGGCCTGCACAGACAACGTAGATGTCGGCGTCTTTGAGTTGTTCCAGTGCCGGAAACAGCCGGTGGATTCCGGCAACACCTACGTCGTACGCCGTCAGGACAGATGCCCCCATCTCTTCGGCGATGGCGCGGGCTTCTTCGGCGACACGGATGTCGGAGGTTCCGGCAGTAACGATTGCAACCGTTCCGCCCGAAGGGGCCGGAACGGTACCGTTTGAGAGGATGAGGATGCGGCAGATCTCGCGATAGTCGGCGGTGATACCTTTTGGCAAAGCCGCGAGGACTGCGGCGGTCTGTTCGGGAGTGATGCGGCTTGCAATGACGCGGCCTGCGGCACTGACATAACTGTGCATGATTTTGACAAGGGAGTCGGTGTCTTTTCCTTCGGCGAGGACGACTTCCGGGATGCCGCAGCGTTCGGTTCTTCCGAGATCAAGGTTGGCGACGTTGTCTACGGGGAGACCGGCGATAAGCTGTTCGGCGGTTGTTGGGGAAAGGGTGCCGTCCCGTACCTGTGCAAGTATTTCAGGGAGGGTGGAGTGTTCCGGCATGATTGTACTGATACTATAGTAGGGCGGCGAGGGATATTAGGGTGATGGACTATGCGGCGTTGCATCTCCATTCGTTTACTATTTGACGAATATCAAATGGGAATACACGAATTTAGATACAATGATCTGGAGGATGATATTTATATGGATACGAAATGAGATATAGATCATTAACAGGTGGTGATACCGTATGGATAGCATATTATCAGGTTCTTCCTTCCACAAGGTCTGTTCACGAGAGGAGAGGGTAGGGTATGTGGTACATACGGGCAAAAGTGCTGTGTCTGAAAAGGATGCTATATCCCGCATGTCCCCTGAAAGCCAGAGAATCCATGCTTCAATGAAGTGGAGCAAAACAGGATTTGTTCCCTCATTCAGGAATACGGATGCAGTTCTGCTGAAGGCGTCCCGCAGGACTTATGAGTTCTGCAAAGAAAGCCGATGAAAATTCTTTTTCTTTTTGCCGGTCCGAACGGTTCTGGAAAAGTCCACTGCAATTACCCAGACGCTTGCTGCGTATCCTGATTGTGTGTATATTAATGCGGATTATTGTGCCCGATCCGATCCTCTGATTTTGGAGATGCCTGATGGTAGAGAGCGTTCTATCAGGGCATGGGAAGAGACGGAGAGACAACTTTCCGCGATGCTTTCCTCTGATGTCTGCTTTGCCTGGGAAACGGTGTTTTCCCATTAAAAGCAGATTGGCATTTATGGAACAGGTGAAGGGTGCAGGGTATCGTATCCGGTTGACGTGTGTGATGACGAAGAATCCTGACATTAATGTTGCGAGGGTGCAAAGACGAGTAAGGGAGGGAGGTCATGATGTACCGGAAGATAAGATTCGCAGGAGGTATGAGCGCTCGGTTGGTTTTCTACCGGATATGATTCTTGCTGCTGATGAGGCGCTGGTATATGATAATTCATATGATGATTGTGAGCCGCTTCTGGTGTTTCAGAAAGGGTTGGATTGTGCCGGGGGTCTGAATTGTGCGATGGTGAATCGGGAGTTGATGGATGAGGGGGTGTACCGCTGGGTTCTTGAGCGGGTGGTTCGGCCGCTTGAGGAAAGGGATATTGTTTGTGGAAAGGAGTAGATGTAATGTTTGGGAGTGCCACGGGATTCGTCCAGAGATCGGGTTGCTATGCGTGATGATGGGGATGGTACTGGCACCCCGACACCTATATATTTTCAAATTACTAATAATACAATATTAGTAATTGGTATTTTTGTATATGGATGATATTTTCAAAAACCTCCCGCATGATTTCTGGAAAAACTTCGGTCATGCAATTGGCGAACTCAAAGTGGGGATAGATGCGTTTGGCGGTGACCGGTATCTGACCAGAGATGAACTCAGGTATCGTATTCCCGGGGCAGATAGCGAAGCAGCATGGCATATCCTGAAGATGGTACGAGCATTTTCCGGTAATCTTCTTCCCTATTCCTCCCTGAAACTCACCTACGTTTTAACAGCTGTGATAGCTGAAGAGCTGCATCTTTGTGATCAATCACTTGCACAAATTCTTCGGGCGAATGAAGAAAAACTCAGAGAAATGCCGGAGTATATCTTTGACGCACTGGCAGACGAGGCGATTTTTTCCAGCAAACTCGAAGGAGCCGTGACCACGGAGATTGTTGCAAAAGATATGATCCGCAAAAATATTCCTCCGCAAACCAAGGATGAACGCATGATCATGAATAATCATGAGGCGATGCAGTTTATTCTGGACAAAAAAGATATCTCTCTCACTCCCGAGTTCATCTGTGAAATTCAGCGGATTGTAACGAAAGGCACTCTGGAAAGCGAGGATCAGTCAGGAGTTTTCCGCACAAGCGATGATGTGTATGTCACAAAACCGAACTCTGCCGAGGTTCTGCACTATCCCCCGAGAGCTGAAATTATCCCTTCGATGATTTCGGATTTGTGCGAATTGGTGAATGCTGATCGGCAGGGCACCGGCAAATTTGTACATCCATTGATTGTCGGTATAGCTCTGCATTTCCTTATCGGGTATATTCATCCGTTTTACGATGGAAACGGGAGAACTGCACGTACCTTGTTCTACTGGTACATTTTGTCGCGAGGATATGATATCTTTCAGTACATTCCCATCTCCAAAATAATCAAGCAGGCTCCGGCAAAGTACCGGGATGCATATCTCGCAACCGAGCAGGACGATCTGGATCTGACCTATTTTATCCACTATACCATCATGTGCATTCAGCAGGCCAGAAAAGTGCTGATTGATCATCTTCGTCAGGATACGTTACGGGTACAAAATAGTGCAGAGGCAATTTCGCACCTGTCTGATATCAGCAGGAGGCAGATACGGATTTTGTCCTATATGGCTGAATATCCTGCTGAGGTTTTCGGTATCCGGGAGATTGCCAATAGGTTTTCTGTTACCTATCAGACTGCACGAACGGATCTGATGGATTTGGAGGCACGAAAGTATTTGTGGGTTCAGAAGAGGGGAAAGGCATTTCTGTACTGTATTGATGAGAATCTGGCGAAATCGATCGGTGCTGTGCATATTACTAATTAATTACTAATTTGTGTAAATTTAGTAATTACAAGTTCCGCCCCTATATATTCCTCCACAGCAAAATAGTACATCTACACAAAACCGGTATCCATGCAGCTTGACATCTCCCCCAAAACCCTCACCTACCGTCTTTCAGAAACCGCAGTCACCGAGATAAGCGCCCTCACTGCAAAGACCCTGAAAGAAGGACAGATCGATTTAGACGACGCGAAAAACTTACAGATAGCTGTTGAAAAAGTCCTCCTCAAATGGCTCGCGGTCTTGGGAGATGGAGCCGAATGCACCTTCCGCAGCGGCAGACGGCTCGGCCGCCAGTACATCACTATGGCCGTTCCCGGCCCGAAGGTCAATCCCTTCGGCGGCGAGGAGGACTGCGTCTTAACCGGCGGCAACTCTGTCCAGACACTTCTTGCAAACATCGGTCTTGTTCCGTCCTACCACTATGTCAACGGCGAAAATCAGATAGCCCTGATGCCGAAGCGGAAAAAGGTCAACCCGATCGTTTACCTTGTCTGCTCTGTTATTGCCGGACTTTTTGCCGGACTCGGCTGCCGCCTGCTTCCAACAGACATCTCTCATGCGATAGGCACGGGAGTTGTCACCCCGCTGTTTGATACTTTCATTGGCATCCTGATTGCCATTGCGCTTCCCATGATGTTCCTCTCACTTCTCTGGGGCATCTACAGTATCGGCGACACTGCGACGCTTGGAAATATCGGCAACAAAGTGATTGGCAGATACTTCGGAAGAATCTACTTCACCCTCGTTGTCTGCACATTCATCTGCCTCTTTTTCTTCCCGTTCAGTATTGACGGAGGGTCGCAGGGGGCCGGAGAGTTTCAGGCGATATTTGCGATGCTGCTGTCCATCATCCCGTCCAACATCGTCGCACCGTTTGCCGAGGGAAACACGCTCCAGATAATTTTCCTTGCAGTGGTCTTCGGACTTGCAATGCTGATCCTGAATAAAAAGATTCCAACGCTCGTGCAGTTCGTCGGGCAGGCAAACACTCTGGTTCAGCTGGTGATGGAATGGATTACTTCGCTTCTGCCGATCATTATTTTTGTGAGCATTCTGCATCTTATGCTGACTGACATTGAAAATCTCGGTGATCTGTGGAAACTGTTCGCTGTGATTCTTCTGTGCGTTTTCGTAAATCTTGCTCTGATGGGCGGCGGGGTTGTTCTCGGCAGAAAAATTTCTCCGATGCTTCTTGCAAAGAAATTGTTCCCTTCATTTCTGATTGCCCTGACAACGGCGTCTTCTGCGGCAACGTTTTCGACGAATATGCAGACCTGTGAAAAGAGGCTCGGTATTTCAACCCGGCTCGTGAACTTCGGTGTGCCGCTCGGAACAGCGTTTTCCCGCCCCGGTCATGCGGCGATCTTTTTCTGCGTGTGTATGTTTATGGCGAGCTATTACGGTGTGCCAATCACATTGTCTTGGGTGTTTATGGCGATTCTTACCTGCGGTCTTCTGGCTCTCGCGGTTCCGCCGGTGCCCGGAGGAGGTATTGCCTGTTACTCGATTCTCTTCCTTCAACTGGGTATTCCGGTCGAGGCGCTGGGTATTGCGGTGGTGCTGGAGATTCTGCTGGATTTCCTGAGTACGGCACTGAATATGGTGGCGGTTCCGATCGATATGGTGCAGGTGGCATCAAAGCTGGATATGCTGGATGAGGAGAAGCTTAAGGCTGAGGGATAAAAACCACATTTTTCATAGGTATTTTGCAGTGATGTGCTGCAAAACTGATATGTACTATGTGGTCGTTTGGGGCATGGTAGTGGTGTCTCTCTGTTGAGTGAAGAGGGTGGGAGAGAGGCAATTTTGAAAGGCGGGTTTGGGTATGGTACCAAAATTGCGATGATTACCCATCATAATATGAGGGTATGATGGAGCAGTTTGTATTCCTATATTGTTAGCATCCTCCCTCTACACCATCCTCCGAAACCGCACCCCCATCTTCTCCCCTATCTTGCGTATCCCGGTCACCCCAAGGACACTTCTATACCCCATAGTAGTACCCCGCTCACTCCTCCGTGACGACCGCGGAAACACCACATACCGCTCCGCATACGCACTAAGAAAATCCGGACACTCCCAAAACATTCTGCCGGTGACCCGTACATACTCAAAAAAACAACGGGATCCAAGCAGTTGACTTGTAATCCCATGCAGGGACGTGTACTTCATGGAACCCTTCAGTTCGATGAAGACAACCCATCTCTCCTTCTCTCCAGCACAGATAAGAATGTAGTCTGAGCGTTTTGCTTCCCCTCTGCTGCTTTGAAAACACCTGCTGATGCAGGGGGTGCCGTCGGATTTTACGGCGATGGTGTGCGGCAAGAGGCCGGTGATGGTAACACAGGTGTTCGGGTTGTCCGGGTCGGTGAGTTTCAGGCGCGGTTTTCCGTCAGGGCCGGTGTCGGGTTCAAGGATCAGTTCAGGGATGAGCATCTCCCGAAGGATACGGAGGTCTTCTTCGGGAG
>CAZABQ010000069.1:0-10249 GCA_964483485.1 uncultured Methanomicrobiales archaeon
GGCGGTTTCCGAAAACTGCGGGGATGAAGGTTCCGCAAATGGGGTGGAATACGATAAATCCTTCGGATCATCCGCTGTTTGCGGAGATCTCGGAGGGGACGTATGTGTACTTTGTTCACTCGTACTATGCGGATACTACGCCCGCGTTTACCATAGCAGAGACTGATTACATTGTTCCCTATGCGTCTGCGGTTGCGAACGGGAATGCGTTTGGTGTTCAGTTTCATCCGGAAAAAAGCGGGCCTGCGGGTTTGGCAATTCTTCGTAATTTTGTGGCAATGACCGAGTGAGCTGTGCAACTGCACGGAGAATTATTTTTTTGGGATGGGAGTTACGCAGTGTGGGTCCATGTTGGTGCTGCGCGTGTCTTATTTGTTTTTGGAGAAATTTCTCCCGAGTGCTGCCTTCGAGAAGCACACCCGCGTAAATCCCTGGGTGAAAAGGAACCCCCTCACCTTACGCCGCAATCTTATACCGCAGAATCGCCGCAACCCCGCCGAGTCCGATCAGACGCTTTCCCGGCTCAAACTCAGTTGAGAGCACCACAACTCCTGCCCCGAGCCGCTCCGCATCCTCAATCATTCGCGCAGTCCGGCTCTGCCGGATCTCCGTATCTGCAACGATCACCGTCTCCGCCGCCCCGTAATCAATCGCATCCCGCACCTCCGCCGCCCCATATGCCACCGCGCCGTTCTGCCCGATCCGGAGAAACACCTCCTCCATCACCTGTACCTCGCGGGCAAGCTGCAAATCCTCGGCAACACGTGCCAGAACGCCGTTCCCGATAGCCTCCTGCACCGCTCCGTAACCCGACCGCCGCGTATCCTCCAGAAGCATCCGCGCCGCCGTATCAGGAGCTTTTGTCTTCGCAAACTTCACGAAATCCTCTTTCACAAAACCAGGGCCCGCCACAACAACCGGCCCCGTTACCTTCTCAAGAGTTTTCAGCATCTCCTCAAACAGGCTCTGCCGGGAATCCAGCTCAGCCGTCTTCCCGCTGCCGATCGTCATCGTCGTCACCCGCTCAGGCCCGTACTGACGGATACGGTACAGCTCCGCCTCACCGTCCTCAATGGACACAACATGTACAACCCCGTGCACCGACGACGAAACCGCCCGCTCCAGCCGCTCCAGATCCACCGCCTTCCACTCCCGCACCACACTGATCTCATACCCGGGTTCAATATTCAGCGTATGGTGCTGACCGGCATCAGGACCAAACACAATCACCCCGAACACCCGCAGCCGGTTTGCCGCAGGAGTAAACTCCACCTTCTCACACTTTACCCCGATCCGTACCGGTCGTTTCTCCAGCTTCTCCGCCCGCAGCTTATCGTTTGGGCCGTCCACCGTCCGCATCGTCACTGCAAACACCTTATTGCCCCCTGAAATCAGATGCGACAAATGCCACAGATCGTCCAGACTCTCCGGCATCAGCTTATACTCCCCAAACCCGTCGCGTTTCAGCGGCTCGGCAGTACTTGCCTTCATGACTCCACCAGATCCGAACCGCCCGGCGGCACAAACCCTGCCACCGCCTCAGTATGCAGAACAGCCTTCAGCATTTTTTGATCCGACTCAGGAATTGCCTCCTTTAACTTGCGGAGAACCTTCTTTGCGACATCGTTCCCCTCAAACGTCCCGGGCCGCAGGCGAACCGACACCTTACACCGCGGCTCAATTGCCGACGGCGTCCCGCCCAGAACAGCAAGACTCGGCTCCATCTGAATACCTATCGCCACCTCCATCTGCACATTACGGAAATAGGTACGCTCCCCGCGAATCACGAACGAACCGTGCGCCACGAACTCGCCTGACTCCGCAGTCTTACTCACCTGCGACGGATGCGCCGCAATCACGTCGCCTGCCGCAGACCCGGACCCCCACATACGCGAGTACGACGCCGCAAACTGGACCGCCTCATCCATACGTTCCGTCTTTCCCTTCACAATCACCACCGAGGCACCGAACACGTCAGCGTGGAGGAACGTATCGCCGCCCTCCATGTACTTCTTCACCAGCTCCTCGTTCTGATCTGCCGTTCGTCCGCCGATCACCAGAACTCCGTCTGACGTCTCCATCCACCTAAACCGGTGATACCACTTTGCCTTCATCTTCCCCGGGCCTGCCGGCTTACGCTTCTCGGGATGTACAATCGCCCGCTCCATCGCACGAATCGCTCCCTCCTTTTTATTACGGAACTTTTTCGCCACATCATAATAGCGGCCCACATTTGCCTCAAGACTCTCGTGCACAAAAATCGTTACGTTGTGTTTCTCACCAAGATCCAGAACAACCGACGCATCTGCCGGACTCACCGACACAATCCGCTTCGCCGCAGGAGTATCCGCTCCTTTCAAAACCTTCGCAATATCCTGCCACGACATCTTCGCACTTGCCGCAGCAAGAACACCGATCGTCTCCTGAACCTCGCCGTAATGCGAGTACACGATCTCCGAACACTCCAGCGCCTCGGCTATCTTTTTCTCAAACTTCACCAGCGCCTCTTCCTGCTGCTTACGAATCCGCTCCTCACGGGACAACTTCACCTTCGCTTCAACAACAGCTTCAGCCACCGGCTTTGGATAAAACGCCTCAAGTGCCGCCGAAAACGTTGGATAATGTGCTGTTGGCTCGCGCAGGAGTGACGGATGCGGAAACGCACCCTTCGCATCAATCACCGGATCAGGCGTACCCTTCAGTTGTCCGAGATACGCAAGCATCGCCTCATAGACCGGCCGCAACTGCGTCTCGGTTGCAAACTTCGACGGCATCGACTTTGAAACCCCGGCAAGAGCACAGATCTCCTCAGACGACGGACCGCCAAGCTGCATTCTCGTAGCAAGCGCCCGAACAATATCCGCCTCGTCTACTGCAATAAGGGACGCGAACTCCTCATACGAAAGATCCGCAGGATTCTGCCCGTCCATCGAATACACCGCGCCTCCCACGATTTCACGCTCGCGGAACCGTTTCTGCGCAAGAGCATTGACAATCACGTAATCCTTATCCGTGAGAATCAGGTTTCCCTCATCGAACAGTTCGATAATCAATCGGTACTCCTGAGGCCGGTCGCAGGTATCTTTGTCGTCCTGCTGCACGGGACGGCCTTTTCCAATTGTCAGGATCAGCACCCGCTCAATCGTCTTCTGCTCAATTGCAAGAACCCGCCCTCCCTCGATAAATTTCCGCAGATACATCGAAAACCCGGACGGATTTTTCGGCGCGTCAGGAAGCGAACTCACCAGATGGGCGCGGACACCCTTCACAATATAGAGAAGATGGCGGGCCTTCTCCTCACCGTTTAAGCGAATCCCCAACGTTGAGTTATCATATTGATATATTTTCCCAATCCACAGCGGCAGAAGAGACGACAGCTCCGCTGCCATTGCCGTCACATCAGTCCCGCTCATTCCCGGTATGGTTGCCATTGATAATACCAAGAATAGATAAGACCTGAGAACTAAAAAAATAAAGCATCTATGCTGCGCGGAAAATCCGCCCGGCAGACATTCAGCTCCGGAGAATACCAAATATGCAGGTAGCACGAGTCAAAAAAGAAAAATGCAGCACAGCAGACTGTAACCGGTGTATCCGGTTCTGTCCTGTTTCGCGCAAGGACCAGCCGGTAATCTATATCGGGAGAAACAAGAAAGCAACCGTCAACGAGGAACTCTGTAACGGATGCGCAAAATGTGTTCGCATCTGCCCGGAAAAAGCAATCGAGATGATAACTATCGCCGATCCGGTTGAGGAGAACGCCATTTCTCCGGTTGAGACAACCGATGTCCAGACAGAAACGGCTGCCGCCCCCGCTGCGGAAGTTCCCAAACAGACAGCACCGCCCAAGAAAAAGGAGACACCCGAAGAGAAGATCGTGCGTAAAAAGGCTGAACACAGTGAGCGCGTTA
The DNA here is from genome assembly GCA_964483485.1 of uncultured Methanomicrobiales archaeon. GTDB lineage: Archaea > Halobacteriota > Methanomicrobia > Methanomicrobiales > Methanocorpusculaceae > Methanocorpusculum. The sequence goes on from CAZABQ010000069.1 coordinate 3,912, forward strand.
TCCGAACATTTATTGCCTGTGTCCTTGGTGTTTTTGCAGGTATTGCCTCCTACTTCCTTGCCGGAACCCCGAACCCTGAAAGTGGTGTTCAGGCAGATCCGATCCTTGGTGTCCTGATTCTTCTGATTGCGATTATCATTCAGAGAACTATCTTCCTGTTGATCAAGATCGACACCAAAAAACTCGGCAAAAAAGACTGGTTCTATCAGGCATTCATGACGTTTGCTATCTGGTACCTCACCTGGACCATCATCCTGAGCACATCGCTCCTGACCGAGTAATATCATGAGGATTGCCATCGTTCACAAAGACCGGTGTCATTCCCGGAAATGCGGACAGGAGTGCATCGCGTACTGTCCGCGTGTACGGACCGGTGACGAAACGATTCAGATCGGTGAGAGCGGCCGCGCGGAAATCTCCGAAGAGCTGTGCGTCGGCTGTGGTATCTGTATCAAGAAATGTCCGTTTGAGGCTCTGGATATTATCCAGCTGCCCGAAGAGCTGGACAGCCCGGTTCACCGCTACGGTCCGAACTCGTTCGTGCTCTACGGACTTCCCCAGCCGGTCACCGGTAAGGTAACAGGTGTTCTCGGACCAAACGGTATCGGAAAGTCTACTGCGGTCAAGATCTTGTCCGGACAGGTGAAACCAAACCTCGGAATCTTCGAGCGCGAAGTGCCGTGGGAAGAGATCTTAAAATATTACGCGGGAACGGAGCTTCTGGACTATCTGCAACAGGTCGCCCGAAAAACGATCCGCGCATCCATTAAACCGCAGTACATCGACTTTATCCCGAAAGTTTTCAAGGGAACGGTCGGCGATCTGCTTCGTTCCAACGATGAACGTAAGAAGCTGGACTATTATACCAAAGAGCTGACGCTTGACGCTATTCTCGATAAGGACCTCTCAACGCTTTCGGGCGGAGAACTCCAGCGGGTTGCGCTGACTGTCGCGTTGTCCAAAGAGGCTGACTTCTACTTCCTTGATGAAGTGACGCCGTTCCTGGATATTTACCAGAGAATGATTGCGGCAAAACTGATCCGCGAACTCGCCGGAGAGCATCCGGTAATTCTTGTTGAGCATGATATTGCCATCCTCGACATGGTTGCAGAGACCGTGCACATCGCTTACGGCAAACCTGCGGCGTTCGGTATTATTACCCGGCCGAAAGGAGTCCGTATCGGTGTGAACCAGTATCTTGAAGGATTCGTGGCCGAAGAGAATGTCCGTATCCGTGATTATCCGGTAGTCTTTGAGACCCGCGGTCATGAAAGCGATGTGGAACGCGAGATTCTGATGCAGATTCCCGCGATGACAAAATCGTTCCCGGGATTTACGCTGAAGGTTGAAGGCGGCGAGGTCAGGCGCGGTGAGGTTCTCGGTATTGTCGGTGCGAATGGTATTGGGAAGTCCACGTTTGCAAAACTTCTCGCCGGTGTGGAAACACCTGACGACGGTAAAAAATTCGATACGGTGACGGTGTCCTACAAACCGCAGTATGTGACGGCTGCGACGTCGGATACGGTGGAGTTCCTGCTGCGGCAGGCTACCAAGCGGTTTGATTCGTCGTACTATCAACACGAGATTCTTGAACCGCTTGGTCTTATGCCGCTTCTCCAGTCCGAGGTAAACAACCTTTCGGGCGGAGAACTCCAGCGGGTGGCAATTGCCCTGTGTCTTTCGCGCGATGCGGACCTCTATATCCTTGATGAGCCGAGTGCGCATCTGGACGTTGAGCAGCGGCTGGTGACAACGAAGGTCATTAAGCGTGCGGCTGAGGATAAAGGCGCGGGTATCATGGTCATCGACCATGATATGTACACGATTGATATGATCAGTGAACGCCTTCTGGTGTTTGAGGGAGTTCCGGGAACGAGCGGTCTTGCTACCGGTCCCTTTGAGATGAAGGACGGCATGAACAAGTTCCTCGGACTTCTCGGCGTCACGTTCCGCCGCGATAAAACCGGCAGACCGCGTATCAACAAACCGGGTTCGTATCTTGACCGCGAACAGAAAGCCGCAGGAGAATACTATTACTACAACATTGATGCGGCAACTCTTGCAGCGGCGAAGGCGGAGGATGACTCCGAAGATACTGATGGGGAGTAAAAACCCATCCAGTTTTTTTATAATCCCACAGTTCGTATAAGTAGATATGATTCTGGTAGACTGGGAAATTGCGGATCACATAAAACGCGGGTTTATTGGTGTGGACCCGTACGATCCTGCACTTGTACAGCCGAACTCTCTGGATATTCGCCTCGGCAACCATTTTGTCTGGTATGAGCCCTGTGGCGAGGTGATTGATCCCTACAACAAAGAGACTATCCTTTCCCATACAAACGAGCGTAAAGGATCCTATTTTGATATCATGCCCGGGCAGTTCGTCCTCGCAGAGACTCTTGAGACCATTACTCTTCCTGACAACGTCGTCTCCTCGATCGAAGGAAAGAGCAGTGTAGCACGTCTGGGAATTGAGCTTCACCAGACCGGAGGATGGATCGATGCAGGATTTTCCGGTACCATTACGCTTGAGATGTGTAATGTCAACTGCCGTCCGGTCCGTGTTTATGCCGGTATGCCCGTCGGTCAGCTCGTCTTCTACGTCACCAAACGCTGTGCCTGTCCCTACGACAAAAAACCCGACGCAAAGTATCAGAACCAGAAAAATGCGACCATCTCGCGGTATGATAAAAATACCCTGAAAAACATCGAATAATCTCTTTTTCTTTTTTGCCGTGAGTCCTTCTGAAATTACGGTGATGGGGCGAGATCAGGTTTCCCAATGCTGATAACCTGTTCCGATCAATACTACAGGATATGACAATACTGGCATGCCTTGGTGCCGGACGGATCGGCGGAGAAGTGGCGTTCCTTTCAGCCGCTCTCGGTCTCGCCGACGAAATAATTCTGCACGATATGTATGAGCCGATCCTTACCGCCCAGAAGCTCGATCTCATCCATGCGATGGATATTCCCGTGTCCACCGACACGAAGCGCATCCGCGACGCGGATTTCTGCGTGTTTTCTGCCGGAGCTGCCAGAACCCCGGCGATCAAAACCCGCGCCGATCTGTTCGATGCAAACCTGCCGGTCGCAAAGGAGGCGTCAGAGATGCTTGGTGGTTTCGGCGGTCATTTGATCGTTGTCACGAACCCGATGGACGCGTTCACCTGGTACTTCGCGAAACGAACGGGACTTTCACAGGAGCAGATCCTCGGGTTTGGCGGTCTCTTGGACAGCCGCAGATTTGGCGTGGCTCTTGCGTCCTGCGGTGTTACCGGTGATGCCCGTGTCCTTGGCGAGCACGGCGACCATCAGGTTCCGATCTTTTCGCGGCTCGGCATTGACGTTCCGGTACCGGTTCGAGAACAGATTCTCACCGATATCTGCGGGTCGTCCATGCCGGTTATCAAAGGAAAATCCGGGACCGTGTTCGGTCCGGCCTATCATATATGCAGCATGATACAGGACGTCGCAACCGACTCGCGCCGCCTCATCACCTGTTCGGTTCCCGCTGACGGCGCCTACGGAATTGACGGCTGCGCCATTGGACTTCCGGCGGTTCTTGGTAAAGCCGGTGCAAAGATCGATGATTCGTGGGAGTTCGACAGCTGGGAGCAGGAAAAACTTCAGAGCGCTGCTGCGTTCCTGCGTGATCTCTGTCGGAGAGTCTGATGTCCGGGGAAGATACAGCCCCGGTAAGCATTGCCATTAATCAGGCCGAGTACACCAACGCGCCGGGAGGGCCGGTGGTGCATATTTTCGGGAGAACCGCTGAGGGATACGCTCACCACTTACAGATAACGGACTTCCGTCCGTACTTCTGGGTCTGGGAAAAAGAAGCAGATCTTCCTCATCCTGATAACATTGAGGTGACACAGGACAAAGCGGTCTCCATCAAAGGCGAGCCTCTCCGTCGGATTTACACGCAGAAACCGACCGACGTCCGGGTGGTGCGTGACCGCTACCACCATTACGAGGCAGACATTCCGTTTGCCACGCGTTTTTTAATCGATGCAGGTCTCACGGGCGGGGTGACTGCTCCGGCTGAGGTGTGCAGTTACCGCGACCTCGTGCCTGCCGTTGTTCATTCGCGGCCACGCGTCTGTATGTGCGATATCGAGTGCGACGACCGTAACGGATTTCCTGAACCCGAACGCGACCCGATCACCTGCCTGACCTGTCACGACTCGTACGATGACCACTACACCAGCTTTGTCCTGCTCGGCAAAACACCCGCTGACTACTATCAGAACCCCGGTCTTGTCAACGGCTGTTTTGTCCGCGAGAGTCACACGGTCTGTGTCTATCCTACGGAAAAGGAACTCTTTTCCGCATTCATCGCCTATATCGCAGAAAAAGACCCTGATATTCTTTCGGGATGGAACTTTGCGGACTTCGATGCGGTCTATATTCTCCGTCGTGCCGAAGTCCTCGGTTTCAAGTCTGATTCGTTTGCCCGTCTCCCGGGAGCGACCGAACGGGATGCCATGCGCGGACGCGTCATCTTCGATCTTTTAACCGCCTACAAAAAAATGCAGAGCAGCCAGAAGGAGTCCTACCGCCTTGATGCGATAGCCGAAGATGAACTGGGCGAGCGGAAAGTGCGCTATGCTGGAACGCTGGGCGATCTCTGGGACAATGATCCACTGAAGATGGTGGAGTACAACTTCAAGGATGTTGAGTTGTGTGTCGGAATCAACCGGAAAAACGACATCATTGAGTTCTATCAGGAAGTGTCGCGTTACGTCGGATGTCCGCTTGATAAGGCACTGAACTCCTCAAATGTCATTGACATCTATATTCTGCGAAAAGCCCACAACAAGTTCGTCCTTCCTTCTAAAGGGAACCCGACCGGCGAAGAGTTTGAAGGTGCGACGGTGTTCGCGCCAAGTAAAGGTGTCAGGGAAAACGTGATCGTGCTTGATCTGAAATCTCTGTATCCGATGGCAATGATGACCCTGAATGCGTCGCCGGAGACGAAGTCTCCGGACGGCGAGATCCACGCGCCGAACGGTATCAGATTCAGAAAAAGCCCGGACGGTCTTACCCGCAGTATCATCAGCGAACTGATGACCGAACGTGATGACCGGAAAAAACTGCGAAACACGTTCCCCTACGACTCGGCCGAGTACAAACTCTACGATATGCAGCAGAGCGCGCTGAAAGTCATCATGAACACCTACTACGGTGTGTCGGGATTTGCCCGGTTCCGGTTGTATGACCGCGATATCGGGTCTGCGGTGACCTCGGTCGGCAGGGCTATCATTCAACATACTAAAGGTATCATCACGGTGCGGGGGTATGAGGTCATCTACGGGGATACCGATTCCTGTTTCGTCCAGTTGCCGAAGGTTTCTTTGGAAGAGTCGATGGCGATTGCCAAAAGTCTGGAGGTTGAGCTGAACGCAAGCTACATCGATTTTGCCCGTGATACTCTTGGTGCAGAACAGAATTTCTTTTCGATTAAATTCGAAAAGATTTACCGCAGATTTTTCCAGGGCGGTGCAAAGAAGCGGTATGCCGGTCATCTTATCTGGAAAGAGGGGCAGGATGTCGATAAGATCGATATCACGGGTTTTGAGATGAAACGGTCGGATTCAGCACCCATCACCCGCGAGGTGCAGGAACGGGTTCTGGAGATGATCCTCAAAGGCAACGGTAAAGAGGAGGTCAATCTGTATCTCCCCGAAGTTCTGCGGATGTACCGTGCCGGCAGATGCCCGCTGGAAAAAGCGGGTATTCCAAGCGGTATCAATAAAGCTCTGAATGATTACGCTGTTCTTGACGCTCACGGCCGGGGGGCGCAGTACTCAAACGAGTACCTTGGTACCGATTTCAAGCGCGGCAGCAAACCCAAGCGGCTGTATATCAAACGGTCCAACAATCCGGAAAAGTATCCAAACACTGATGTGCTGTGTTTTGAATACCCGGACCAGATTCCGGACGGCGCATTTGAGATCGACTGGGAGACGATGCTTGAAAAAACGATTCAGGCTCCGCTTACCCGGATTTTTGATGCTCTCGGATGGGACTGGGATGAGTTTGATCCAACGAAAGCGAAGAAGACGACGCTGGACATGTTTTTTTAAAAAAGATAGGAGGGATTTTCCTCCTCCATGATATTCTATTTGGCAGACCATATCGATCGCCCTGGTGCGAGGATGATTTTGACTCACAATGCCTGTGGAGGTTTATGGAATAGGTGTGTCGTGGTTTTGTGCCGAACTATGTTATCACTCCCGGACAGATGCCATGAGTATGGTTCTGCCTAACTGATTCATGGGCTTCTGAACTATTAAACCTCGGCATAGTACGCAAAATGTCCCATGAAT
>CAZABQ010000070.1:0-10154 GCA_964483485.1 uncultured Methanomicrobiales archaeon
GGAACAGACACCTGAAGAGATATGATCACGTGTGTCTGCATATCACATAATTAATAATTACGCATCATTTATATATGAATAAATGTCAAAATTTTTTACATAAACAACTATAAAAAGATTTCTAGAACCCATTATATAGATAACGAGATATAAATAATAATCATAGAACGAAGTGCCTTTCAGACCTTCGTTCTCTGGAAGAAAATACTGCGGACACGTCATGGTAGTTTCAAATGCCATTGCCTGCCAGCCTAGACGATCCCTCTATTTGCTCTTCATAAATTCGGAAATGGGAATACAGCTCCCCAACCCCACACAACCGCTTCGTCAAAGCTCTGTCAGTATCAGGTTAAACTGACTGTGGAAGAAAATATCCGAATTAGTGTTACCAACAAAAAAACGGCTTACGACAGAGATAGTGGTAACTGCCATACATCTCCGCCTCCGTTTTCTTCCTATCCCATACCGTATGGTAGAGATCTCTTTTAAACATTAATATAAAAAAATTAAAAAGAAAAAAGAAGGATTTACTCCTTCAGAGTGTAAAGGTGGCCGTAAACGATCTCGCCCTTGCTCTTCGGGTGGCGTTCGCCAAGGTCACCGATGAACACATTGAATACGTGCTTGTCACCGTCAACCTCAATCTCCCGCTCCTCAACCTTCTTGAAACCGGGCATCATTACATCACAGCCGTGGTAGACGTAGATCTCGCCTTTTACCATCTGGCCACCGACACGGCGATGAGCCTTGCCTTTGATGATGATGGTTCCGCCTTCTGCGTGAGTACCGACATGAATATCAGCGTTACCCTCAACAATGATGGTTCCACCATTCATGAACGTACCAAGATCAGAGCCTGCATCACCCTTAATACGGATGAGACCGCCCTGCATTCCACGCCAGTCACCGCGATATGCTGCGCCAAGGTAGTTCCAGGCACGACCGTCAACGAGCATCTCTCCGCCCTTCATCTGAAGGCCGGAGAAGGAACGGACATCTCCCTTGATGTGGAGCTTGCCACCGGTCATCCATGCACCCGTGAACATATCTGCGGTTCCGTTGACAACAACTTCACCAGCGCTCATCCATGCACCGAAGTACTTACACTTGGAGGTTCCAGGACCAAAGACCTCGATCTTCGTCTCTGCTGCGGTTGCACCGGCAGCTCCGGAGATCTCGAACCACTCACCAAGCGTGTAGTTGGATTTACCTTCCGAACACGGAAGTGCTGCAATAGTCTCAAGGGACTTTCCGGCAAACTTGTCCGGAGTAACACTCTCGCATTCGAGGTAGAGGCCAGGGACTTTCTTTAACTTAATGGTTACCGTGTTCATCTCTTACACCTCGATAATCTCCTGATGCGGAGCATAGTGATCAATAACCTCGTAGTTGCCAAGGTTGACGCTGTAATACTTCAGGAACTTCTCGTTGATATCGTGCATGACCTGTTTGTTCTCAGGTACCTTTGCATTGACCCAGTAGGTCTTCTTAACGACCGGGTCGGCTTCAAGAACAACACCGTTCTCAACAACCTTCACGCCGTCCTTGAAGAAGTATGCAGACTTTGCGAGTGCCTTCTCAAGCTCAATACCCTTCTGGATGTTGTCAGGATTGATATTGTAAACTGCAACGTTTGCATGCATGCCTGGTGCAAGACCGCCCATGGAGCCAGACAGACCAAGAACCTGTGCAGGTCCTGCACGGGTCATCTGGGACAGCTCGTAGAGGCTGATCTCACGGTCAATCTCTGCAAGGTAGGTTGCGTCGATGACTTTGGTTGCATACTTGAAGCTGTTGAGAAGATCGTCACGATACGTCTTGTCCATCAGCCATGCGTAGAGACGCGGGTAGCGGGTGAACGGACCAGCATTCGGGTGGTCGGTTGTGATCATGGTCCGCATTGGATCCTTTGCGAACAGTGGAACCTCAAGACCGATTGCCCACTGAATGTCACAGACCTTTACTTTCGGGTCGTACACATACGGAACAACTCCGGAAGAGGTCTCAAGTTCGACATCCACATTACCCCACTTCAGGTGGTTCAGTGCACCAAGGTGGTACTCGAACGGACCATCAGCGGTCATCGTCGTGGTCTCGTCAAGAGTGACGCTACCGGAGTCGATAGAGATCTGCGGAGTCTTGTTGACGTAGTCCATGACTTCCTTGGACTTGGACTCGAAGTCACCCCATCCGGTTCCGCCGTAGGAGTGGAACTGAATGTGAGTGTGGTGCAGAACAGTCTTACGACCAAGGTTGTTGTTAGCCTTAAAGTCCTCTGCAATCTTCAGTGAGTCAAGAGTCGTCTGGTAGTTGCCCGGGTTACCCAGGTTGTTGGAGTGCAGGTGCACGGAGTGCGGCAGGTGCAGCTCTTCGTTTGTGGTGATAAGACCTGCAATGATCTCTTTGGGCGTAATTTCAAAGTACGGCACCTGATCATTGATGGTCATACAGTTCAGACCCCAGGCCCATGCCTCAGATCCTCCCGGGTTCACACACTTAATACCGTATCCTTTGGTCTGGCGGAGCATCCATGCAACATATGCTGCTGCATTGTCAATTTCGCCATTCTTCAGGTACTCGAACATAAACCAGTTGTTGCCAAATACCGGCATTGCTGCTTCATCGACGATCGGGGTGTCGCGAATCTCCTCGTGCACGTGACGTGAGTAGAGTGGCGGCATGGCGGCTTCCATCAGGAAGGAGAAACCCATACGGGCGTACTCATATCCGGTCTTGTAGACAGTAGGAATCGAGAAACCACCCTCGATCTTCGTCTTCGGGTCGACCCGTGCAGAGCAGCGCTCGCCAAGGCGGAACTTATCCTCCGGGCGGTACCAGCGTCCAAGGTTAACCTTCGGACCTGCAACGTGGGTGTGCACATCGAGTGCACCTGCCATAACAGTCTTGCCGGTTGCATCAATGACGGTTGCGGAACTGCTGACTTTGTCAACAATCTTGCCGTCTTTCATGCAGACATCAGCGACATCGCCTTTGTGACCGGTTACTGCATCGAACACGTGACCATTTTTAATGATAATTTCTGTCATATTCAGGTCTCCTGCTCAATTTTTGCAAGATACTCAGATGCATCCTTTACACCGTTCTCTGCAAGAATCTCATCGACTCTCTGGGAAATGCGTTTGAAGAGTTCCTCATCTTCAAGGACTCCTTCCGGTGCATCGACACACTTGCGGGTCTCAATCGGGACGTTATCCATACGGTAACAGCATCCGCCGACTTCAACACCGACGATTGCGACAGGAATATGGAGGTCCGAGAGTTCAGTAGACATGCTGATATGCGGGTCGATGGTAATCGTCGGAATGGTCGACATGACTCTGGTTGCCTCGAACGGGAAGTGAGCGGCAAGATCGCTTGCAATGACTACGCATGCATCAACTTCGTGACGGATGAGTAAGTCCACAGAGGTGGTCTCTCCAGGGTTGTGGCGTGCAGTCGTCAGTCTTGACAGATCGCATGCAAACGGATAACCATACTGCCATCCGAGAACCTGACCGGCACCAGTAACGTTGTAGTGACCGCGCATTGCAATGAGCACTGCTTTGGTGTGGTCGTTTAAGTCACGGATAAAGTTGATTGCCTCGTCGATGTTGTGGTTTCTTCCAAGCGTGTGGGTAAGACCCATACCAAAGAAGAGCGTTACGAAACGACCGGACTTGAGGATGTCAATGACTTCCTTGATCTTTTCAGCTGGAACTCCGCCGACTTCTGCAGGGATTTCCTCACCGCGGAGAACGGTTCTGAATGCATCAATGATTTCGTAGTCGTAACTCTGTTTAATGCGCACAAATGCATCTGCAACTTTTGCAGTGTCAGTTTCACGGCAGTCAACACAGATGATCTTTCTTCCTTTCTGACCCTTTGCGGTGAAGAATCCGCGGGGGAAGATAGAGTATCTGGACATGTGACGCGGGTGAGCGTGGGCAGGGTTGCATCCCCAGAAGATGATACGGTCAGCACGGTTCTTAACCTCACCAAGGGTACAGGACGGAACTCCGGTATCCTGAATTGCAAGGAGAGAGGATCCATGGCAGACAGTTGCACAGTTATCGATGACACCACCGGTCTTCTCTGCAAGTACGTTACCTGCGGCAATTGCTTCACAATTGGTGGATGACCATCCATAGAATAACGGCTTCTTTGCTTTGAGGAGTGTCTTTGCAGCGAAGTCGATTGCTTCGTCGTAGGAAACATCCTTGTAGGTTCCATCAGCCTGACGCATACGCGGAACAACTACACGACCCGGGTTGCCAACGTGGAGATATTTTTCTGCTCCGATTGCACAGGCATTCCTGACCTGTTCAATCTTCTTTCCGTCATCGGTGACGTCGACTTCAAGATCATCGCAAAGTGTACCGCAGAATGTACAGATTACGTTTTTAATTGTTTTAGTCATAGTGTGGATCTCCTACATATTTCAGACCACATTTTTCGTGCATGAGTTTTACAGCTTTCTCGATTTTTTCCTGCGGAGCTGGCTCGATAAGACAGTCAAAACCGCAGAAGCACGGCTCACCTGTTGAGTACGTGTATGCCGGAACAACAATGTTTGCCCACGGTCCCATCGGGATGTGCGCCAGTCCCGGATACAGACTCTGAGAAGTGGTAACTGCTTTGAGAATAACACTTCCTGCTGCGCTGGTAACTCTGACGTTGGTGTTGTGGTTGATTCCGAGTGCTTTGAAGTCGTCTTCGTGGAGTTCAATGATTGAACATGCATCGAAGTACTTCGAAGATGTCTTTCCGGTTTCTATTGCAACACCCTGCTTGATTTCTGTGCAGGTGACTACGCTGACGATGATACCGTCGCCATATTTTCTCTTTCCCCCTTCCTTCATTGCCTGAAGTTTGAGGAGTGAGGAATATTCGGTGGTTGCACCGACAATGTGCGGCTTAGACCAGTCCTCGAAGTTTTCCTTCTGAAAAAGTTTTGGTAGTGGGGAGTATTCTCCTTCTGCCATTTTAAAGACCTCTTCTCTTTCTTTCTGCTGCAATGGGGCTTGGTCCGATCTCTTTAACCGTATTGATAACATCCGAGACCACAACTGCCCACTTTGCACCTTCTGATGCGGACACAAAGGTCATTCTGAAGCGTTTATGTTCCAGACCCATGTTCTGCATAATACTCTTTACAAGGAACATTCTCTTTGCCGCCTTGAAGTTTCCTGCAAGGTAGTGGCAGTCACCGAAGTGACAGCCGGACACGAGAACACCGTCTGCCCCGTCAGCGAATGCCTTGAGGACAAAGAGCGTGTCAATACGTCCGGTACACATCACGCGAACAATACGGATGTCCGGCGGGTACTGGGTACGGGCTGAACCCGCACCGTCTGCTCCGGCATAAGAACACCAGTTGCAGATGATACCGATAATCTTGGGTTTCCACTCGTCAGCCATGTTACTGGTCACCTCCCAGGAAGAACGCATCAATCTGGGCAAGAATCTGCGGGCTCGTAAAGTGCTGCATACGGATTGCGCCGCCTGGACAGAATCCGCCGCAGGTACCGCAGCCCTTACACTTTGCCGCAGTCACGGTCATAACCGTGCGACCCTCGTCATTGACGATCATCGACAGAGCAGAGTACGGGCACTGGCCAACGCACATACCGCATCCTGCACAGAGTGCTTCAACACACTGGGCATAGTACGGCTCAAGTTCGACCTGACCGGAGTGAATCGGGATGGATGCAGCAGACGCCGCACCTTCTGCCTGCGCAACCGTGTCAGGAATGTCTTTGGGACCCTGACAGACACCGGCGAGATAGACACCGGCAGTAGTAGTTCCGCACGGGTCAAGTTTCGGGTGGGCTTCAAGCAGCCACTTGTCAGCAGAGCAGGAGACACCAAAGAGTCGGCGAACGTGTTCGGTCTCGGCGGTCGGCTGGACCGCTGCTGCGAGAACGACAAGGTCGACTTCAATCTCAACCGGCATGCCAAGAAGCGTATCCTCGGCAACGACCAGCAGGTTCTTGTTCGGCAGTTCCTGGACCTGAGCTACACGACCGCGGATGAACTTTGCACCTTCGTGCTGGATACGGTAGTAGAACTCCTCGTATGCCTTACCAAAGGAACGGATGTCCATGTAGAAGATGTAGGCTTTACAGCCGGGGATCTTTTCAATGACCTGATGGGCGTGTTTCAGCGAGTACATGCAGCAGAAACGGCTGCAGTATGGTTTGCCGATACCGGTGTTGTCACGGGAACCTGCACAAAGGACGAAACCGACGGATTTCGGGGTCTCGCCGTCGGACGGACGAACGAGGTGGCCGATGGTGGGTCCGGATGCACAGATTAACCGTTCGAACTCAAGCGAGGTGATGACGTTGTCGTAGAGTTTGTAACCCCACTCTTTCTTCTCCTCGATCGGGAAGGTTTCGTAACCGGTGGCAAGGATGACGGTTCCGACCTTGACGGTGAAGAGCTCGTCCTGCATGTTGAGGTCGATTGCCTTCTTGGTACCGCAGGCGGTTTCACAAAGGCCGCATTTCACACAGGCGTCGAAGTCGATCGTGTAGATAAGCGGGACGACCTGGGCGTGCTGGATGTAGATTGCCTTGCGCGGAGCCATGCCGAATTCCCAGGTGTTCGGTTTGACAACCGGACAGACCTGGGCACAGTCACCGCAGCCGGTACAGCCGCCGCCGACGATGCCTTTTGCCGCAGCTTCGGCGGGGGTAAGGACACCGCGGGCGTGGCGGCGGATCGTGACGTCGAAGTTACCGATGTATCCTTCGACGGCTTCAACCTCGGCGAGGGTGTAGAGTTTGATACCGGGCATACGTCCGGCTTCGGCCATCTTCGGGGAGAGAATGCACTGGGAACAGTCAAGGGTCGGGAACGTCTTATCGAGCTGGGACATGCGGCCGCCGATGGTTGGTTCCTTCTCAATGAGATAGGTCTCAATACCGGCTTTGGCAAGGTCCATGGACGTCTGGATACCGGCGACTCCGGCACCTACGACCATGGCACGGTGCTCAACAGGGACGGCCATCGGATACAGGTCTTCCAGCATGGTTGCTTTGGCAACGGCGATGCGGACGGCGTCCTTGGCTTTGTCGGTGCCGCCTTCCCAGTCGTGCATGTGAACCCAGGAGCCCTGGTCACGGATGTTGGCCATTTCGAACCGGAATGGGTTCAGGCCGCCGTTGGCGGTTGCCGTACGGAAGGTGGGTTCGTGAAGACGCGGGGTACATGCTGCAACGACGATACCGGTGAGGTGGTTCTGTTCGATTGCGTCATGGATCATGTTCTGACCGGGGGTCGAGCACATGTAGGCGTAGTTTTCAGAGACGACGACGTGCGGCAGGGTTGCTGCGTATTCTTTGACGGCCGGAACATCGATGGAGCCGGCGATGTTTGTTCCGCAGTGGCAGATGAAGACACCGATGCGCGGTTCAACTGGGGCAGCGCCTGCTTCACAGGCTTTTTTACCAGAGTATACCATTGTTACTGACCTCCGTTGATCTTGTCAAGGAATGGGTTGCAGGAGATCTGGTGCAGGTCAAGGCCGAGTTCAACAGGGCTCATGCCCTGGGCAAGGCCGAGCATTTCACAGAAGTGAAGGACCGGCAGATTCCAGTCGACACCGAATTTTTCGTGGATCTCATACTGACCGCGGTCAAACTGCAGCTGACAGAACGGGCAGGTGTCGACAATTGCTTCGGCGCCGGCGTCGGTCATGTTGATCAGTTTTTCGTTGGTGATGTCGAGGGCGTGGGCGATGTCGTAACCGCGAACACCGCCGCCGGCACCGCAGCACTGCATTTTGTTGCGGTATTCGACGGCTTCGGCGCCAAGAGCGTCGACGAGTTCTTCGAACCAGGTCGGGTGTTCGGTGTCGCCGATGACGGAGCCTGCGAACTCACGGTCTTTTCGCGGTTTCAGCAGGTGGCAGCCGTAGTGGCAGGCAACCTTGACGCCGCTAAGGGGGGTGTTGACGCTGTCTTTCAGGCGGTCGAGACCGCAGATTTCGTCGTTGTAGTAGAGTTCGGCAAGGTGGTACACGTTGATGGTGCCTTTGTATTCCATGTCGACTTCTTTTAAGACTTCGTTGACGGCGTCCCGGAGTTCGTCGTTGTGCTGTAATTTGTGGTTGACTTCCCAGATGGATTTGTAACAGCCGTTGCAAATCAGGGCGATGTCCATGCCCATCTGTTCGGCAAGAACCAGGTTGCGGGCGGCCATGGCGTACCAGACGTTCAGGTCGATGGAGCCGAAGGCGCCTGGGGCAGGGCAGCAGGATGCGCCCTTTAACGGGACAAGGTCGATGCCGAGCTTTTTGCCGGTCCGGATGGCTGCAGATTCAATGCCGGGATACCGGTTTGGTGCAATGCAGCCGAGGAAGAAGGCGAATTGATGATTGTTTCCTGACATTACTGACCCTCCGCAAGAACTTTGTCTGCGAGCTGTTTGGTTCCGTAGGCTTCAAGGATTTTACGGATCGCAGGCAGATATTCGGGGTATTTGGAGGTGGTTTCCGGTTCGGGTTCAAGGCCGAGTTTTACTCTTGCGGCACGGTTGGCGTCGCTGTTCGGGACACCGTGACCGGTCTGGTAGATGAAGTTGACCGTGCCGAGCATGTTCTTCGGGAGAATGCCCTGCGAGGCGGCCATGTTCCGCATTGCCATGATGACGTCGGTCGGAATTAAGTCGCGGGGACAACGGTCGCTGCACGTGTAGCACGTGGTGCACAGCCAGAGGTCAGGGTCGTTCAGGCTGACGTCCTTTAAACCCAGGTTGGTTCGCCGCATGAAGTTCCGGATACGGTAGCTGCTGCGGGGGGCAGACGGACACGAGCCGGTACAGGTACCACATTGGTAACACAGGTGGGCTTCGGTGCCGCTGATTTTCTCGACGTCGCCGACGAAGGAGGGGTCGGAGTCCTGAGCAGGGCGGTAATACCGATCTGCAAGGCGCTTTGATAACGCTGCATCTTTGTATGCTTTTGCACTTGCCATTTTTTTACTCCAGAGGTTTTAATTCGACCTGGCCGAACTTGTCTTCCCGAACTTTGGAGGAACGCGGAACACACAGTTTGGCAGCAATGGTTTTGTACAGGTCAGTCTCCGGACCCTTGACGTGGATGCCGGTACGCTTGATGGTAATGACATCTTCGGACGGACATGCGTTGACGCAGGCACCGCAAAGGATACAGAGATCAGAGTTGACGGCAATTGTCGGCTCGATGCTGTTTTTCTTCAACTGAAGAGCAGGAACAGGGGTCGGCAGATAGATAGCATTGCACGGGCAGATGTCAACACAGGTGGAACAGCCACCGGGACATTTGTCAGCATTGAATACAATCTCACCGTCGAAGAACTTCTTAATAGTAACAGCTTCTTCAGGGCAGACTTTCTCGCACCAGCTGCAGGTAATGCAGGTTTCCTTGTCAATGACAACGTTCCCAGGCAGCTTGCTGTCGGTATTTACCACACGCTCAACGGTGATGGCATCGTCCGGACAGGCGGTTGCACAGACCTGACAGGCGTTGCAGAGGGAAACGTCCCAGACGACCTCGCCGGCAGAGCCAACGTGCTCAGCAGTAAACGGAATGCGCTTGATCTTCAGTGCCGGACAGAGGGAGGCGCAGATACCACAAACACTGCACTTTTCCTTGTCGACGACAAGCGTGGTCACGGCGTCAAGGGCGGCCTGACGCTTGACACCGTCAGCAATCTCGCCTTCATAGACGGGGGTGTTGCGGACGATGGCATCACGGGGACATGCCTCACTGCAGGTGGTGCAGCGGACGCATTTGTTTTCGTCAATCTCAGCGGTGAAGTCATACTCCGGGAAACCTTCCTGATCCTTAATCGGAAGGCTCGGTTCACCGTCAACTCTGACCTCAAGGGCGTCAAACGGACACATGATAGTACAGACACCGCAGTAGGAACACTTTGCGGGGTCTACGGAAATCGCGGCATCGTCGGTGACGGCACCGCGGCAGACTGCACCGACCAGACCAAGAATGATTGCATCCTTGGGACAGACTTCAGAACAGATACCGCATCCGGTACATTTGGTCGTGTTTAACACGAGGTTGGACACTTTCTTCAGGAGACGCTGCTCCATGATTATAGTGTCATTCTCCATCTTCGTGGAGTATTTTGGATACATTGTGCTCATTGCCATGT
>CAZABQ010000071.1:0-10071 GCA_964483485.1 uncultured Methanomicrobiales archaeon
TCTTCCTGACCTCTGTTTGCGTATTGCTTGAACGGGACTGTCGTATCACGGTATTGTTCCCTCAGGTATAATGTCTGTATATGTTGGAGGTGATGATAGATAGTGATTTGGGCAAGGGAGGTATTACATATCCATTACATACAAAACTCTGAGATTTACGCCAAAAGGTCGAATCTGGGACTTAGCAGGAGATTTTTTTGTTACCCCGAATATTCCGGTAACATAACGAATATATATCAGAACTATGCGTAACAGAAACCGGGGATATGAACACAAATACATAACATATGCCAAATACAACACATACGTGTGCAGGTAGGAGGATCAAACGAATCATGAAAACAGAAACGTTATCCGAACTAATACGTGGATTCTGTAGAAATGGGCGAGAAGATACCTTCTACGATTTTAAAACAAGTTATGCAGAGCCGAGAAAGATTGGAAGAGATATATCTGCACTAAGCAATGCAGCGACACTTGCGGATCAGACGCATGGTTATCTCATATATGGCGTGGATGACAAAACACACAATATTGTGGGGACCACTTTTCGCCCAAAATTCGCAAAGGGCGAGGGAAACGAGGATCTGATCCCCTGGCTTATCCGTCTTCTTACTCCAAGATTAAATATTGAGGTCCGGGAACTTGTTCTGGAAGGGAAGCAGGTTGTGATTTTTGAGATCCCGGCAGCATATCTTCAGCCGGTGAGTTTTGAAAAGGTGAAATATATTCGGGTGGATACCACAACCGGACGTCTGGATGATTATCCACTCATGGAGAGGCAATTGTGGAGGAAACTGGAGCAGAGAAGATTTGAAGCGGATACTGCTGAGGATAATCTCACCCTGAATGAGGTGTATGAGATTCTTGACGTTCCGCAGGTGTTTTCGTTGCTGGAGCTTCCTTTGCCGGAGACACAGGATGCCCAGATGGAGCGGTTATGTCAGGAAAATCTGATTGGACGGGTCGGAAACCGCTATAGTATTATGAATCTTGGTGCGATTCTTTTTGCGAGGAATCTGGACCAATTCCAAAATTTGGGACGAAAAATGTTGAGAATTATTCTCTACTCCGGTTCGGATCGTTTGCATGCCAAGAAAGAGTGGGTTTTACCTGAAGGATATGCTATTTCCTTTCAGAGAGCAATTGCGATAATTGAGGATCAGTTGCCATCAAATGAGATTATTGAAGGAGCTCTCCGCAAGGATGCAAAGATGTATCCTACCGTGGCAATACGTGAATTTCTGGCAAATGCGGTGATTCATCAGGATTTTTCTGAGACAGGTGTCAGCCCAATGGTGGAACTGTTTTCCAAGAGGATGGAGATTGTGAATCCGGGTAAGCCACTGGTTGCAATTGACCGTTTGATTGATTGTGCACCGCGCTCCCGAAATGAACGTCTGGCACGATTGATGCGGAGAATGAGGATGTGTGAGGAACGGGGAAGTGGAGTGGATCGTGCGATTATGGTGATTGAGGATTACCAGCTGCCCGCACCGGATTTTGAAGAGGGGGACAGGTATTTCCGGGTGACGATGTTTGCGTATGAGGCGTTGGGGGAAATGGGGCAGCAGGATAAAGTCAGGGCTTGCTATCAGCACAGTTGTTTGTGCTACGTGAAGCGGGAGTACATGACGAATACGACTCTGCGAAATCGACTGGGGATAGAGGAGAAAAATTACCCGCTTGCATCGAAAATCCTGAAACAGACACAGGAAAAAGGATTGATCAAGATTCAGGATCCGGAAGGGGAAGGGAGATCACCAAGAAATCGAAAATATCTTCCATATTGGGGATGAGAAGCGGGGGGCCCTAGTTACATATCCATTACATATCTTTCCGACGATTATTTCTCTTTGTTTTGAAATATATCCAGAGTACACGGAATTTCATATCTGAAAAAACCCGCAGATTTCCAAATGATTTAAATATGATATCCCGGAAAAAGATAGCATCCATTCTATTTCAGCTGTCTGTAATCGCTCTGTTACAATCATGTTTGCACCGAGACATCACCCGGTTTTTCCTGACAGCCGGGTGCTTTCTGGGGTTAACTGGGATGATAGCCGAAGTTTGCATCTTTAAAATGCTCCAGCCATTTCATCGCATCCTTAGACGGTGATATGATCGAGTATCCTCCGTAGTTCTTCCACACCCCGTACCGCAACAGGCCCTTCTTTCTCAAAGGAGCCGTATGCGGCGTGTATTGCCCGCATGCCTATCTCCTGCGGAGGAAATACGTCGCGATCAAGCCGGTCGCCGATCATGACGGCATCCGCGGCGGTGACGCCGAGCAGGTCAAGGGTTTTCTGATAGACGACGGGGTCGGGTTTTTTGACGCCGAAGGTTTCCGGCGTCACAACGTGCTCGAAGTACTCGGTAAGGCCGAGGGTCTTCAGGCGGTCGCGGGCATCGGTTTCTTGTGAGTTGGTGATGACAGCAAGCCGGACTCCGGCGGTTTGCAGGGTGGTAAGGAGCTCGGTGATGCCGGTAAACGGTTCCAGACAGTTGCGTTCGACGGAAAAGTAGAGCCGGCGGCAGGTGGTGAGAAGCTCTTCAGAAAGAGTGTCGCATTCGGTGAGATACGGTGTGAGTGTGTCGGTAACGAGGGTTGGTTTGTCGCCGTTCAAAAACCGCAGGGTAAGTTCTCCTGAAGGGTCGTTAAGATGGACAGCCAGGGCTTCTGCTGCACAGATGCGGGCGGCGATCAGGCTGTGCAGAGTGTTGTCGAGATCGAAGATGACGGCTTGGAAAAAGTGAGAGGGCACGAAGTACATATTATTGTGTGAGAAAAAATAAGAGTATCTTGAGATACGTTAGCGAAGGGTCAGATCAGATAATCCATACCAACGGCGGAACTCATCGTAAACAGGTTCAGCCGGATATACTGATATAATTATATGGCGATTCTTGCCACAGAACTCTTCCACGTTTTGCTCGTAATGATGCGATCTGGCAACATGTATTATACGATCAGAATGCAATGTGAAGTGTTTTTCGGGAACTCGGGACTGAACCACCCATCGAAGATCAATATGAATGGGATACCACTGATCCATGTCGCAATCCCACTGATAATTGACGATAATCGGATAACGATCTCCAGCAGCACCAAATCTGAATTTAATCAAATTTGGCCGTAAAGCTCCATCGATGGAGCGATTCGCTTTCTTGGGAAACTGAGGATCCCCACAATAGGATAAACAAGGAAGTGTAGCCATGCATCACAAAAAGTAAATTATTCCTTTCTCACTCCTTTAAATGGACCTCCATCTTTTTTACCAGCCATAAACTGCCCAGTGTTTCCATCTCGTTTCCGATAGCCACCGGGTGTTACAACCTGAGTTCTTGGATTTCCACGTTTTTTACTACCTACCGCACCAGAGCGGTAGCCATCACCAGTATTTTTTGCCATGTATTATCACCGTTCATTTGAACAAATCATCAAAATCAATCATACCACCAGAAGATTTTTGAGTACGAATTTTTCTGGGGAGGGGTTGCAGTCCGAATAAATCTTGGGTTGAAGATGATGATTTCGATGTGGATTTCTTTGGTTGGACTTTCTTATACGTTTCAGGTGTCAATCCCAATTTTTTAAGTTGAGATGTAGTTAACATGTTTTTGTCAAATTTAGTATGGCAGGTTGGACAGAGTGGGACATATTGTGTGCCTCCCTTGGATTTTGCCATCAAATGTGCTTTTTCCAAGAGTTTTCCATCTTTGTCAGGAGTACCACAAAGCAGGCATTTGTTACCATGTCGCTTTTTCAAAGCTTCCCATTCCGTTTTAGAGAGACCAGCCATGATTGAGGATAAGTTCACATATGATAAATAACTTATTGATCATGGATCATCATCGAGGAATAGGGATAACAATAGAGTAAAAAGAGAGAAAGAACAGCAACCATGCATTCTGAACGACCTGATACGTACTATTCATATTCTTGCCACTCATACATTCATTAACAGAGAGTTATCCGCCCTGAATATTTGATTTTGAAGTCATTAAAAGAACTATGCCAACCTGCCAACCAAAAGTGAGACTGAATACTATAATCAAAGATACTAATTATCACAACCAATAGCCCCAAAGAAATAAAAGCAGATCAGTCAAAAGGTTGACAGGTTGGCGTAATGCAAGCAAACGCGCTGGAATCAACAATAACTCAAAAATCACAAAAATAGATTGATGGAAGACCGGCACCCTCCTCACAGAGTTGCCTGACTCCCCATAGGAATCAGGGAATACATCCGCTGATTTCCTTTTCGCTGATCTGCCTTCTCCACATACCACGCAGCCCCCGCAAACCGCGTCCCCACATACCCTTTCAACCACATCCCCACCTTCACCGAAGACAGCGTTCCCGTAACCGCCGAGCGGATCATCCCCTCATCCGCATAATTCAGCAGACCGTCATAGCCTTCCCCGCGTTTGCGGGCGGCCCCTTCCTCAAGCAGAACCTTCAGCAGAGCCTTTGCCGAAAACCGCTCCTCCCCAAACACCGCATACAGCGCCGCAAGCAGATCAGCACCATCCGCATCCGCCGCATTCTCCTCCGTCTGCATCTCACCCTGATTTGCCAGAACCTCCGAATAACCGGCGTGCGCAAGAGCACCGCCCACGATTCTCAGCCACTCGGGATACTCCGACAAATTCCCGGACGCGAGCTGGAACGCAGGCTCACCAGCGTCACGCCAACTGCGCAGCAGAACCGCAACGCCCCATACCGCCTGCGGATGCATCGCCGCGGCAAGCTCCAAAAGCTCCGTCTTTGTCCGCCGAAACGTAATCTCCTGCCACGCCTTCGGCGCAGCAAGACGCACCAGAAACATCCTGCCCGTCACATCCGCCCGGATATCCAGATGCACCCCGTTCACCACAAAAAACGCCGGAGTCCTGCCGGAAAACGACGTAAACGTCCCCATATTCCGGGACAACACACGTCCCGACCCGGAAGTCGCCGAAAGCAGAACCTCAGGCGTCCAGTCAGCCCCCGCAACCACATTATCAAAAATCACATACCTTGATCCCTCGCGGACCGCCATCCGAACAATCTTCTCCATCTCATCCTTCCTGCGGCTCGCCGCATACACAACCGGAACCACCCCTTCTGCAAGAGCACCCACAACCAGCGCCAGAAGACTCCCGCCCGCACGCGGCGTATTCTTATCAATCGCCCAGATAGGAACCGGACCCTGCATTGTCGGACGAAGAACTGCCGTCATCAGTGCCGCAACCGCATTTGCAGCGTCGGCAGAGCCTGCAAACAAAAACTCATCGAAAATATCCGCAAACATCTCGCGGACAAAACGCACATCCTCAGCGGTCGGATGATCAGGCACCGGCGGCAGCGAATACGAGGCAGTCAGAAAAAATCCGGACGCAGCATCAAAACCTTCCGCAGACGCAACTGAACCGTCAGCCCGGAGGAGAGCACCCGAATACAAACCCGAAAGTACCGGAATCTGCGAATATCGGTCAGGCGACGCAGCAACCGCCGCATCCAGCAGAGCATTATCCGGCTCGGCAATACCATCCTTCAAAAACCGCTTCCACGTCCCTGCCTCCGACAGAACCAGACGCAGGCGGTTCCGGTCCAGAGGAACAACCGCGTAGGTATCCTCCTCAGTCCGGACAACACGGACAAGACGCCCGTCCTGCCGGAATATCTGCGGTCCCTTCGGAGAAGCATTCAGCCGTACAAGCGCAAGATGTACCTGCTGGACAGAATCAGTAATCTTTTCATGCAGATAAAACACCGCCGGAAACAGCTGCCCGTCCGGGGGAAGGAGGGCAAGATCAACCGGCGTGTGCTCGATCGGTGTCAGAAACTCGGCAAGATCAATGCCGAATTCCTGCGGGGAGTCAGGGGAGGGGAAAGAATCGCTTTTTATCATAAAATCACCTTGGGGGAGGGTGTATCAAAGTTCAGTGAACTCCGCCTCATAACACTGGCGGAGAAGGAACGAATCAAATTCCGGATCTATACTATACGACGTAGACCACCATTACTGTATGTTTGTGGTCGTTCGTGATCATCATCGTGCCAACAGACAGCCCTCGTAATAACTACATTGCCGCGAAGAACAATAAAGGTCCCATTTTGCAGAGATTCTGATAATTTCCGCAGAGTTGATGTAGTTCGCCGCCCAACATACCATCATTATGCGGGTCTATATTTACGGGGAAAAAGTCCTCGCAGACACAGCCGCGCCGGTTGACACAATCACACCGGAGTTGTATGGTCTGCTGGACGAAATGGTTCCGTTTATGCGGGAAAACCGCGGCGTCGGTCTTGCCGCACCGCAGATAGGACAACCATTCCGCTACTTTGTCATGGACGCAGGAGACAAAGTCCGCAAAGTCATCAACCCCGAAATTCTCTCGTTCGGAAACTCAACAGCCGAGATGGAAGAAGGATGCCTCTCGGTGCCGGGCATTCACAAACGTGTCAGACGGCCGAAACGAATCACCGTTCGGTATCAGAACGAATCCGGCGAGACCGTGGAAGAGGAGCTAAAAGATTATCCGGCACGGGTATTTCAGCACGAGTTCGATCATCTGGACGGTGTTCTGTTCGTAGATCGGATCACGCCGATTGCCCGAAGGATGATCGCACGCGATCTGGACCAGCTGGCGAATCAGACGAAACCGGAGGAGCAAACATGAGAGTACTGTTTATGGGAACACCGGCATATGCACTGCCGGCACTGGAAGCAGTCGCCAGACGTCATGAGATTGTGGGCGTCGTAACCCGGACCGATAAACCAAACAGACGCGGTAATAAAATCGCATTCTCCCCGGTGAAAGAGTTCGCTCTCGCCCACAACATACCGGTGTTTCAGCCGGAATCATTCAAAGATCCGCAGCTGTATGCTGATCTTGCGGGGTTGTCGCCGGACATTGCCGTTGTTGTGGCGTTTGGGATGATGATTCCTGATGAGATCATCAATCTGCCGCCGCATAAGACGATCAATATTCATGGTTCTCTGCTGCCCCGCTATCGCGGAGCAGCGCCGATGCAGTATTCTGTTCTGAATGGTGATGAGGAGGCGGGTGTGTCGATTATGTATATTACCAGTGAGCTGGACGCAGGCGACGTGATTCTCTCCAAATCCCTGCCGCTCGGCGGAGATGACACGTTCGGCGAGGTGCACGACCGCCTCGCTGAGCTTGGAGCCGAGGCGCTTGTTGAGGCACTGGATAGTATTGCCTGCGGCGGTGTCTGTGCGGTTCCGCAGGATCATGCGAAGGCAACATATGCCCCCGCAATCAGAAAGGAGGAGTGTGTGCTTGCGTGGAAACTACCCGCAGGAGTTGTGCACAACCGCATCCGGGGACTGTCTCCTGCACCCTGTGCAAATACAAAACTGCCGGACGGAAAACTGCTGAAAATATACCGCAGTGAACTGGTATCCGGGCATTATGCAGGAGAACCCGGCGAAGTCGTGGATGTGCTGAAGAAAAAAGGGCCGGTGGTGATGACCGGAGCCGGGGCAATCTGTATTTTGTCGGCGAAACCTGAGGGAAAGAAGGAACTGCCGGGATTTGAGCTGGTGAACGGGCATTATCTGGCAGTCGGCGATATTCTGGGATAAAAAAAATCAATCCTGTTTTTCATTGGCCTCAATTTCTGCAAATTCGGAGGTACTTGGAGTAACCACGGAAATTTCAGTGGTGCTCCGTGATTATTCTAAACAAAACTGCCCCCGCGTAACTCCCGTGTCTTCTGAAAGGTTATGGATGTGAGCGGTAAGCTGCAACCGTGAAAATGCCTGAAGGACTTCGTCCTCCGGCATATCCCGCCGGTAAAAGAGATGCGTCGCACAGTCGCAGTCCGAGCAGCCGAATGCGGGAGCGCCGGCACCGCCGATAGCTGCGGCAAGCACGCATTCAAGATCCTCTTCGGTTTTTGCGCAGACCACTTTGCGGAGCCGGACGGCTTTTGCTGCCATGAAATAATCAATGTGCCACTTCGGCCTCCGGTACTGTTCGCGATAGAACCGTATGTGGCGGCTGACCCGTGAGAGACCGCCGCTGCCGAGGGCTGAGCCGGCATACAAATACCAACCCGGTACGAACTCCCGTTCGCCAAGAGCACCGATACGAATTTTTTGCGGAGCAGTGCACTCAAGGATCAGGCAGTAGATTCCTTTATCCATACTTTGGGACTTCCGCCTGAGAAAGGAGAACATCACGCATTGCACCGGAGGGAACCGGCATATCATGACCACACCAGAGTGATTCTATTTTCAGACCGGCGAGGCGGTTGATGGAGGTGATGAGGTCTGTGTGGCTGCCGGTCGGGAGATCGGTTCTTCCGAACGAACCGTGCGGGAAGAGGGTGTCCCCGGCAATTAAAGCGCCGTCATCTTCCCGATAGAGGCATATGCTGCCGCGGGTATGACCGGGTGTATGAATGACAACAAACTCACCGACACGGTCGCCGTCATTGAGAGTTCCGGCGGAAATGCCCGGAGAATGTTCACCGAAATGTCCGGACAAAGAGAGAGAGTCGTCGGAAAGAAAGGCCAGATCTTCTGAACCGATACAGACCTCTGCCTCGCAGAGGTCTGCCAAGGCACGGACGTTTGCCATGTGATCAAAGTGACCGTGAGTCAGGACGATGGTTTCGATCTGATCTTTGTAAGGCGCAACTGCCGTTACCGGCTGGGATGCATCAACGAGGATGCTGCCGCAGACATAGGAGTTAGCACGCCAGCCTATCTCACGCAGCCAGCGGATGGGTTCACTCATACACTATAATGAGTCGTGAAGACAAATGATATATTCGAATGCACTCAATTCTTCGTGACTGCCGAAACGGCGACCTTGCCGGTCTGAGGGAAGCGGCAAAGGCCGAGGGCATGACGCCTGAGGCGCTTGCCGGAAATATTGCCGCGGGCAGAACGATTCTTCTGAAGAATGCCCGCCGTCCCTATGCTCCCTGTGCAATCGGAGAAGGGACGACCGTTAAAATAAATGTGAATATAGGAACGTCGGGTCAGCGGTGCGATCCGGCGATGGAGATGGAAAAGGCCAATGCGGCGATCGCGAACAGTGCGGATGCGATCATGGATCTTTCCACCGGCGGGGATCTTGCGGCGATGCGCAGGGAGATTCTCAAGCTCCCGATTCCCGTCGGAACCGTGCCGGTGTATGAAGCCGTCCGGCGTGCAGGGAATGTTATTGATCTGTCTGCCGATCTGTTGTTCAAGGTTATTCGCGAGCAGGCCGAGCAGGGTGTGGACTTCATGACGCTGCACTGCGGAGTGAATCGGGAAGTTGTGGAGACATTACGGCTGGATCCCCGTGTGATGGGTGTTGTGTCGCGCGGCGGATCGTTCCATACGGCGATGATGCTGGCGTCCGGCGAGGAGAATCCGCTGTATGCAGAGTTTGATTATCTGCTGGAGATTCTGGATGAGTATGATATTACCCTCTCGCTCGGCGACGGTATGCGTCCGGGGGCTTATGTGGACTCGGCGAAACTCGCGAAGTCACAGGAGTATCTGACTCTTGGAAAACTGGCACGTATCGCACACGCGAAGGGTGTTCAGCGGATGATCGAGGGTCCCGGTCACATGGACTACAACGAGATTTCCTATAACGTGAAGATGATTAAGGAGATCACGGGATTTGCGCCGCTGTATCTGCTGGGCCCTCTGGTAACGGATATTGCACCGGGCTATGATCATATTACGGGAGCTATCGGCGGTGCGGCGGCGGCGGCGGCGGGTGCCGATTTCCTGTGCATGGTTTCTCCGTCGGAGCATCTTGCCCTGCCGGATACGAAGGATATCATCGAAGGAACCCGGGTTGCGAAGGTGGCGGCGCATGTGGGCGATCTTTCCCGCAGGCGTGAGGCTGAGCTGCCGCGGCAGGCGGCAATGGCAGAGGCACGACGCACGCTGGACTGGGAGGGGCAGTATGCGTTGGCGCTCTTCGGTGATCACGCCCGTGCGGTACATGACCGTGACGGAGCATGCGAGACCTGCTCAATGTGCGGCGATCTGTGTGCGATTAAGATCGTGGAAAAAGCGCTTGAGAAGAGGATTTAATTTTTTT
>CAZABQ010000072.1:0-9247 GCA_964483485.1 uncultured Methanomicrobiales archaeon
TCCACGCAGGCGACTACGCCGCATGGTACAAACACGCCAC
The DNA here is from genome assembly GCA_964483485.1 of uncultured Methanomicrobiales archaeon. GTDB lineage: Archaea > Halobacteriota > Methanomicrobia > Methanomicrobiales > Methanocorpusculaceae > Methanocorpusculum. The sequence continues at coordinate 41 of CAZABQ010000072.1, forward strand.
AGGAGAATGGATCTACGACTTCGCCGGCGGCCAGATCACCAACCGCCGCACGGGTCGCCTCGTCCCGTTCCGCGTCACCCCGGACGGCTACCTTGAAGTGGACACCATCATCAAAGGTGTCCGCATCCATGTCCGCAAAAATCGTGCCGTCTGGGTAGCAGCCCACGGACTCCTCGCGTTACCAATTGACTATGCACTTGAAGTTGACCACATCAATCACAACCGCTTCGACTGCCGGCTCGAAAACCTCCGCCTCGTACGGCCCGAAGTCAACCGGCAAAACACCATCCGGTATCTTCCAGACAGCACCGTCCAAACCATCCGCCGCCGCTACGCATGCGGTGGAATCACCTATACAGAACTCGCCCGCGAATACGGCGTCTGCCGTGACACCATCTCCCGGATCATCCGCCGCAGAACCTACCGGAGCGTTCCCGATGAATAACATCCCCAAAACCCGGACAACCACCGAACCTCTCATGACACCACCTTCCTTCCCCCGTCCTCCGGCACCATCCGCCGGAGAAATTCTCGCCGCACCGGTCGAATATCCTGACCTCAGCTACTACTGCCCATACTGCGGCAACGCATTCCGGGTAATCCGGCCAAGCAAAGACGAATCCAGAACCGCAGCCGGCATCATTGCACCGCCTATCGTAACCTGCCCGTTCTGCGGCGAAGCAGCGTTCCGGCTCAACAAATGCGATCGCACCATCCTCGAATTCTTCCGCGAGCTTGCCGAAGACGTGAGAGATATCATCCTCCCTCTTCTCAAAGAACACGCAGATATGCAGGAGAAATGCACATGAGCCAGACTCCTGCCGAGTTCCTCGGCATCATCGAAGCCGCCTTTCCCTTCCCGACCGAAGAGTATGCGGCAGCATACCGGCATCAGGAGATGATCTATCTCTTCACTGCCGCAGCAGACCTTCTCCGCACCCGCCATCAGAAGATCCTTGACATCATCGAAAGTGAACACCTCGTCTCCGACATCTATGCCGTTCACACACCGGCAATCCCGGTCAGGTCCGTGAATGCCGCAGCACTCAGACAGTCTCTTCCTGCGGTGTATGATGCCCTCGTCAAAATCCGTGCATCCGACGCCGAACGGTTCATCGGACGACAGAAACTCTATGAGCTCTCCTGTACTGCCGTGGGCGCCGACCGCGTCCGCACTGCCGAGTTCATCACTCTCGGCGATCTGGAACGTGCTCTTCCGACACACGAACGGGACGCATATATTACGGTCACCTACAAACCGGGAGCCGCAGTCGTTGTCCACCGCCCGGAGGACATTGTATGATCTGGCACAGCTATCCTGACCTGCTTGACCGGAAAACTCTTCATGGGTTTGTGGAGGACGGACTTTCCGTGCGGGAGATCGCACGAAAAGTCGGCTGCTCGAAACACTCTGTTGAAACCGCACTCAAAGCTCACGGCATCCGAAGACCGATTGTTTTCATGCCTGAGGAGGTGAGAAAAAAACTGAAACTCTAATATTTTTTTGCGCAATGCCGTGCGAAAGAAGGGTATTGAGAATATCTCAGGAGATTCACATCCTCGTCAATCTCCTCCTTTCCCTAACCGAATCAGGTAATATTACAGGTTCCGCTTACCGATTAATCACACAATCACAGAGCAATCACTACATTAATACTGTGGAGTTCCCCATATAATAGATAGTAATTTTGTACCAAAATGCTGCAAAATACCTGTGAAAAATCGGCTGACATCCCGCAAAGCGACAGATTACTCCTGACCTGCCTGCCCGGAGATACGGGGATTATCAAATTTTTCGGCGAAAAACGCGTCACTGCCCTGGCATATTTCAAAGGCAACCCATCGCAGTAGGACATCTTTGCCGGCAACCTTGACCCAGAACATATACTCGTCGAACTTAGAATACCCTACAGCGACTATCTCATTACCGGCAGTATATCTGGAAACTGTATTCGTCAGGATCAAAACACATGACATACCTCGCGGATATTTTAGCGGGAGAGAATGAATACGGTGTTCATCTCGAACCATCTTAATGCTTGTGCGGCGACTGCCTGAATCTCTCTGAAAATTGTAACTCTCGTACCGTCACAAAAAGCAATTATCGTAATTCGTATATGAAAGAAACGGTATCGTTATTAATAAAATCTTCGTATCAGGGTGAAGGAGATATGTTGTACCGTCAGGTACGTCATATCGTAACAATGCTGGAAAAAAGGAATTTTTGTGAAGTCTTCCTCATTTTCGACAATAAAGAGGACAACTTCATCCGCCAGTATGCAGAGTCATCAAAAAACTCCAACATTTTAACCGCAGAGAAATTAAGAAATCAGGGATATATTGATAAATGGGAAGAGACACCCTCTGACGAAAAAACAATTCGTGAGTTGTACGAGAGATGGTTTGGATCAGAAACGACAGAAACCCATACACTCAATAATTCCCCCATGGCTCAACCATTGTATGCCTTCGAAATTACCAAAGGAAAGTACACATTGCAGGTTGATGCAGACGTCATGATCTGTCGCAGGGACTGGACTCACGCGTACCTCCGTGATATGATTGAGTCTGTTGAGTCTGGTTGCAGGGTTGTATCTGTAGGATTTAATATTGCTCATAAGGACAGTGATGCAAAACCATATACCTCCCCCATGTCAGGTGAATATGTCCCGGAAGTACGGATCTGTTTATTCCAAAAAGACCGGCTTCTCTCACTACGCCCGTTTCCAAATGAGATCGTCGACGGTAAATACCGGCTAACATGGTATCGTTCATTACAGAAATTACAACACGAACGTGACATGGTCTCACTCCGCGGAGGGGACGGACGAACTTTTTATATTCATCCTCCAAACGATCGAAAAAAAGACAAAAATCAGCTCTATGGAATTATGAGGCAGGTTGAACATAACCAGATACCTGACATTCAGTTTGAAAGTGTAGACCTTGTTGGAACGGAGGCTGACTGGAAACTACGTCCAATCGGTATCGGGAGATGGCATAATCTGTGTCATGTCCTTCGTACGTCAAACCTTGCGACCGCTCTTTATGGCTGTGAGTATGTCACGAACATGAACAGAATCGAGATCGACATAACATATGCCTGTAATCTGAAATGTGATAACTGTGCCCGGTCTTGCTCTCAAGCCCCCGATATTGCGGCCATGTCACCAAAGCAGATAGAAAAATTCGTCAGGGAATCAATAGCACGTAATATCCATTGGGATAAAATTGGTGTGCTGGGAGGAGAACCTCTCCTTCATCCTGAATTGCAGGAAATACTGAATATTCTGCTGAGTTACAAACATGATTTTTCCTCATCAACACTGATAGAAATAACAACAAACGGCTATGGAAACGAAGTAGTGTCACAGTTTTCCAGAATTCCAAAAGAAATTTCCGTGATAAACACGAGAAAAACAACACCGCATCAGGAGTACTTCGAGCCATTTAATCGTGCTCCCATCGATCAATGGAAATTTGCATTTTCAAATTACCAAAATTGTTGTAGTACAACCTCTGATTGTGGATTTGGCCTGAATACCTACGGATTCTATCCGTGCGGTGTTGCCGGATCTATTGATCGTGTAATGGGACTTGACATTGGTCTCAAAAAATTACCTGTAATATCCGAAGAGTTCAATCCTTTAAAATCGGCTCTTTGCAGATACTGCGGACATTTTTGCAGCAGACATCACATCCCGCAAGAACTCCGCAAGAAGATTACCGGAACACCAATGTCGAAAAGCTGGATGCTAGCATACCGGAATTTTGAACAAAATAAGCCAAACTTAACAAAATACGGCTGAGTATCATGAAAGAAGAAGCATCCGTTGTTATTCGCTGCAAAGATGATATGAGAGTCTTCGAGTGTATTGAGAGTATCGATTATAATGTTGAAATCGTCGTTGTGATGAATGATAATCAGGAACTGGAGGGTAAATTGCATGATATTGGTGTCACGTGCAGAATATCTCCGAGCGGCAATCTCTCTGTGGTATCTAACATTGGTTTTTCACAATCAACATCCGATAAAATCATTATCACGGATTCTGACACCCTTTTCGGCAAAGATTGTATCCACGCATTTATTTCTGGTCTGGACGAATATGAGGTTGTGAGAGCGCCACTTCGCTTTGCCAGTACACAAAAAACTTTCTCTAAAACTATTGCTGAATCCCGGGACTATGTGAATTCACTACCGGTCGTGTACACGCCGGGTATTGCTGTTACCCGCCGCCTTCCGGAGATGATTGGCGGATATCTTTTTGACAATGCCGTACCATTCGGAGTTGATGCGAATCTGAATTACAGGATTCAGAGAGAACATATTCCCGTACGGTATTTGTCTGACGTCTGGGTATCCCATGCAGCCGAAACACTACATCATGATCTGAAAGCGGCACGAAGGATCGGTGCGGGATGTAGAGAGAGTAGTAAGAGACTGGCAGAACTATATCCTGATACATCGAGAAAACAAATTGGAAAATCCCTCAAAGGGGTGAAATTATCACAATATCCAGATCTTTTCAGGAAAAAAGGATTGAGAATTCTGGCATACCAGACATTATGGGATCTTGGGTATTACTATGGCTATTACTTAGAGTAAATGTAGTTGTTTCAATCGCAACAAATCTATTCCGGAATTTTCCACGTGATTCAATGCTGCCCTAATTTCTTCTGAAAGCCGTAGGGCAAATCTGGGATGTTCTCTTAAATATTGGGGGACCGTAGCATTATCGTATCCGAAATTTATGGTATCAAACCCAAGTTTTTGGAATGAATGGATGAACAATGGTATTTCTGCAAGAGCGGGGATGGTAAGGGTGAGACGTCCATTCATGGAGACATCTGTTCCATACATTCTGCGATAGGTTTTCAGCCGCTGAATATTCCCGAGAACACGCTCCCAAGAAGAACCAGCATTAATCAGTTCATGCGTATGTTTTGTCGCTGCATTTATGGAAATGCTAATCATTTTTGCATCCCTTGCGAGTACTTCTGCCATGGTGTCGTTTATAAGAAGACCGTTGGTAAGAAGAGAGTATTTTTTTCTAATTTCTCCTAAATACGTCATCATCTTTAGACATTGGTCGATGTATAACGGCTCTCCTCCTTGTAAGTAAATATTTTTGAATGGGCTAAAATCAATGTTTTTTGTGAGCACTGAATAATCGAGGGTACGCTTATCGAAGGTATATCTCTCGCGTTGTCTGCACATGATACAGGAGATATTACATTTCATTCCAAAATCAAGGTATAAGTCGGTTAACTGATGATAATCACAAGTGGAATTGACTGAGGCTGACGGCAGAATATCTTTCTGGATAAGGTTACAATCTGCAAAACAGGGAAGGTCCCCATTTAAGGCAGACTGACGGACGCGTACTATCTCTGGTGTATTGATGAGGGAAATAAGATCCTGATTATAAATGGAACCAAGGATTTCTGGTTGTATTTTGCAGCAGTGATACACATCACCTTTGTGATCTATGGTAATTGTTTTCCAGAGATGTGGGCAAAAACCGGTCATGGCTCCTCAATTGTAGCATGAAATAGCTCTGATGCTCTTTTTTTAAATGAGTTTTGTTCTTCCACGGTCATATCATGACAATATTTTTGGTAAAATGTTTGAAGACCCGCTAATTTATCTGAGGAACCGGGATCTGAGAGGCGCGTGTGATTGGGTAGTGCATTATGGTGTACAAGATGGTTATGCAAAACGGCAGAGGTTGTATCTGCCGAAATGAGTCTGAGGCAGACATCCCGATCGGTAGTGGAGATAAGCCGTTCGTCAAAACCACCAATTTCTAAAAGTTTTGAGAGGGTTACAAAGAGATTTGATCCCTGGATGTTGGGGTTTGTAATATACAGAAGGTGTTTGGTCAGCGTATCGGGTATCGGCTGATGGTATCCGGAGGGATTTTCCGAGTCATGGCGAATCAGGCCGGAAATAATCCATTCAGCTTGTGTTTCTTCTGCATAATGAGAGAGATTGAACAGGTAGGATCTGTCCCACCAGTCGTCATCATCAAGAATCGAGATAAATACTTTTTCTAAATTTGGATAGTCTTCTTTCGCTTTATTCAGCCCGGTATTCACAGCACCTGAGAGATTTTGTGTACGGGTGTTATGTAATAAAGTCACTGGTAGGTAAATTTGATACTGGCGGATGAACGTTTCAACCAAAGGAAGGGATGGATCATCTTCGTCTGCAATCACATATACCATGTCAGGTGGTCTTTTCTGTTCTGCTACGGATTTGAGTGCTTCTTGTAAATAGGAATACCTGTTCCGCGTAGGAATAATGGTGATTATCGTCATATTTCTACAGGGCTGAGATAGTGGCAGTAGTTGTTCATTCACAGCAACAGCAGCTTTTATCAGATTTGTTTCACCCCCTGCATACATGAGTTCCAAGGTGTCTTTTGGAACGCATTTACCCCCGTATCCTCCCAAGCCGGGTGTGAGGTGGTCTGACGATCCTATTCTCCGATCTGTCCAGACAACCCGCATAACATCCATGGGTTCGGCACCATGCGTCCGGGAGATTGATTCTATCTCGTTGGTAAAACTCACTTTTACTGCAATATACGCATTATGGGCAAGTTTTCCAATTTCAGCCGACTTCCAGTCCATTTTTATTCTGGGTATCAGGGGATCAATCCAAGTAAAGTACGATAGGGCCGTATCCATGCTTTCCTGACTGCCACTAACAACGAGTCTGTCGGGACATGCAAACCACGTGAATGAGGAGCGTTCACGGAGAAATTCCGGCATATATACAAGGTCCAGGTCAGGATATGCGGTAACGGCATTTTCCATAAATCCCACACCCAGTGTACTTTTAATCACAATACAGTGAGGATATTTTGCGGTGTGTAGTTTTCCCAGGACATCAGTAATTGCGGAACAATCCAGTCTGTTATCTAATCCCAAGGGAGTTGGAACACAGATAAATAGGATGTCTGAAGAGAGTATATCCTGCCAACAGTAGGTACCGATAATATCATAACCGTGGTAGTCGTAATGAGGGGAAAGGCCATGTATAACAGCCCAGCCAACTGATCCAAGACCGATCACCCCGATTCTTTTTCGTGTCATATTTCATCCCCGATAATTTGATTTTCGAGTTTAGATACATAATCCGGGAAAGTACACTGTTCCGACACAGGGGGGATCCGGGAGAGTGATAAAAAGTTTTTAAGTTCTGGATGATGGGGGAAATATGTCGTCAAATATGCCCGTAATATCATATTTTCATGCCATGTTTTGTTGAACGGCTGTAGGTCGCGTCCAATATCAACCAGCTGCAACCGACCATCTGTGGTATACATGACATTTTCAGGTTTGAAATTTGTGTGAACATATCCGTTTCGTCTTGCATCAGCAAGGATACTCAGAGTTGCTTTGGGGTTGCCACCAGAATACGGGGTGTATTCATTATATGGGGATACAAAAATGGTATCATTCTTTTGTTTAATTATGTCGACGAGTGGACGTATTCCCTTAATGTGTTCATTTCTCAATATTGTTTTTTCCAAAAATGCGAGATTTCCATCTGGAATAAGATTTAATCCGTTCGGAATGTACTTGAATATATAGTCGTCTGTCGCGAAAACGTATCCTTCCTTTCCATATCCCAATAGTCGTATGCTTTTCTGGGGGTAGTCGGCATTACGAAGAATTGAGAGAAGTTTCAGTGAAGAAATGGTGGGGGACATCATGATTTACAGTATATTTCTAACATATTATCACATTAAACATATAAACGAGATACCTTCGAATAAATCCGGAATGGGTATTTTTCCGGCTCTGATATTCGACCGGAAAACTCTTCATGGGTTTGTGGAGGACGGACTTTCCGTGCGGGAGATCGCACGAAAAGTCGGCTGCTCGAAACACTCTGTTGAAACCGCACTCAAAGCTCACGGCATCCGAAGACCGATTGTTTTCATGCCTGAGGAGGTGAGAAAAAAACTGAAACTCTGACTATCTTTTGCATAGTCTCCTGCGATGTAAACCCGACCCGGAAGAATTCTTCCGGGCCGGATCACACCGCATACGCAGTAGGGAGCTATTGCGGGGAGTGTTACTCAATGCCGACCATTACTTCACTTGCTTTGACAATTGCGTAGGCTTCTTTGCCGACAGCAAGACCAAGGCTCTTCACCGCGGTTTTCGTGATGACGGATGCAATCTGCTGACCGCCTGCGATCTCAATGATAACTTCGGCGTTCACCGCTCCCTCGGTAATTTTCACAATCTTTCCTTTAATCTGGTTTCGTGCACTAATTTTCATGATACTATGGTATAGGTATTGTTTTATCATAAACATGTGTATTATGATAAACAGGTCAGTTTACCAAATGATTTTAACCGATTAAGGTATTTTTCTGGAGATTCACGGATCAGCATTTGGTATTCATGAACCGGTCATCAGACCGTGCCGCTTCAATGTCGGCGAGTTTGCCTTCAAACCACCCGTACCGCTCGTTCGGATATGCATCAAACAAGGGCACGTATGGCTTGATGTCAAGTACCGGCGTCCCGTCCAGAATATCCACGTCACCGATCTCAAGCACTGAACCCGACCTTCCAAGCAGCCGGACGACCGAGAACCCTATCTGATTCGGGCGGCGGGGAACACGGGTTGCAAACACCCCGTGGCTTTCCGTATCAAGGAACGGCGTTGCGGTCAGGGCAAACCCCTCGCTTTTATGCAGACGGTATATTAGAATAAGGCGGGAGAATCCTTCAATACCGGTGAGACCCTCGGCAAGTTCGGGCCGGAGTTCAAGAGTGCCGGTACAGGATTTTGCGGCAGGCGGCTGAATGGGCATGCCTTTGAGGCTGGTATGGGGAGAGCGGATGATACCGATCGGCTGGTACGTTACGGAGTCCATACTATTGATATGGATGTACTTTTCAAAAAAGTTAGCTGATATGCCTGCACTCTACCGGTAATCTTTGGGCACTGCCTGTTCCCGGCAAAGCTCCTCCCCGTTCCAGACGTAGACAGCCGCCGCGTCACCCCCCCGCAAAAACTCCCGGGTGCGGCGGTCATGATCGCGGCGGACGAACCTGATCCCTTCCCGCGAAAATCTGTCCAGAACCGCCTCATGAAACGCTATCTCCTGTGCAAGATATGCGGTCTCATACGCAATAACCTCGTCAGCTGCTGCGTTTGCCGTGTCCGCCGAAATC
>CAZABQ010000073.1:0-9171 GCA_964483485.1 uncultured Methanomicrobiales archaeon
GGTTCATCTTGGTTATGTGAGTATTCGTAAGGGGAGAGCTATTAAATTATCTCATAATGTACCCAATGGGTTCATTGTCTTTTTTTTCGGAGATGTACTCATCCCAAACCTTTATTCCCCAACTTCGGCAAATAATAGTACATGGACACTAAGAAATGCATTGCAGATGCTTTTGCCGGTGAGTCACAGGCAAACCGCAAGTATAAATCCTTCTCCGAGGCTGCCGCCGATGAGGGATACGACCACGTTGCAAAGCTCTTCCGTGCGACCTCCGCAGCTGAGGAGATTCACGCACGCCGCCTTCTCCGTGTCGGCGGATACATAGGAACTACTGTTGCAAATCTTGAGGCAGGTATTGCCGGAGAGCTGCACGAGACCAATGAGATGTACCCCTCGTTTATCAAGGTCGCCGAGGCCGAAGGCCGTCAGGATGCACTCGTTACCTTTGAGCACGCTATGAAGGCAGAAGCGGTCCATGCTGATCTCTACAAACAGGCACTCGCAGCAGTGAAGGCGGGTAAGGACTTTGAGGTCAAGACTGTGTACCTCTGTCCGGTCTGCGGTAACATTGAGATCAACAAGACCTCTGATCGCTGTCCGATCTGCGGTATTCCCGGCGCATCCTTTAAGATCGTCGAGTAAATTCATCACCCCCCATTTCCAACTTTTTTTCCGGGCGTTCCCGTGAGTTTATCATCTCGGCAACCGATGTACTAACCAATGAATGTTGGCGCTTTTGCACGGGATCATTTCAGTCTCATTGTCATCGCCGCGATTTTTCTTCTCACGTTTATCCTCGCCCGCGATTATCTGTTCGTTGCGATATTTTCCCTGTCAATAGCGGTTGTCTGTATGCCGCTTCACCGGAGGCTTGCATGTAAAATTCCCGAGTGGCTTTCTGCCGGAGCGATTGCGTCCGGTATTACGGTTACGGTTATCGGTGTCGGGGTTGCGGCGGTTGTTGTTCTGTTGTCGGATCTTGATTATCTTGTTTCGATGGTGAAGACGATCGTTGATAAGGTATTCTCTCTTCTTGGTCCTGCGGGTGGGAGTCAGGCTGCCGGAGGGCTTGTTGATTCGATTGCCTCGATGATTTCAGCAATGTTTCCAAAGGTTGTTCTTGGTGTTGCTGAGTTGGTTCCAGCCATTATTATTGATATTATTTTGTTCTTTGCGTTGTTGTACTGTTTCATCGTTTTGGGTGATCGGATATGGGGTGATATCTGGTCGATTCTCCCCGAGACGTCGAAGGGTAATATGGGTCTGATGGTATCAAAGACGAAGGATATTTTGTATGCTCTCTATATTGTGCATGTTTTTATTGCGGTGCTGACGTTTTTCCTTGCGTACGGTTTTTTCCTGCTGCTCGGATACGGGCATGAGCTGTTTTATGCGATGTTGTGTGCGGTGTTTGCGTTAATTCCGTTCCTTGGCCCAATTCTTGTTCTGGTTTTTGTGGGTCTGTATTCGCTTGCGATCGGTGACTGGCGCGGCGTTATTCTGATCTGTACGGTTGGGTATTTCCTGTTGTGTGTGGTGACGGATATGATTCTGCGGCCGAAACTTACCGGGCAGAAGGTGCAGATACGGCCGATGCTGATGTTTGTCGGATTTTTCGGCGGTGCGATGGTGATGGGGCTGCTGGGCTTTATTCTGGGTCCGGTTCTTCTGGTTCTGACGCTGACCGGGTATGAGATATTTATCAAAGAGGCCCGAAGGGAGAAAGAGATCGGTCAGGGGTGATTGATCCTTTTTCTGATATCTCCGGTGTCTCAATCCTACTCTTTTAATTGATTCGCGTCGAAGAGTTGGTTATGAGCAGTCACGATATTACGATATATTCTACCAAATCCTGTCCTCACTGTAATAATCTGAAAGCATGGCTTGATGAGCAGGGAATTTCCTACAAGACGCTTGATGTCGGTAAGGATATGGCGGCTGCCCGGGAGATGATTGATCTTACCGGTCAGCGTGGCGTGCCGGTGATTGTGATCGACGGTACGGTTGTTGTCGGTTTTGATCGCCGCAGGATTGAGTCTCTGCTTTCGATCGATACAACGAGCAACATTCCTGATGATCATGAGCTGATCATTATCGGGTCCGGGGCTGCCGGGCTTTCTGCGGCGATGTATGCCGGACGAAAGGGGATTGAGACGCTGGTGATCGGCGGTGCACGCGGCGGTATGGCAGCACGCAGTTCGGGTATTGAGAACTATCCCGGTTTTTATCAGATCAGCGGTGAGTCTTTGATGAGTTTGTTTGTGGATCAGGCAGAGTCGCACGGGAGTGTGATTTTTGATGATGTGGTGACAGGGTTTGCCCGGTCGGGAGAGAGGTTTTCTGTGGAGACGCTTTCCGGGAGGAAGTTTACTGCCCGTGCGGTGATTGCGGCACTTGGCAGGTCTCCGCGTCTGAGCGGTGTTCCGGGCGAGGAGGGGTATTTCGGGAAAGGTATTTCCATTTGTACGACCTGTGACGGTCCTCTGTTTCAGGGTAAGGAGGTTCTGGTTTATGGTGGGGGGAATACGGCGGTTGATATGGCTCTTGAGATGAGTGATATTGCGTCGAAGGTAACGCTTGTTTCCCGCAGTGCCCTGAAAGCGGATGAGGTGTCGGTGGAGCGGTTGAAGGGGCGGAAGAATGTGATTATTGAGACCGGTTTTGTGATCACGTCTCTTCACGGTGATGCGACGCTTTCGTCTGTTGATATTGCTCCGGTTTCTGATGAGAACGATATCAGGACGCTTTTTGTTGAGGGGTTGTTCCTAGGTCTTGGTCTTACGCCGAATACTGCGGTGTTTGACGGGATAGTTGGGATGAATCCGGCGGGGGAGATTGTTGTTGATGAGAATTGCAGGACGAATGTTCCGGGACTGTTTGCTGCGGGTGATGCAACGTCGATTGAGAGTAAGCAGGTGGGTGTTGCGGCCGGTGAGGGTATTAAGGCGTCACTTGCGGCAAGTTCGTATCTGAGGAAACTCCGTTTATGAAGGGCGGGGACAGATTCTTATAGGGACCCGTACATAAGATTATCAATAGAGGTTTGTCTCTGATGCCGCCACGCCGCCGTACGCGATTTGATTTGGATCAATATGAGATGCTTCGCCGCTGTTCGACGGCGATGGATTTTACGGAGTGGAACCGCTGGTATGCGGCGGATCTTGCAGAGACACAGTATTTGCGCAGTACGGATTCGTATGGTGCCCATCTTGCGGGTGCGGATCTTGCGTACTGGTATCTGGAGGGCGCAGATCTGCGGTTTGCGCAGTTGCAGGGTGCGGATCTTTCGTATTCGTATATGAAGCGTGCGAATCTTGCGGGTGCGAATCTTGCGGGTACGAATTTGTGGCGTGCATTTTTGGGAGGGGCGGAGTTGTCGGGTGCGAATCCTGATGCGGCGGTGTATGAGGGGGCAGGGAAGATCAAGTACGATCCTGTTCAGGCGTCGCTTCTCCGGTCTGCTGCGGAGTCGGGAGATATTTCTCTGTGGAATGACTGGTACCGTAAAGAGCTGGCAAAGGACGGGAGTGATGTACGGTTGTATGGGGCATATCTGGAGGAGGCTTCACTTCGCAATCTTGATTTAAGTGGTGCTATTTTGTGTTATGCGCACCTTGAGGGTTCGGATCTGCGGCATGTGAAGTTGTGCGAGGCGAATTTGTCCCACGTGCATCTGGAAGGTGCGGATCTGTGGCAGGCTGATTTGTCGGGTGCGGATCTGCGGCATGCCGAGCTGGGCGGCGCAAATCTTGCGGGTGCGATGAAGGATAAGGCACTGTTTTAATTTTCTTACTTTACAGGGGAGGGCTAACGTCTCTTTCTTCAGTGTATGATCTGCGGCTGGTGTTTTTCGATGTCGCACGTGACTTTTTGAAACACTGATCTGTCTGTGTTGTATTGAAAGAGAGTTTTTTAGAATGGGAGTTACGCGGTGTACCTCTGGAAGGTGGCAATAGTCGTTTGCCGACTCAGAGATCTTTCTCCAAATACCGTATGAATATGACCCGACCGTGGAACTCCTTTCAGAAAAATGTAGGATGGTGAGGGAAGTTCTCAGAATTATTTTTTCTGGCAGGGGATACAGATGTATTTTCCGTTTTCCTGCTTTGCGAGTCCGTCTGCTACCTGTTCGCCGCAGAGGGAACAGGTTACGTTGTTGTAGATGCGGGCTTCGTGGGGGAGGGGATGTTGTGCCGGTTTTATCTGGAAGAGTTTTTCGGCGGGGGTTGCGAGGATCTGGTCTACGTGTTCGTGGGAGAGTTGATGGTATTCTTCGTTTTCCCTGACGGTGGCGGTTCCTGCCATGATTTTTGACCGGAGTTCGTTCATCCGCGGGGTTTTGGGGACTGCGTCGGGGATCGAGACCAGCCGGATTGCGGCATTGTTGTCGCGACGGTAGAAGGAGAAGGCGGTTTTGCCCCAGTTGTTGACGAATAGGTTTCCTTTGCCTGCGGTGCAGCCGAAGAGTACCTGGATTGCGTCAACGGTGCAGGAGTCGGTTTCGGTGACGGCGACGATTTCTTCGTCTTCTGAGAAGGTGAGTCCAAGTTCTTTTGCGGCAAGTTCGCAGGCTTTGTAGCCAAGTGCAAGGCCCCCGCACGTGTGGCCGTGGAATGTTACGACGTCGGCAAAGTCTTTCATAGCATCATTATCGCTGTTTCAGGGTATTAATAGTATTGATGTGATGGGATGGTTGTGTTTTTCACCAATGTTTTTGCATACACTTATTATTCAGTATGAAAAAGTAATAGTTTGATAACATGAATATGTGCCGAAAGACTCTGACCGTATTCCTCGGATGTTTGTTTCTTCTGATTTTCTGTATCTCTGCCGGATGTGTTTCATCTCCCGGAGAGGGCGATGCAGGAGGTATGATTACGATAACGGATGCGTTTGGCCGCGAGGTTACGATTCCTGATAATCCTGAGAGAATTGCTGTGTCGGGGTCGGGATCGATGCGGTATTTTGTGTATCTTGGTGTGGATTTCAACCGTGTGGTTGCGGTGGATTATCAGGATAGTGGCCTGTTTATGCGTGCAAATGAGCTTCGGCCGTATCTTCTGGCAAATCCGGAGATCAAAAACCGTGCGGAACTTGGTTCTGCGATGGCAGTTGTAGATAATGAGAAGCTGCTTGCATCGGGTGCTGAGGTTCTCTTTATGGGCGGCGCAAGCAGCTCACGGATTGAGGTTGCCGACGAAATTACTGCAAAGACCGGTATTCCGGTGGTGATGTTTTATGTGGGCGATTATGTGACGAAGGGGGATAAGATCCGGGATACGTTTGGGATGCTGGGAAAAATTCTGCATACCGAGAAGCGTGCTGAGGAGATAATTTCGTATTTCGATTCTGTTGAGGCGGATTTGAAGGGCCGTGTTGCGGGTGTTTCGGATGTTGGTAAGCCAACGGTATATGTCTGCGGTATTTCGTATAATGGTGCTCACGGTGCGGACGGTACGGATCCGACTTATCTGGCATTCACCCTGCTTGGGGCAAGAAATGTTGCTTCCGGTATCGGGGAGACGAGCCAGACTGGGTATGCGAAGGTTGCGAAGGAGCAGATTCTTGCATGGGATCCTGATGTGATTTTTGTGGATCTCGGGACGCTGACTGCGGCAGAGGGCGGCGCAATTTATGAGTTTACGACGGATCCTTCGTATCGTGGTCTGTCTGCGGTGAAGAACGGCGAGGTGTATGCGGTCAATCCCCACACTTCGATGAATGTGAATCACGAGACGAGTCTTGCGAATGCCTACTATATTGGAAAGATTTTGTATCCCGAGCAGTTTGCGGATGTTGATCCGGTGGCGAAGGCGGATGAGATTTATACGTATGTGGTCGGTGCTCCGGTGTATGAGCAGCTGAAGTCTCATGTGCAGAATCTTTCGTATCAGAAAGTGGCGATGTAGATGAAGTATCTTTCATTTTTCTTGGTTTGTGCTGCGGTGATTGCGGTGTGTTTTTCGGCAGGATGTATTAGTAGCCCTGCTGATTCAGGAACTACAACGATTACGGTGACGGATGTTGCCGGTCGTGAGGTTGTAATTCCTGCAGATCCTCAGCGAATTGCGGTGAGCGGTTCGGGTTCGACCCGGCTCGTTGCATATCTTGGTGCGCTTGATCGCGTTGTTGCGGTTGACAGTCAGGATGGAAAAACGAAACAGAATACTGATCTCAGGCCGTATGGTCTTGCAAATCCGAATCTTCGTGAACTTCCGACGCTTGGAACTTCAAAAGGACAGATTGATCCTGAACGCCTGCTTGCTGTGTCGCCGGATTTGATTCTGAAGAGTACGAGCGGTTCGGATCTTTCGGGTGAGGCAGATGAGTTAACGGAGAAGACCGGTATTCCGGTGGTGCTGTATTCACAGTATGATCCGGGAACAAAGCCCGAGCTGTTTGCGGAAAATTTACGACTGCTGGGTAAGGTGCTCGGTAAAGAGGAGCGTGCGGAGGATATTTTACAGTACTTTGCCGGGATCAAAGAGGATTTGAATATAAGGACCAAGGACATTCCTGATGAGGGTAAGCCGACTTTGTATGTCGGTGGCGTTGCCTATTCAGGTGCGCATGGATTTTATTCAACTCAGCCGAATTATCTGCCGTTCCGGTATCTGCATGCGGTGAATGCTGCGGCAGGCGCTGATACGGGTACGGGAACGACCGAGAATGCAAAAATTGCACAGGAACAGATTCTTGCGTGGGATCCAGATATGCTCTTTGTGGATCTTGCAACGCTGACTGCTGCGGGGGGAGGTTCGATTGTGGAACTTTCGACAGATCCGTCGTATAATTCTATGACTGCGGTACAGAAGGGTGAGGTATACGCAGTTCTGCCGCACACTTCGATGGGTGCAAATTATGAGACGATTCTTGCAGATGCCTACTATATTGGGAAGGTTTTGTATCCCGAACAGTTTGCGGATATTGATCCGGCGGTAAAGGCTGATGAGATTTACCGGTTTGTCGTCGGGGTGCCGGTGTATGAGCAGATGAATGCGAATGTGAGGAATCTTTCGTTTACGAAACTGGAGATTCCTCTCCTATAAACGGTGTTTGTATGCATCTTGACGAAGGAGAGAAACCCGAGCAATACCGCATGTATGTGAGACGCAAGATTGCGTTTATTCTTGCAGGTAGTATCCTTGCGGTTGTTATGTTTTTTGTGTCGGTGTCAGTTGGTGCGGTTTCGATTCCGATTCCTGATATTGTCGGGACGTTGTTTGGGGGACAGGGGACGGGGTTGTATGAGCGGATTATCTGGAATATCCGGATTCCTCAGGCGCTGACGGCGATTGTTGCGGGGGCTGGTCTGGCGATTGCGGGTGTTGCGATGCAGTCTATTCTGCGTAATCCTCTGGCGTCGCCGTTTACGCTTGGGTTGTCGAATGCGGCAGCGTTTGGTGCGGCGATTGGTATTCTGATGTTTGGTGCGGGGACGACCGGCAGCAGTATTGCGGACGCGGTTGTGGTGAATAATCCGTATCTTACGACGATATGTGCGTTTGTGTTTAGTATGCTGACGACGGTGATTATTCTGCTGATTGCAAAGATGCGGTCGGCTACGCCGGAGACGATGGTGCTTGCGGGTGTTGCGATTAGTTCGTTGTTTAGTGCGGGTCTGATGGCGATTCAGTACTTTGTGGATGATACGAAGCTTGCGTCGATTGTGTTCTGGCAGTTTGGGGATGTGTCGCGGTCGAGCTGGATGGAGCTTGGGATTATGACGGTGGTTGTTGCGGCGGCGCTTGGGTATATTTTGTTTAAGCGGTGGGATTACAATGCGATTGATGCGGGGGATGAGACGGCCCGGGGTCTTGGGGTGAATGTTGAGCGGACGCGGTTGTTTGGGATGATTGCAGCGTCAGTTATTAGTGCGGTGGTTGTGGCGTTTCTGGGGGTTATCGGGTTTGTGGGTCTGGTGTGCCCGCATATGGTACGGCGGTTGATTGGGGATGATCACCGGTTTTTGATTCCGGGAAGTTTTGTGTGCGGTGCGGTTCTTTTGCTGGTTTCTGATACGGTGGCACGGACGATGATTGCGCCGCATGTTCTGCCGGTTGCTGTGTTGACGGCGTTTCTTGGAGCGCCGGTGTTTCTGTATCTTATTATCCGGGGGCGACGGATGTGAAGGAGGAGTTTGCGGGGCAGAGGGAGCATGCGGAGCATGAGGGTCATCATGTGCATGCGCATTCACATGTGGAGGGGTATGTGCATACGCATGATCATTCGCATGATGTGGCGCATGAGCATCACGGGAGTGTTCCGGGGAAGGCTGTTCTGGATGTTGCGGGAGTGAGTTTTGAGTACAGATGCGATCCGGTCCTTTCGGATGTTTCGGTGGGGGTTGCACGGGGAGAGATTCTGGCGATTCTCGGCCCGAATGGTGTGGGGAAGTCTACGCTTTTGAAGTGTATGAATCTGATTCTGAAGCCGAAGACGGGGTCGATTCTTCTGAATGGGAAGGATCTTTTGAGGATGTCAGGTCCAGAGGTTGCGCGGAGTGTGGGGTATGTTGCGCAGCGGAATGAGTCGGCACGGATGACGGTGTTTGATACGGTGTTGTTGGGGAGGAAGCCGCATCTTGGATGGAGGGTGACGGAGAGGGATTATGCGATTGTGGATGAGGCGCTTGTGCGGCTGGGGCTTTCGGAGATGCAGTTGCGCTATATTGATGAGCTTTCGGGAGGGGAGTTGCAGCGGGTGTGTATCTGCCGGGCGATTGTGCAGGAGCCGTCGGTTCTTTTGCTGGATGAGCCGACGTCGGCTCTGGATTTGTGCCGGCAGATGGCGATTCTCGGGGTGATTCGGGATGTGGTGGATCATCATAATGTGGCGACGGTTATGACGATGCATGATTTGAATCTGGCATTGCGGTTTGCGGACCGGTTTTTGTTTATGAAGGGAGGGAGGATTTATGCGGCGTGTGATCGTTCTGGTGTGACGGCTGATATGATTGAGGCGGTGTATGGGATTTCGGTGGATATTGTGATGCATAAGGGTCTGCCGATGGTGGTGCCGAAGTGAAATACATCGATTTCTTTTGTGAGTTCATAACTGTGAATCGTATCTGTACAGTGTGCTGTTTGGGTGGTGAGCGGGTGTGATGGGGAAAGGAACCGCGAATCTTGCTCGCTCCGTGATTCGTATCTGTACAGAGTGTACTGTTGA
>CAZABQ010000074.1:0-8877 GCA_964483485.1 uncultured Methanomicrobiales archaeon
AACAGCACACACCGCGGGACTGCCCGGCCGAAACCGGTGAAAACAAACTCTTATCTGATTATCACTGACTTTTTTCGCACTGATTGTGTAATGTTGAGTTCCCCGCGTGGAACTCTAAGAAAAAAGGACCGCGAAGCGGTGAGCACTGCTCTGCCGTGCGAGTCGCGTGGATTCGCGGTTCTTTTTTCTCATAGTGCCACACTTCACCACGCAACACTACACTACATCAACACGAAAAAAGCCATAGGAGAAATTTCCCCAAAAACGAATGAGACACCCGCAAACACCAACATGAACCCACGCCGCGGAAGTCCTCCAGAAAAAAAGATTAGTGCCTTCCCCTAAGGAACCCGCCTACTCCTCTCCCTCACCTAAAATCCGGTTCTCCGTCTCCAGACGATCGCGGTACGCAACAAGTGCTGCCGCATACTCCTCTGACTCATGGAACCCCTCCAAAAACTCATCCGTCGTCTCCCCCGTAACCACACTTGCCTCCTCCGCAAGATCCGGAATAATCTCCGCTGCAACCTCATCAACCACATTCTGCGAATCCACCGCAACATCCATCAGCGCATTGATTGCAGTCTGATCTGAAAAATACTTACCCATCGAATTACAGTAATTCATCAGAATCTCTGCCGCCTGCTTCTCCTTCTTCAGCTCCTTTAACGTCTTCTTCGCTTCCTTCGTCTGCTTCGCCAGCTTCTTATGCGACTCCGTCACCTTCTTTGGCACCTTCACCTTCTGCTTACTACTGCCGCTCTCCGCCTGACTCTTACCCTTATTTGGAGAAGTTACGATAACGATCTTCTTTTCGCCGTTAAGTTTAATGACATTATTACTGCCTTTTGATTTCTCTGAGGCCATATTGAGTTACAACTCCTATGTACTACCTCATTGACTCTACAATCTTATTAGTGTTTAGATGTTCCCGGAAATCTCAAACACATTTTCTCCCGAAAAATTCGGCAAATATCCATCACACAAATATTTTTTCACCAAATACCCCCCCCCACTCTTCACCATGAATCAGAACTTATCCCATCAGCACTTCACAAACTCTCAGGATACCGGAAATGCGGATAAACCCGCGCAAAAATAGTGATTCGATCAAGAAAACTCAGAGAAGTCCGTACCCAGCACTCTGCAAAGCACTCTTGATCTCATCGATCTGCTGCTGATCCCGCGTCTCCATACCGATCTTAATCACACAGCTGTTAATCGCAGAATTCGCCTCACCGCGATCATGATGCACACTCACCACATTACCCCCAAGCTGCGCAATAATCTCGGAAATACCCTGAAGTTGTCCCGGCTTATCAATCAGCGGAATCGTCAGATTCGCAACCCGCCCCGACTTCAGAAGACCCCGCGTAATCACACGGCTCAGAATCGTCACATCGATATTACCGCCCGAAAGCACGCACACCACATTCTTCCCTGCCGTATCGATCTTCCCAAACATCACCGCAGCAACCGAAACCGCCCCTGCCCCCTCCGCAATCAGCTTCTGATGCTCAATCAGCTCAAGAACCGCACTCGCCACCTCATCATCCGTCACCGTCACAATCTCATCAACATACCTGCTCACCATCTCAAACGTAACATCCCCCGGACACTTCACCGCAATACCGTCCGCAAACGTCGACACCGCAGCAAGCGGCGACTTCTGGTGCAGCTCAACCGACCGCTTCATCGACGGCGCCCCCTCAGCCTGCACACCATACACCTTACACTCAGGCCGCAGCTGCTTTACCGCAAACGCAACCCCGGAAATAAGTCCTCCCCCTCCGATAGGAACAATAACTGCATCAACATTCGGCAGCTGATCCAAAATCTCTAAACCTATTGTTCCCTGACCCGCAATCACATCATCATCATCAAACGGATGAATAAACGTTCGTCCCTGCTCCTTCTGCAACTCACACGCCCTCGCATACGCATCATCATACGCCCCTGCCACCAGCTCCACCTCAGCACCATACGACTTCGTCGCCTCAATCTTTGAAATAGGTGCACTATCCGGAATACAGATCAGAGAATTAATACCATTCTTCGCAGCCGCAAGAGCCACTCCCTGCGCATGATTTCCCGCAGAACACGCAATAACCCCCCGTGCCTTCTCCTCAGGCCTCAACTGGGAAATCTTATAATAAGCCCCGCGAACTTTAAACGAACCCGTAATCTGAAGATTTTCCGTCTTCAGATACACATACCCGTCCCTACTGAGATTCGGGGCATAAATAATATCGGTCTTCCTGATAACCGGCCGCAGAATATACGCAGCATGATAAATCTTATCCAGAGTAAGCATCGGAATGTATCCCTCTTATGTACACACGCTCAGCGAATAATAGTTCACCATGACGCGCCACAAGATTCATAATCACACCGTGACACAAACGTACTACCATGCAGAGTCCGTTCCTCCTTCACCGTCTTGTACTATTCCGCGGTCTTCTGGATATGCCGCTGTATCAAAAACTCTCCCTCCTCCTTGATGAGGACGGACAAAATACCATCCGGTTTCTGGATCTCTACACCGGCTTTACTGCCGAACTCTACCGCCATACCGACAACCTGACCGAATACATCAGAAAAACCGTCTGCGAAAGCGACAACCTCTACATACGACTCATCGCTGAAAACAAACCCGTCTCCCCGCACATTGCCGCAGCCCTTGAACAGGAACTTGCAATCCTTGAAACAATCAGCCGCATAACTCCTCAGGACCTCGCCCATACCTATACCGGCTTTCTCCCCCAATGGAGCACCACAGAAATCGATCTCAACGCCGACTACGCAGACCGTGCCGCAAACATTCACAAAACCGGCTACGGCATCTACGCATCCGATCACATGTTCATCGTCAAAGACAATCATATCCTTCCCATCCGCTATCCCGACCCGCAGAAACTCTCCGACCTCTACGGCTATGAAACCGAACGGCAAAAAGTGATTGCCAATACCATTGCCCTCCTTGAAGGAAAACCTGCCGTTAACGTTCTCCTCTACGGCGACGCCGGAACCGGTAAAAGTTCTACCGTCAAAGCCATCGTCAACGAATACCGCAGTCAGGGACTGCGACTCATCGAAATAAAAAAATCCCAGCTTCAATCCATCCCGACTCTTATCGAAGAACTCGCATCAAATCCCCTGAAGTTCATCCTCTTCATCGACGACCTCTCCTTCGCCGAAGACGACGGAGACTTCGCCACCCTCAAAGCAATTCTTGAAGGAAGCGCCGCCGCCCGCACCAAAAACATCGTCATCTATGCAACAAGCAACCGCCGCCACCTCGTCAGGACAACATTCAGCGCACGCGAAGGAGACGAGATCCACCTCAACGAAACCATTGAAGAAACCATCAGCCTCTCCGCACGGTTCGGTCTCGTCATCACCTTCCAAAGACCAGACAGAGACGCATACTTCTCAATCGTCTCCTCACTTGCACAAGAACACCATCTCAACGTACCTCAGGAAACATTGTTTAAAGGATCAGAACTCCACGCACTCCGCAGCGGCGGCAGAACACCAAGAGCCGCAAAACAGTACATCGAAATGCTTGCCGCAGACATCAGATGATAAACACCATTCAAACCAATTTTATCTTTATTTCCGCACATTTACCAAAATATATCACCTATTTCTGTATCTTCTTCCAAAGCTATTTCAGCAAACAGGAAAATATCTATAAGAATTAACGTCTTAGGCCATTTGCGTTAATGGAACAAAATCCGGTCACGGCATCTGCCGTATTTCCGGAACAGTGGAAAAGAACAATGTTACTAACTGGTGCAGAGATCATCGCAGAAGTTCTCATCGAACAAAAAGCCACCACTATCTTCGGATATCCCGGAGGAGCGGTCCTTAACATCTACGATGCCCTCTACGAATACCGTGACAAACTCCGTCACATCATGACAGCCCACGAGGAAGGAGCCTCCCACGCGGCTGACGGATACGCACGTTCAACCGGCAAAACCGGCGTCGTACTTGCAACATCCGGGCCCGGAGCAACCAACCTTGTTACAGGAATTGCTACCGCATACATGGACAGTGTCCCCCTCGTTGCACTAACCGGCAATGTTGGCACCGGTCTTATCGGGCGTGATAGTTTTCAGGAGGTATATATCACCGGAATCACCCTGCCCATCACCAAGCACAACTTCGTTGTGCGGGACGTAACACAGCTTGCAGACATTTTGCGCAGTGCATTCAGAATTGCCCAGACCGGCCGGTGCGGTCCGGTTCTTGTCGATATCCCAAAAGACGTCACTGCTGCAAAAACCGAGTTCCAACCACTTGGTCCCATTGAAATTCCGCGGCCGAGACTACCGCCCGAAGACGATCTCCGTCGTGCAGCTGATCTCATCAACAACGCTGTTCGGCCGATCATCTACTTTGGCGGCGGAGTTGTCAGCAGCGGTGCTGCAGACATCCTTGCAGACCTCATTCACACCGCAAACATTCCCGCATGCCATACCATCATGGGAACCGGCGTCATCGGTGACTCCGACACCCTCAACCTCGGCATGATTGGAATGCACGGCTGCTTTACACCCAACAAAGCAATTGACGAAAGCGACCTTGTCATCGCAGTCGGTACGCGGTTCAGTGACCGCGTCGCCCTCAACACCGGCGCGTTTGCAAACCGTGCAAAGATCATCCACATCGACATTGACCCAAGTGAAATCAGCAAAAACGTCACCGCCGACGAAAGCCTCATCGGTGACGTAGGCGACATCCTCTCGGCCATCATGCCGATGATATCGCCCGCAGAACATACCGAGTGGAGAAAACAGATCGCACGGTGGCAGAGGGCTGACTACATCCCTGAAGACAGCACCGACATCCTCCGGCCGCACCAGATTGTACAGGCAATCTCACGGCTTGCGGGAGAAGACGCCATCATTGCCACCGACGTAGGTCAGCACCAGATGTGGGCTGCGCAGTACTGTGAACGCACCCGTCCCCGCTCGTTCCTGACCAGCGGCGGACTCGGCACGATGGGCTTTGGCTACGGTGCCGCAATCGGCGCAAAGGTTGCCAACCCGGACCGCCATGTCATTCACATCACCGGCGACGGCAGCTTCCACATGAACTTAAACGAAGCCTGTACGGTCGCGAGCTATGATCTGCCGATCATTACCGTCATCTTCAACAACACCGTGCTTGGCATGGTCCGGCAGTGGCAGACCACCTTCTACGGCTGCCGCTACTCAAGTACCTCGCCAAACCGGAAAACCGACTTCGTCAAAGTCGCCGAAGGCTTTGGGCTTTCCGGTATCCGCGTGAAAACCCCGGCAGAGTTTGAAGCCGCGTTTGCAAAAGCCCTTGCAGACAACAAACCGGTCTGGATTGAATGCCTCATTGACAAAGACGAAAAAGTACTGCCGATGATTCCGGCAGGCGGAACCGTTGGAGACATGATTACGGAGTAATGCCATGACAAAAAAAGAAGTTCTCTCCGTTCTTGTGGACAACCACTCAGGAGTTCTTGCCCGCGTGGCAAGCCTTTTTGGCAGACGCGGCTACAACATCGACTCACTCACGGTATCTGCAACAAACGACCCGAACATCTCGCGGATAACCATCGTCGTCTCCGGCGACGAAGCGGTCATCAGCCAGATCATCAGTCAGACCCGCAAACTCGAGGAAACCCGCGACATCTTCGCACTCAGCGACGACCGTGCACTCCTGCGTGAACTGCTGCTTGTCAAACTTGCGGCAAACGAAACAAAACGAAGTGCCATCCGCGAGGTTGCCGAGATTTACGGCGCAGATATTGTCGACCTCTCGGTCGACAGCATGATTGTGGAACTAACCGGCGCGCCGAGTAAAATCGATGCATTTCTTGAAGTGATTGGCGAATACGACATCGTTGAGATGTGCCGCACGGGCATTACCGCCCTTGAACGCGGAATCAAAAAATAAGGTGAACACAAATGGTAACAATGTACTACGACACAGACTGCAACTTAGGACTCCTTGACAAAAAGATCGTGGCAATCATCGGCTACGGAAGTCAGGGCCACGCACACGCACAAAACCTCAAAGACAGCGGCGTCAACGTTGTCGTTGGTCTGCGCAGCGGCTCTGCATCCCGCGCAAAAGCCGAGGCCGCGGGCCTTAAGGTAATGGAAGTTGCAGACGCTGCAAAAGCAGCAGACTTCATCATGATGCTCGTTCCCGACGAGCAGCAGGCTGACATCTACACTTCCCAGATTGCCCCCAATCTCAAGGAAGGAAATGTCCTGATGTTTGCCCACGGCTTTAACATCCACTTCAAACAGATAGCACCGCCCGCAAACGTGGACGTAATCATGGTAGCTCCCAAAGGACCCGGACACACCGTCCGCAGCCAGTACACCGAAGGTCGCGGTGTGCCAAGCTTAATTGCCATCCATCAGGATGCATCCGGCAAAGCACGCGAGTTTGCACTTGCCTACGCCTGCGGCATTGGTGCAGGCAGGGCAGGTATCATTGAGACAACCTTCCGCGAAGAGACCGAAACCGATCTGTTCGGCGAGCAGGCTGTTCTCTGCGGCGGAGTAACCGAACTGATGAAAGCAGGATTTGATACGCTGGTCAAAGCCGGCTACTCCCCTGAAATGGCATACTTTGAGTGTGTCCACGAAATGAAACTGATTGTTGATCTCATCAACTCCGGCGGATTTTCGTTCATGCGCTACTCAATCTCCGACACCGCCGAGTACGGCGACTACCGCACCGGCAAGCGGATCATCACCGAAGATACCAGAAAAGAGATGGAGAAAGTTCTCCGCGAGATTCAGGACGGAACATTTGCAAGCGAATGGATCACAGAGAACCGTGCAGGCCGCCGGGCAAAGTTCCTTGCAACTCGCCAGCTTGAGTCCGAGCATCAGGTGGAAACGGTCGGCGCAAAACTCCGCAAGATGATGTGCTGGTTAAAGAAGTGAGTGCGATGGAACTGAGAAGCCATACGGTGACCCGCGGTGTTGAGCGGGCACCGAACCGCTCATTGTTTTACGCAATGGGATATACGGAAGAGGAGCTGTCGCGTCCCTTAATCGGCGTGGTCTCTGCTCACAGCGAGATTGTGCCCGGTCACATCCATCTGGACAAGATTGCCGATGCCGTCAAAGCAGGTGTCCGCATGGCAGGAGGCACGCCCATTCTGATTCCGGCAATCGGTGTCTGCGACGGCATTGCGATGGGGCATGCCGGCATGAAGTACTCGCTTGCAAGCCGCGAACTTATTGCCGACAGTGTGGAGACCATGGCAATGGCCCACTGTCTTGACGGTCTCGTCCTTGTTCCCAACTGCGACAAGATTGTGCCCGGCATGATCATGGCCGCAGCCCGTCTTGACATTCCTGCAATCGTTTGCAGTGGCGGCCCGATGCTTGCCGGTGTTGAGGGCGGCGATGAGATCAGTCTCTCAAAACTTTTCGAGGCGGTCGGCGCACGCAAAGTAAACGCTCTCACGGATGCTGATCTGAACCGGATTGAACATAATGCCTGTCCGGGCTGCGGCTCGTGTGCAGGGATGTACACGGCAAACAGCATGAACTGCCTTGCAGAAGCAATTGGTATTGCCCTGCCCGGTAACGGAACAATCCCTGCCGTGATGGCCGCCCGGATTCAACTGGCAAAACATGCCGGCATGAAGATCATGGCACTTGTTGAAAAGAACATCACCGCAAGAAAAATCCTGACGCCCGCAGCATTCAGAAATGCCCTTGCAAGTGACATGGCGCTTGGATGCAGTACAAACAGTGTCCTGCACCTGCTCGCTATCGCCCGTGAGGCGGATGTTTCCCTGGATCTTTCGGTCATCAGTGAAGTGAGTGCGGCAACCCCGAACCTCTGCCACCTTGCACCGGCAGGCCCGACCCACATTCAGGACCTGAATGCAGCAGGCGGTATTCCGTCAGTTCTTGCAGAGCTTGCAAAAGGCGGATTCATTGACACCTCGGTCATGACCGCGACCGGTAAAACGCTCGGCGAAAACATTGCAGGAATCACCAACAAAAATCCTGCGGTGATCCGGCCGATCGAAAACCCCTACAGCAAAACCGGCGGCATTGCTGTTCTCTGGGGCAACATTGCAAAAGAGGGCTGCGTGGTAAAACGCAGCGCAGTTGCTGATGAGATGCTTGTTCACAGCGGACCTGCACGGGTGTTCGACTCTGAGGACGATGCAATTGCGGCGATTTACGCTGGTAAAATTGTGTCCGGTGACGTGGTTGTCATCCGCTATGAAGGTCCGAAAGGAGGGCCGGGTATGCGGGAGATGCTCAACCCGACGTCTGCTCTTGCCGGCATGGGACTTGACCGGTCTGTCGCACTGATTACCGACGGACGGTTCAGCGGTGCAAGCCGCGGTGCATCCATCGGTCATGTATGTCCCGAGGCTGCCGCAGGCGGAGAGATCGGTCTTGTTGCCGAGGGAGATACGATTCTCATCGATATCCCGAACGGTAAAATCAACGCTCTGGTAAGTGATGAGGAGTTTTCCCGCCGCAAGTCTCTTCAGATTATGCCAAAACCAACGATCACCGGCGGCTGGCTGGCACGTTACGCCCGGGGCGTGGACGGTGCCAACGTCGGCGCGGTGATGAAATAACTTTTTTTTGTAATGACAAACCGCCGTCTGATCCAACTGTCAGGAAATTTTTCACGCGGACAGACAGTTGGTTGCAGTGCATTTCTGTTCCCTCTTCGAAACTATGACTTAAGTAGTCAGAAAACCTCATTATTATAGTAAGGCATGATGGATCGCGACTATCAACCCATCAACCTCAAGGATGTCCTCATTGAAATGAAGGACATCTCGGAACTGATGGTTGATCTGGCTTATTCTGCGGTGTTGTTTGAAAGCAACGCCAT
>CAZABQ010000075.1:0-8873 GCA_964483485.1 uncultured Methanomicrobiales archaeon
CTGTTCGGCATGCCGCTTCTCCTGTGCGGTCTGAACCTCTTCCTGCAGTTTGTCCTACGAACCGACCCGAAGATCAACAACGCCTCTGTGATGCTGGTCACTTTCAGTAAATGGATAATCCCTGTTATCAGCATAATTGTACTGTCAATCACACTGCTGGCTGGACTTGGTATGGACGTTCCCGTCAATGTAGTACTGCCGATCTTTATCGGTATGCTGTTTGTGGTCATCGGTAATTATCTGCCCAAATCCAAACAGAGTTACACAGTTGGAATCCGTCTGCCGTGGACACTCAACAGCGAGGAAAACTGGAACAGAACCCACCGTGTTGCAGGTTACCTCTGGATGATCGGTGGAATTATAATTGTTCTTTCTGCGTTCCTCCTGTTGGCATGGACGTTTGCGGTACTGCTGGCTACAACACTGGTGATTGTTGGTATCCCGTTTGCCTACTCGTATAGTTTGTACAAAAAAGGAGTATGAACCCTCATTTATCAGGGTTTCATTTTTTACGGCAGAAGAGACAAGTATCCGCCGCATCATATCTTTTTCCAGCTTCCAAATTTATGACTGCCTGTTCGCCAGAGCAGTTCTCATATTGACAGAAATGCGGTTGGACTGCCCTATACCTTCTTCGATCATTTTTGCTCCTTCCCACGGCTCAATCAGCCAGTTGGATCCAATAATCACCGCGGCTGTGTCAGCATCAATTGATCCTTCAAGGGCCTGCTGAACGGTACTGCGGACAGTACTCCAGCTTCCTTCACGGGTATTTTTTTCAATAGATTCCTGCAGCTCCTTACACCGCTTAACACCAGCCTTAATGCCGGTCAGAATAGTTTCGTTTTCCGCAGTCCAGAAAATATCGGCTGTGGCATTCTCCGCAAAATCGAAGTGGCAGGTTGTCCAGTTCCAGGGAATACCGTCCGGCGGCGTAATTTCCTTCCATCCGCAACGGAAGAGGGAACTCTCGCTTGTGTTCGTAGTCCAGTTATTACATACCCACCCATTCTCTGTTGTCTGGATGTACGTGACTCCGGAACCACCGCATATCGGATTGTTCGTGGTCTCTTTTGGAGTAATATACTGCACTTTTCCGGCTGTCCAGGAACCGTTGAATTCTCTGAACCACGACTGCGTGGTGACATTCTTTCCCTCATAACGGGTGGAAACCTTCAGATTATCCCCTATCCTGTCAGTAGTGGTAACGCCAAAGCAGGTCAGGGTTCTGATATGAAAGGTCTTACCGTCAAGGATTGTATCTTTTTCAGTATAACTAATCACTCCGGTTGCTGCGCAGATTCCTACACATACAAGAAAAACTGCTGCAACAAGAATGATACCAAGAACTACCGGTTTCATCTGCATGGTCAGTTATATTCTTATGAAGAATAATAAAAGTGTTGTCGTAAAAAATTTGTTTCTCAGTCAAAAGAGATATTCGGACTCAAAAAAATGAGAGGATTTATCCTCTCTTTGCAAAATATTTTTTGGACGCTCCGCACATCGAACAGGCCCATGACTCGGGAATTTTTTCAATAGTGGTTCCCGCAGGAACTGCCGGAAGTGCTCCTTTTGTTTCATCATACACATTGGTTCCAAAAATCCGGAGAGTGTTCTGAACAGCGAGGAAAACTGGAACAGAACCCACCGGATTGCCGGATATCTCTGGATGATTGGCGGAATTATTATTGTCCTTTCCGCATTCCTCGTGTCGGCATGGACGTTTGCAGTGCTGCTGGTTACGACACTGGTGATTGTTGGTATTCCGTTTGCCTACTCGTACAGTTTGTACAAAAAAGGAGTATGAACCCTCATTTATCAGGGTTTTATTTTTTTACTGCGGAAGAAGGAACGCTTGCTCACTATTACAGACTCAGCCACTCTTCGTTAACATTGAATTCCAATAACAGAGTAAAATTCATCACCCCTCGTGCTACGAGTTTTGAAATATGTCTGACATATTTATATCAACGACACACATATGATTACACATGAAAAAACTGGCGGCTTTTCTGACGCTGCTGTTAGCTCTCGGTCTACTTGTACCGGGCGCAGCTGCCGTAAATGTAGTAACAACTATGCCGAATCTTTGGGATGCGGCAGGAGAAATCGGCGGCGATGTCGTCACCGTCATGTACGTCGCCCCTCCCGCTGCGGTTCACATCTCCAGCGACACTCTTGACGCACTCCTGCAGAAAAACAGCGAGTTCATCAAAACCGCTGACATCTTTCTTGGTCAGGGAACAGCCATGGACAGTACTGTCATCACTAAAGTAACCGAGTTCCGCAAGAAAAATTTCGGCGCAGAAACCAACTGGCTGCTCTTAAACAATGTCTCAAAAGACATCATTCCAAACGCCACTGTTACTTATGACAATCCTAAGGCTCTCGCAGGATACAGCGAAACAATCGCATATCTTCTCTCAACCGCCGATCCGGTAAACGCAACCGTGTATCAGAAAAATCTCAACACCTATCTGGCAAAAATCTCCGGCGCGACCAAACTCTCCGAATCAGAACAAAAAATACTCTCCGGTATCCCCATTATCTGCCACTTCCGAATCCAGAATCAGGCAGTCAACTGGCTTGGCATGAACTGTATTGACTCCTATCCCCAGCCGACAACCGCAAAAGATCTCATTGACGATATCCGGCAAAATCCAAACAAGTACAAATCAACCGCCGCCAACTCATCCATCGGCAAAATCATTGTGATTGAAAACATCGTTGCAGGTCCCGACATGGGAATCGGCATACACGAAGCGCTCAAAGACGCCGGGGTTCCCTGCGAACGGATTATATTCCTCAACCTTCCGAAATCAGCTGAAAATGTAGACACGATTCTTGACTATTACGCATACAACAAAGACCTCATCCTTTCCCTTGCCTCCCCGACAACAACTCCAACTGCGACAAAGTCTCCGATCGGCCCTTGCCTTGCCTTTGCGGGAATACTTGGTGCCGTTCTCCTTGTCAGGAGAATATAATCCTTGTTTTTACTACGAAAATAAAATTTCTGCATACTTTATATTTCTCAAAAAGAAATCATGTCATATGAAATGGCATGAGTCCTGCAGATACATGGAGCTTCCCCGCGAATACTCTGTTGAGGAACTGGCAAAATTTCACGGACATCTGGGACCATTTATTGTTCTCGGGTATCGCATGGGAAGATTTGCCCTCCGGTACTTTGACAACGATCCCTTTTCCCTGACCGCAACGGTCTACTGCTCCGGTCAGCCTCCTGAATCCTGTCTCATTGACGGAGTTCAGATAGGTTCCGGCTGCACTTTCGGCAAACGAAACATCGAACTCTCTGTTTCCCCCGCAATCTCGATCCTGTTCCGCCACGTTGACGGCGGAGCAATTCTTCTGAGACAGGGAGCCTACCTTTCCCGCCGGAACGAGTTTGACGGCGTCGACAAAGAGCTTGCACTCGAAAATTTCGCGGAAGCTATGTACTCCATGCCTGACGGGGAATTATTCACGGTTGAGGAACTCTGAATGGACAGTTCCGTCATCCGTATGGACGGCGTCACCACAACCTACGAAGGAGCCGCATGTCCGGTAATTCATGATATTGATCTCACCATTGACCGTGGTGAATTCGTAATTGTTGGCGGACCAAACGGAGCAGGAAAAACCACTTTGCTGGAAACCATCGCAGGCCTTTTGCCGGTCGTCTCCGGTTCAGTTACCGTATACGGCCTCGATGCAGTACGAAACGGACCGGAAATGCGAAAAAAACTCGGATACGTGATTCAGAACTTTGACTTCGATCCATACACCCCTTTCACCGTTGAAGAAGTTCTGCTGATGGGACGCTACGGTCTTCTTGGTTTTTGCAAACGACCGGGTCAGGAGGACTTCACCGCGGTGAACATGTCGCTGGAACGAATGGGAATTACCGGGCTGCGAAAGCAGTATATCGGCAAACTTTCCGGCGGGCAGCAGCAGAAAGTACTGATTGCCCATAATCTGACAAAAAATCCCGAAGTACTTTTGCTGGACGAACCGTTCAGCAATCTGGATCTTGCAACGCGGGAGCATGTCTGCGGGGTTCTCTGCGATATTGCAGATGCAGGAGTTACAGTGGTGATCGTTTCCCATGCGTTTGACGCCCTGCCCGATCGCGACGTCCGTGTGGTGGTGATGAAGGAAGGATCCATTGTGCTGAACAAAGTTGTGCCGCCCGCTCTCGTTCAGGAAACGGTCCGCATTACATCGGAGGAGAGAGATGCTTGAGTTTCTGATTCCCAACAACATGGTCTGCCATGCGACCGAGGCGATGCTGTTTGCCTCAGTCGGCTGTGCAGTTCTTGCCGTTCTGATTACGCAGATGAAGATCTCATCGATCGGATTTACAATGGCTCACGGTGCGTTTGCGGGAGCGGCAGTCGGGATGTTCTTTGGTATTGAGATGACGGTCGCCGCACTGATAGGAAGTGTTCTTCTCGCCGGTATTCTCGGACCGCTTTCCGAGAAGTCACGCATGCCGGTTGATACTACGCTTGGAGTTCTGTTTGGATCGATGATGGCTATTGCAATCTTTTTCTATGCATGGATGCAGCAGCTTGGTATCGGATATAATGCGACAGCTCTGATGTTTGGCAGTGTTATCTCACTGTATCGTGAGGAAATTTACGGACTGCTCCTGATTATGCTGATTGTCATCGTGTTTGTTGCCGTGTTTTACAAGGAAATTTCTGCGATGATCTTCAACCGGAAAATTGCGGAGATTACCGGAATACGGACAAAACCGATGATGTACTCCCTGTTGTTTATGATAGCCCTGATGGTGGCACTCACGCTGCCGATTGTGGGAGGCCTGCTTTTGTATGTGTGGCTTGTAGCCCCGGCGGCAATTGCGTATCAGTTCTGCGGGACTCTGAAACAGATGATGATTGCAGCGCCGGTCATTGCAGCAGCTATCAGTTTGTTTGGGACATTTGCTGCCTTTACGTTTAATCTGCCGGTAGCACCGTTTTCTGCGGTACTGTTTTCTCTGGTGTTTGCAGGGTCAGTGCTTTTGTCACCGAAACGCCGGATTTCAAAAGAGATGTTCGGTCTCAAGGCGTGAGAGGATTTATCCTCTCTTTGCAAAATATTTTTTGGACGCTCCGCACATCGGGCAGGTCCATGACTCGGGAACTTTTTCAAACGTGGTTCCCGCAGGAACTGCCGGAGGTACTCCTTTGGATTCATCATACACATAACCGCAGGTGACACAGACGTATTTTGCCATACTCCTTCATTGCCGTTTGAGAATAGTAAGTGTTTGCTTCGCTGCATGCGAAACTGTTAATAGCGATCGATGGCTGATATGTTCCAAAGAATATGGTTCACGATCCAAAACCACTTATCTATCTCAACAATGCTGCGACCAGCTGGCCGAAACCTCCCGAGGTTATCCGGGCGATGACTGAGTCGCTTGCTCTTCCGGTGTTCGGGTCTGGAAGAACAACCGGAACGCAGGGAGAGGATTATGTTACCGAGGCGCGGGAACGTATCTCCGGATTTCTCGGTTCCAAAAATCCGGAAAATATTGTATTCACACAGAATGCAACCGACTCGCTGAATATTTTAATAACCGGATTTCTTGCAGGATTACCAAAGACCTGCCGCGTTCTGACCACCGCTCTGGATCACAACTCGGTTCTCAGACCGCTGCATGAATATGAGCAGGCCGGACGTATCCGGCTCGGTATCGTTCCTTTTGCAAACGGATGCGTCAGCCCCGAAGCTGTTGAGGAAGCACTTACGCCAGATACGAAGCTGATGGTGATGACGCATGGAAGCAATGTTCTGGGATCTGTGCAAAATATCCGGGAAATTGGAAAACTTCTGCACGAACACGGAGTCTTTTTCATCGTGGACGGTGCTCAGACCGCAGGACACATGCCAATATCCTTGCAGGATCTGCCTGTTGATGCCTTTGTTTTCACCGGCCACAAAGGACTTCTCGGCGTTCCCGGAACCGGAGGATTTTATCTGAAAAATCCTGATGCGGTTGTACCGGTAAAGTTCGGAGGAACCGGTACGAACTCACAATCCCTCTTTCAGCCGCGGGAGATGCCCGAGCGGTTTGAAGCAGGAACCCACAACTACCCGGGTCTTGCGGCTCTCGCAGCCGGCGTGAAATTTGTCGAGGAACGGGGCATTACATCGATTGCCCGGCAGGCAAAACGGCAGACAGCAGCCATCATCAAAAACCTTTCAGAAGAGGAAAATATTATTCTGTACCACAAAAATCCTGATCTTCCGGTGATTTCCTTCAACATCCGGGGGTTGCCCAATGATGATGCAGGATTCATTCTTGCGAGAGGCTACAATATACTCGTGCGAACCGGACTTCATTGTGCTCCCCTTGTCCATAACGTGATAGACGAAGGACAGGGATGCGTGCGGCTGAGTTTATCCTGTTTTACCACTGATGAAGAGTGCAGAGTTGCAGCAGATGCCATTCTGGAGGTCGCACGAAATGCGAATTCAACGATCCATTCAGCATAAGTACTGTGCTGACGGCTCGTTTATGAAGGAGTATCTGCTGGATGCTCCGGTTACCGAGGGATTTTTCCGCTATCTCAGAAACTTTGGAAAAGTTGTGGCTATGCCAAATCTTGGCGAGGGGTTTTACACGTTTGAGAAACCTGACTGGTTTTCGATTAAAGGGTTCGTCGGCGATACAACAGTCGAAGTACGGTTTAAGACCCAGTCGATGGATCTGACCGGTGAGTTTTTGTATTTTCTGTTTTCATCGTACCGTGAGGGAGAGACGATCGATCTTACGGTTCTGAAACGAAGGGAGGCGTCGCTGTCCGAGCGGGTCAGAGAACATCTCTACGGGAAGTCCTGATCTTTTTGGCATATGCGCCGATATCAGAACATCCGTTTTTTCTGGCAATTCGTTTGAGTGCCGCAGTTGTTCCGGTTCCATACTGCATGGCTTTCTTTTGTTTCCATGCAAGGTCCTGCGGAAGATATTTTTCGGCAACTTTTCGCAGGGCGATCTTTCTGAGATCACCACTCACCAGTTCCTCGTCGGAAAATTTCCGGGAGGCTTTGATGACGCGTTCATCCATGTAGGGCATGGAGTACCAGACGCCAAATATTCCTACAGCCGCAGCGTCGCGGGTACGCTGGGCGGCAAGTCCCGAAAAATCCTTTGCAAGATCTGATCTGAGGTGCTGACTCCGGCTGTAGCGGGCGTATCCTCCGAAAAGTTCGTCAGCCGCCTGACCGGTGAGAATTTTTTCCGCCCCGGCATCTGTTGCGGTGCGGCCGATAAAGTATCCGGCAAGCCCAATCTCAATGTCCATCGGTGTTGCAGCAGGAAGAACGGACAGAAGTTTCGGCAGTGCTTCTTCAATCGCGTCTTCCGTAATTTCGCAGAGAGTAAGACGCAGACCAAGCCGGTCAGCGGCATCCGCTGCGGCGGCAAGGTCGTGAGAGCCTGCAAGACCGACAGCGATGCAGGGCAGATCAGCAAGAACTGCGATAAGTGTTGAGTCAACGCCGCCCGAGAGGGTGACGACCGAAGATGTGCTTCGGTCGCAAGCCCGCAGCCGGACGGCTTCGCATACGGCATCTTCCAGAGGAAGATCCGGAACCTCCGGCAGAATCGGGCAATCCCGGTCCGCGAAACTGATCACTCCTGCCGGACAGTCTCCCGGCATGATACCGTAACAGTCGCGGGCGGTGAATGTCTCTGTCCGCAGAAAAAACTCTCCGCCGCAGTGCCGCAGGGCGTCAGGAGTAAGCGTTTCAATCTCCTGACGCGTGAGAATTTTTCCCTCCTTTTCCATCCAGCCGCGAAACATCATTCAGTATCCCCGTGAAAGTACTTCGAGTTCTTCGCGAACGCAGGAGCGGATCATTTTTTCGAGGGCTTTCATGTCGATCGGTTTTGCGGAGTTCCCTTTTTCCAGAAGTTTTGCTTCCATGCTGCGGATGCCTTCGCTTGGTGTTTTTCCGTATTTGAGTGATATGGCGATCGCATCCTCATCAAGGCGGATGACTTTGGTTGGCATTGTAGTAGGGAGATCAGCGGTGTTTCCATATATATGTTACAGATTGTAACAGGAAAAACCCGGCAAAGTTACATTTTGTAACGAGGAATTTGTGAGTTGTTACAAATTGTAACTACCACCTATGGCCGCAA
This sequence comes from uncultured Methanomicrobiales archaeon, assembly GCA_964483485.1. GTDB lineage: Archaea > Halobacteriota > Methanomicrobia > Methanomicrobiales > Methanocorpusculaceae > Methanocorpusculum. The sequence goes on from CAZABQ010000075.1 coordinate 8,165, forward strand.
AAATTACCGGATAAACCGCTCTACAGCCGCATACACCGGCATTTTGACTACCTTAATGAACACACCGACAAGCACCGCCGCAATCACCGTCCCTTCCCGCACACCGTAGACTGTCGAAAACATCAGCATGGACACACCAATCGACAAAATCACCAGCGTCACGTCAAGCCCTATCTTCACCGTACCAAACTCCACCTTAAACCTGCGGACAAATGCCGTCAGCATCCCTTCGCTCGCCATCATCAGCACGTTCGGCGCCACCTCAAAACAGATACCGACAGCAAGCAGCAGGCAGCTTACCACAAGCAGAAGAAGCTGTTCAAGATAATTTACCGGCATAAGCCAGTCAAGTCCCAGCATTGTCAGATCAATAAACACCCCGAACATCACCGCAGCCGGAAGCTGGAGCAGCTGAATAAGTTCAAACTCCCTTCGCATCAGCAGATACTCAATCAAAAGAAAACATGCATGCAAAAGAATCGTCAGCGTCCCAACCGTCAGAGGCACGCCAAGACTCACAACATACGGCAGACTTGATATCGGTGTAATACCCATGTTCGCCCGAATCGACAGGGAAATGCCCAGAGCCATAATTAACAGACCCGCAATAAAGACCAGATATCTGCGGGACAGCTTAAAGTAGACGGATTTTGGTTGCGTGCTTACGTTATACGCAGGAAAAGTATTTGGGAGTTGTTCTCAGGTATCG
>CAZABQ010000076.1:0-8542 GCA_964483485.1 uncultured Methanomicrobiales archaeon
AGGACTTGCGGGTAGCAACGCCACCCGTCCGCTCGGACGGGAAGGCGAACGGCGTAAAAAATGCGATTCGCGGAGCGAGCATCAGCGAGCGAGATTCGCGCCGATTCGCGGTCCTTATTTCATCCTTCCCGCTCACCACTCAACAGCACAACAACCACGAGGAAAAGCCACAAGAGAGATTTTCCTGAGTCAGCAAATGACTATTGCCGTACCTTCGAGAAGTACACCGCGTAACTCCTAAGAAATAAGGGTTACTGAGAATATTCCGTGATGTTTTTTTCTCGGTGTTCTGCGCTTTCCGTGGACTACGCAGAAATAAAAAAAACACTGCACAGATCAGAACCGGACTTTCTGATCTGCCGCCCCGAACATTTTCAGAAACGCATCCGCCGGATACTCATGTGCAGTTGCAAGAAGCAGGGTTCCCTTGCCAACCCTGCACTCAACAAAGATCGGAAATCCGTTCTCGGCAACCGCTACAGGTTTTCCCGGATATCCGGTGAACCAGCCGTCGGTCGGAAACGCTCCAAGATTATATCCGTCAAACAGTGATTTCCATGGCGAAAATTCGTCGACCGTAAGTCGGTGCTCGGCAAACTCGAAGTGATACTCCACCTCAACCGGCAGCCAGTCGTACGGATTACTCGCATTCGCAGGGTCTGCTGCCCCGTAAACAAACAATCTTCCGCCGTTTTCGAGATACTCTTCAATGCGGTCGGAAACAGCACGAAGAGCAGGAAGAAGTTTTGAGTACTGCAGATTGCCAAATCCTGTCGGAATGATCACACCGGTATACCGGCCCTTATAGAACGGGGCCGCAAGCATCAGCGGAGTTACCGCCTCGCAGTACCCGCAGGAATCCTCAACGAGACGGTGGAACATCATTTTACTGTCCCAGAATACGGCAATATGACCGGAGGGTTCTGTCATCCTTTGATCACCCCAAGAGGCCGGAACCGTGCAACGATGCGGGAAATTCCCGCATCGTGCACGACCTGCACAACCTCACTGCTCGGTTTATACACATCAGGCGCCTCTTCTGCAATAGCCGCCGCGTTTGGTGCCCGCACAATAATTCCGCGCTTTGCCAAATCCTCTGCAACCATCTCGCCGGTCAGTTTCTTCTTCGCTGACGACCTGCTCTGTACTCTTCCTGCCCCATGGCAGGTACTGCCGAATGTTTTCTCCATTGCACTCGCAGTCCCCGCAAGGAGATACGACGACGTTCCCATACTTCCGGGAATGATCACCGGCTGACCAACATCGCGGAACTCCTGCACAATCTCCCGGCGTCCCGGACCAAACGCGCGGGTCGCGCCCTTGCGGTGAACACAGACACGGCGGCGGCCGCCGCCGCACGCAACATCATGCTCCTCCCACTTCGCCACATTATGCGCCACATCATAGACGAGTGGCATCTCCTCATACGCAACACCGAACTTTTTCGTAAACAGCTCGCGCACCTGATGCGTAATGATCTGCCGGTTCGCCCACGCATAATTTGCCGATGCCGCCATCGCACCAAAATAGGCTTCGCCCTCCGGCGAATGCAGAGGTGCGCAGGCGAGCTGCCGGTCAGGCAGATCGATCCCGTATTTTTTCGTCGCCTCCTCAAGAACCTGCAGATGATCCGTACAAACCTGATGACCAAGACCGCGTGAACCGCAGTGTATCATCACACAGATCTGACCCTCTGCAACACCGAACGTTTTCGCCGTTGCCTGATCGGTGATCTCATCAATCACCTGTACTTCGAGAAAATGGTTGCCGGATCCAAGCGTTCCGCACTGGGGAATACCCCGCTGTCGTGCCTTCCTGCTGACAAACTCGATCTCCGCTCCGGGCATTGCCCCGTTCTCCTCGCAGCGTCGGACATCACTTTCCATACCGTATCCAAGCTCCACCGCATTTTTTGCACCGTCCAAGAGGATTGCAGAAAGATCGTTCGGTGACAACCGTATCGGACTCTTCGACCCCACACCGGTCGGAACCGTATCAAACAGACTTTCCACGAGTCCTTTCATATCAGAAACATCCGCGAGCGTCAGGGGCGTGGTAATCATCCTGACACCACAGTTGATATCAAACCCGACACCTCCCGGAGAAATAATGCCGGTCTCCTCGTCAAATGCTGCAACCCCGCCGATAGGAAATCCGTATCCCCAGTGAATATCAGGCATACCAAGAGAGTTACAGAGAATACCCGGAAGGGTCGCAACGTTGGCAAGCTGTGTCAACGCGCCCTCTTCCAGTCCTTTGGCGAGACGTTCGGACAGATAAAATTTCCCCGGCACGCGCATACCGGAAACAAATCCTGCGGGAATTTCCCACTCGGTACCTGCAATATGGTGAATTTTTTCGTTCATGGTTCAGATGTCAAAGATGATGATAAGTTCGTAGCCGGTCGCGGTCTTCTCAAACGAGATACCTGAATAGGAAATGCCTTTCACCCCGATTCCTCCCGCATGCTTGGACCGGTCAAAGAGAACGCCCGAAACAGCTCCGCTGACCGCATTATGGTCAACGGAAATTTCAAAGGAAATCGGCACCAGATACTCGGTCTCGGTAAGAAACAGGAGTTCGGAAAGAAAATTTACGACTGCCTCCTCGGAATCTTTCCCCTCCGCCTCAATGGGAAAGGAAACAGTCGCCGTCTCCCGGGGGTACTCGCCGTACAGCGTCTCCGCAAGGGCAAATCCGCTCTCGGCATAAATCCCCGCAAGTGTCGGTGCCGAAATTCTCATCCGCACATCGGCAGTATGTTCGAGTTCCTCAAAGGTCATCGTTTTCGGTGTACAGAATACGGGGCACGAGCCGCATAGTAATCTCCGTAATCCACTGTACCTGATAACGTGAGATGTAGATCAGATGATCGCCTGCCTTAATGGGAATGTCACTGGGTTTTACCGGAGTAATTTTGATCGGCATCAGCGCGGGGCCGCTGCATGAGGTACTGATACGGAAATCGCCGCCGCGCTTGTCCATATAAGCGATCACCTCGTCTGCAACCGTAATATGAGAAAGTGGACGCGGTCCGTCCTGTTGTATATCCATTCCTTATTACTTGGGGTTTGCCCCACAAAAAAGTTGAGGAGGCTAGACCGCTGTTGCGATCGCCTGTTCAATAACTTCAACGTACTGTTCTTTGACTTCGTACACCCCGACTGTTCCATCAGGGCCGCGACGTGTAGAGAGAATTCCGAGTTTTGCCGCAATAGTGCCGACCATCGATGCGATCGAATGGTAACTGACACTAAATCTTTCTGCCAGCTTCTCGTGAATCTGTGCGACCGTCAGTGATTTCGCGCGGACAAACAGGCTGAGCAACTCTTTTCTGATGCCTGATTTGTCACGTGCAAGATACTTCCGAAGCCGGTTCTCTATCTCTTTTCGCAGGTCTGAACGAGATAGCATATTTCTTAATTTATTTTGAATATATAAATAGATATCGTTAATGGAGAAATTATCTGAAAAAAGAACGTATTCATATTCTCGAAAGTGCAAAAGAAGTACTAAATGTTTTATCTGCTCTACGAATATCTCCTCCGGAAAAAACTGGATGAGAATATGTTCCCCAAAGAGATCTGTTTCATGCTCAGCGAAGCTGATTTTCTTGCGGAACCCGGGCGGGTAGAGACTGTTTGCCAATGGTGCATGGAGTTTCCCGCGATTGAGCGGATTATCTTTCACATCAGTTCCAAAGATCCAAAATCTCTGACCGAAAAGATGCCACATCTTCGGAATTTCTCAGATACGGCAACAGTGCGGCTGAGTACTCCGTTTCACGAAGACACCTCTGGTTTGGGCAAACCGGAGATTCTTCTCGTGATCGGGCGAAGCGGCCGGGAAGAGATTGCCGAGGCAATAGCATCGATTGTCAAGGAAGGCATTGATCCTGCCGCGATAACGGAGGAGACAATTGAGTCGCATCTCCGCTATCAGGTGAACCCGGATTTCGTAATCAAAACCGGCGGGAGTCATCTGACGGATTTCCTGATCTGGCAGTCGGTGTACTCGGAGCTGTTTTTCGCGGATGTGAACTGGGACAGGTTCCGCCGTCTGGATCTTCTCCGGGCGCTTCGCGACTACCAGATGCGGGTGCGGCGCTACGGGAAGTAGGGAATGATAATTTCTGCCAGCAGACGAACGGATATTCCAGCCTGTTTTTCCGAGTGGTTCTGCCGGCGTCTTTCGGAAGGATTTTGCTATGTCCGAAATCCCTACTCAAAAAAGATCACGCGGGTGCCACTTGTACGCGAGTACGCAGATGCAATAGTGTTCTGGACCAAGAACGCGTCTCCTCTCTTGCCGCGCCTCTCTGAGATTGATGAGGCAGGTATCCCCTATTACTTCCAGTACACGGTAACACCGTACGGTCGAGACATTGAGACGCATCTGAACAAAGAACAGTGTATCAAAAATTTTCTTGAGCTTTCCGGTGTGATTGGAAAAGAGCGTGTACTGTGGCGGTACGATCCGATTCTTCTTACAGAGAAGTACTCGACTGCCTTTCATACGGAAGCATTTACCTATCTCTGTGAAAAATTTTCGGATGCTTCACGCAGATGTACCATCAGTTTTGTGGATCCGTATCCGCACTCACCGTTTCGCGCGTGTACGATCACTGACATGAAGGATCTCGCCGAAAAACTTTCTGCGATTGCGGAGAATTTCGGCATGCCTCTTGTGTCGTGCGCTGAGGAGATAGATCTCCGGTCTTTTGGAATTTATCCGGCGTCCTGCATTGACAAAAATCTGTGCGAGCATTTGTGCGGGTATGTGCTGCCGTTCCGCAAAGATCCGAACCAGCGTCCAATCTGCGGCTGTGCGGAGAGCATTGACATTGGAGGATACCATACATGCAGAAACGGATGTCTCTACTGCTATGCCGGCAGATCTGCGATACCGGAAACACATGATCCATGTTCTCCCCTCATCTCAGGGGTGCCTGACAATACTGATCAGATGCTGCTTATAAATACAATAAAATCGAGTGGTTATCAGACAAATCTGATCTCTAAATGATCAGAAATAATTGTCTTTAACACTGTTATCGATGGAATATATTTTATAACAATGTATTTATGTGCTCTTATCCAAGTATTGGATGCTATGGCTTGGCAACGATTGCTTATATCTGTCATTCTTGTGCTCTGCATAATTGCGGGAGGTACTTTTGCGGTATTTCATTGGTACAACAGTACAATCCTTCCGGCTGCAGACATCTCCGATGAGATGAGGGAGAGGGCGGACGCAGTCCGAATTCTCATTGTGGAGCAAACCAATAAAATCGATACTGATATGCAGCGTACCGCATCATCGCTTGCCGGAATTACGGATGATGCAACCATTATGGATACTCTCTATGACCTGTACTGGAAATATCCTGACGGTCCTGGCGTTTACCTGATGGATGCGTCCGGAGGCGTTGTTGCAGCTGTGCCGTATGCGGGTATGAACGATATTCTGAATAACCCGGAATTTTTGGCAATCACGGAAAAATCGTTCTCAAATGGCACCGGTATACGACTGGAAGGCCCTCTCTACACCGCAGCATACGGTGAAGTACTATGTTTTCTTTTGCCGGTCTACACAAACGACGACGTCTATAACGGCTACATCTGTCTTGGTCAGTCAACTGACATCCTGAGAGATCGGTTCTCCTTTCCCTCAGAAAACTCCAGTACAAGGTATGACGTGTGGATAGCCAGTCCGGATGGTACGGTCATGTGGCATCCCAATTCGGATCTTATTGGGAAAAATATCAAGACATCACATCTGTTCGACGAGTTCAAAGAAGAAATGTATCCGATTCTGGAAGATCCCCAAGGAGAGGGTATCTATCACTACATGGCTCTGGGACGTGACGAAGCAATTATTGAAAAGAAAGCTGTGTGGAGAACAGTAGACGTCGGTGAAAAGTCATACCGGGTGGTTCTGATCAACTACGAGTATGTCTGTCCTGCCGTTGTATTTCCGGAAAATATGACGGATACCTATCTGCAGGACATTACACGGTCTCTGTATATCTATGCCCAATCCCACACAAAAGAACAGACTTTTGCGAAAATCAATGATCCTGCCGGACCGTTTGCAAAGAAAGGCGTCCTTACTTTCGCATACAATATGGATGGAACACTGCTTGCCCACTCTGTATTTCATCACCTGATCGGAGAAAAGCGGCTGAACTACAAGGAAGCATACGGCGTAACCAACACGATTTCCGGCATGATTAACCGCGCATCTCAGGGAGGCGGATTTGTGAACCACTTTACGGCCATTCCCTACTCTGACCATAAGGCCACGCTTGATCTTTCCTACGTGCTGCCGGTAGATGACACATGGTTTGTCGGCGCATCCATGCCGGTAAATGAAACACTGTTCACCTATAATCATAACGCCCGAAATATTTTATACAAAAATCTAGAGAATGCCAGAAAATATCTCCACAAGTACGGGAAGGAAAAAACACTCGAGGAATTTATGAACCCCTCCGGGAGTTTTCTGGCAAATAATATTTCTGTGTTTGCGGTAGATTTTGACGGCACCCTGCTCGCCGGTTCGGATATCTTCCCGTCTACGATAGGTGAGAACACGTTCTCGACAGTGTCTTACCACGGTGGATCTATTGCCAGAGAGTTTGTTATACTGGCAAAATCTGGCGGGGGATTCACGTATTATGAGAGAGAAGCAGCCGACGGAAATGGAACAGAACTTTATCTGATGTATGTCGAACCAGTCGATGACACTTGGTATATGGGAACCGGAATACCGATTGAAGGTTCCTATCGTTTATTATGAGGAATGAGACAAATTATGAGGAGAGAGAAAAAATATGGAAGTGTGCGTACAGCCCAGCCTCTATGATGTGAGATCCTCCCGGCAGTCCGGGAGTTTTTCTCTGTTGATTGGCATCATTGTTGTTGTATGTATTGTTGTGGGGATGGTATGTGTAGGAGATATGGCTATGCAGCAGATAGCTAAAAATGTCAACAGTGATGCGATGATAACGGCAAATCTGCAAGGGAATGACGTGGTGGTTACGGTCCTTGATGACTCCTCCGGGAAAAAAATCACCTCGATTGAAATCTCCATCGAAGGTATTCCCGGCAGAAGCGTGACAAAACCGGTCACAATCGGATCCCCGATTTATTGTAAAAATCTCGCATCCGGCATTACCGGCTCGAATTTTATTGTAATTACCGCAGTATTTTCAGATGGAACCAGCAAAATTATTCATTATACGAGAGTTCAGTTCTCGTAAATCATCATTTTTTATCCGAGTATCATCATCAGCAGAACATCCGGCAGACTGAACCCAAAGAGTGCCAATACATATCCGACAGTAATGGGAATCATAAAGGGAACGCCGTACGTGATCCATACTCTGCCCGAAGCCCGGTAGAGGTCCAGTTCTTTTTTGTACTTGTCCGGGTATTCGCGGAGATTACGGATTGAAAGAGCTGAGTTTTTCTTCAGGGCACGAATTGAACTTGCCGCCGGCAGGAATTTCCGTGTTACAGGATCGCCGTCGGTGATCTCTTCCGCAACAAATCCGAAGTGTGCGGTGATCTCATATCCCGGTACCGGCATACCGGAACACATCAGCCAGAACGGCGCTTTTTCTTTGCGGGCAGTGTTTCTGATGAGAAGGACAAGCGGTACGACGAGGGCTATGACGCCAGCGTTCACGAGAGTTGACAGGGCAAGTGACGGGAAAATCCACGCGGCAAACGGTGTGACCGGAACGGTTGCTGCAAGAAGGATCATGGCTTTTGCGTCTGCAAGCCCGAACATACCGGCTTTTGCAAATATCCACATCATTACACAGACAACTACGGAGATCGCGAAGACACTCACTTCAGCAGGTGTAAGATATTGAAACTGCCGGTACCAGAAATATACAACCGCAGCTCCGCCAATCACCGCCGCAGGATACCAGGTAATGGTCAGTACGGTACGGGTTTTGCTATCCTGCCAGGATGCGTAGAGAAATGTTACGAGAACCGCAACTGCGGAGATGACAAGGGGCAGGAGATCGTACATATACCACTCATTGGACGGGAAAGAACTTGAAATTTTAGCGGCTGAAATAAGCGTAGGAAAAAATATGAGGGGAGAAATTATTTGAAGATCTCTGCGGCCTCGGTCTTGCCGTACACGTAGGACGGCATGCCGGCGAGCATGAATGTGACGCGGAGCGCCTCTTCAACTTCGGCCATGGTTACGCCGAGCTGTTTTGCGCCCTGCATCTGTGCGTGAAGGGCGTGGTCGTCGCGCATTGCCGCGGCAATTGCGATTGCCATCAGTTTTTTCTGTTTCCGGGAGAGGGCACCGTCAGACCAGATGTAGTTGTCAAGCTTCAGTACCGCTTCGTGCATTGCCGGGTCTGACTTGGCGAGTTCGCGGAAGAAGATGGGAACATGACCGATGTTCTCCTCGAGTTTTTTCATGTCGCCGCCTTTGCTGTGGCATCCGCAGGGTAACTTGGATTCTGTCATGGTTGTATCACTGATCTATATATCAGCGGGTTTTACTATTA
>CAZABQ010000077.1:0-8354 GCA_964483485.1 uncultured Methanomicrobiales archaeon
GGGGCAAGGGCAATCAGCATAATCAGATACCGCATCCGCTCCACCCCGAACCGGTAAGCAAGCGGCAGTCCGAGACTTCCCAGCAGAAGAGCACACGCCGCAAAGATGAGGATCAAAAGAACCGGACTGAGCGGTCCGAATAAAATCTCCTCACGAGGAAGCAGCACCCGCACCGCAGTCGACGTCCCCAGAGCAATCACCGAACCCGCAGCCGTCGCCACAATCATCAGCAGATACTTTGCCCGCACAATTTCATCCGGCAGAACCGGCAGGGTTCGTGCATACCGGTCCCACTTACTCATAGCATCAAGACTGAGTGACGTTATCGGCAGCATGGCACCAATTATCAACAGCATTACATATACCGGAATCTCGTTGCCTGTCGGAAGAAAAGCAACCGCAAACACTCCAATCAGCAGGACAAAGATCTTCAGACTTGGTTTCAGATTCAGAAAATCCTTGTAGAGAAACCCGTTCACACCTCCTCACCCCGCGAGTAGAACACCATAACAGACTCGGTCGTTACCGGGTCCACCATCATCTCAGGATACCGGGCGGCAAACAGCGAACGGTTTTGGATCAGAGCCTCGCACCCGAACTGGTTTTTCCTCACCCGCACAACCTGTGCCTTATCCATTTTTGCAAACTCCTCGTGACCGCATTTTACGATGCCCATCTCATCAAGCAGTTCGTCACGGCTTTTGGAGAAGATAATCTCTCCCTGATGGATGAACGTGATGTAGTCGGCGATCTTATCAAGATCGCTGGTGATGTGCGAGGATATCAGAATCGCATGGTTCTCGTCCTGAATAAACTCCTGGAAAATATCCAGAATCTCCTCGCGGACAACCGGATCAAGACCGCTCGTTGCCTCGTCAAGAATCAGCAGCTCCGGCTTGTGCGCAAGTGCCGCCGCAATCCCGAGTTTCATCTTCATACCGCGGGAGAACTCTTTGATCTTTTTTTTCGCGGGAAGTGCAAACGTAGCGAGATACGTTTGATATAGTTGCTCATCCCAATTTTGATAGATGTTTCCAAGAATTTTGGAAATATCGGCAGGAGTGAGGTTGTCGTGGAAGCAGCATTCATCAAACACCACGCCAATCCTCTCCTTAATCTCCTTTTCCTGCGCATCAATATCCATACCCAGCAGCTCAACACTTCCTGAGTTTCGTCGGATCAGATTCAGCACAGCCTTCATTGTCGTTGTTTTTCCCGCTCCGTTTTCCCCGACAAAACCCATAATAGACCCTCTCGGCAGGGAAAATGACACATGTTTCAGTGCAAAATCCTGATAGGTTTTGCACAGATCCGATACCTTGATTGCATATTCCATTCGTTTACTCTCCGTTATACAGAAGTTTCAGCATCTCCGTAAGTTCGCCACAGCTGATGCCGCTTTGTACGGCGATATCCACTGCTTTTTGCAGGTGTTCTTCGCAGAGCCGTTTCTGTTCTTCCAAAATCAGTTCGAGATTTTTTCCGGCAACAAAACTTCCTTTGCCGGTGACGGTTTCAATGAATCCGTCATGTTCCAGATCCGTGTACGCACGTTTGGTGGTGATGACACTGATACGCAGTTCCTTTGCAAGCAGACGCATGCTGGGAAGCGCAGCCCCCTCGGGGAGTTCGCCGCTGATAATCATGCGTTTGATCTGCGAGGTAATCTGCTCGTAAATGGGCTTATCACTTGCATTGCTGATGATGATGTTCACGCATACCTCCTGCGTCATATTGTATATATCGTGTATATACATTAATACTTTCGCTGAAGGTCCCGGAGGATTCCCGGGGAAATCGTTTTTCCGGGTGATTTTTCTGTTCAGAGAAATACTGCCCAAGCAGGCATGTTTATCATATAACAAGGTCAATATATAACCACAAACAGGGGTAGATATTCTGGGTCGAATTGAAAATAGAAATCAGGAAGTTGCAGAAGACGGAAGTATTATTCGAGTAAAACTCCCGAGCCGGCGTTCAAAAGAACAGTTTGCTCAGGCCGAGCTGATGCTTGGATCCAACCACATCAGAGTGCGCTGCTCCGACGGCGTAACCCGCCTCGGCAGAATTAAGGGAACGATCAAAAAACGGGTCTGGATCCGTGAAGGAGACATTCTGATTGTTACTCCTTGGGATTTTCAGGACGACAAATGTGACATTGTCTACCGCTATACTACCCCGCAGGTGGACTGGCTCCGTTCACACAAATATCTCTGAACATATCATTTCCATTTTTTCCTTACAGTATCATGGCACAGATTCCATTATTTGAAACCGTAGCAAAAGCTCACGGTCATACCTGTCCCGGCATTGCCCTCGGCTACAAAATCGCGGTTGTTGCGGCAAAATGGGCAGGAGAGTATGACGATGTCAGAATTATCTCTCATACCACCCGCTGCCCGCTTGACGCACTTAAGGTTACGTTTGACATCAAAAATCATCCGGAACGGATGATTGTTGAGGATATCGGACGGGTGAATTTTGTGATTACCCGGCCTGACGGAAAGAAACTGTTCATCGACGAAGTTCCCGGAACCCACCTCACCAGTGACGAGCTGTCCGCCCTCAAAAAGAACGTTGAAGCGGGAACTGCCGGTCCTGATGATCTGAAGCGGATGAACGAGATTAAGCATGAACTCTTTCTTGTTATGCAGGCGATGGACGACGCCGCGCTTTTTTCTGTTCGCGAAGAATAATTCGTCCGAACGATATTCTTTTTACGTTTCAGCCCCCACTTGAAAGAGTATAACTATGGAGGATATCACTTCAACAGTCGAGTTCCAGATGAGTCTTCTGCTCTTCGTGGCACTTGGAGGGTATCTCCTGGCAACACGCATTCACCAGTCTGCGGTTATTGGCGAAATCATTGTTGGTCTCATTGTTGGCCCAAGCGTTCTGGGCCTGATTACCTACACCGACTTCGTCCAGAGTCTGGCAGGACTTGGCGCAATTATTCTTTTATTTGTCGTTGGATTTGAGTTTGAACTCAGTGATATCACCAACTGGAAGTACGGGGTGATAGCCCTCATCGGGGTAATCGTCCCCTGGATAGGGGGCTACGCAACATCCATGTTCTTTGGCATGGACTTCTACACCGCGATATTCATTGGAACAGCGCTTACGGCGACGAGTATTGCCATTACTGCAAACGTTTTGCGGGAGATGGGTAAACTGCATCAGCCGGTCGCAAAAGCGATTATTGGCGCTGCGGTTATTGACGATGTGCTGAGTCTGATCGTTTTGTCCATCTGCAAAGACCTTGGTGCAACCGGCGAACTTGTGCCGATGGCTGTCGCGTTTACGGTTATCAAATCGATCGGGTTTGTGGTTATTGCCGCACTTATCGGTATCAAGGTAATTCCACCGCTGATCTCAAAAATGGATACCACCAAACTTGCGCGGCAGTTCCCGGAGTTCGTCTTCATCTTTGCTATGATGATTGCGTTTCTTTATGCCATGGCGGCCGAGTTCGTCGGGGTGTCGGCAATTGTCGGAGCGTTCCTTGCGGGTGTGTGTGTAAACCGGGTGAGCCTCAAGCACAGTCTTGATATTAAACTTGGTGCCGAGTATCTGTACATCATCTTTGCGGCAATCTTCTTTGTCTCGCTTGGTATCATCGTGGATCTGCATTTCCTGACCCCGGAAATGATTTGGTTCATCATCGCTCTGATTATCGTTGCAATCATCACCAAAGTTGTCGGATGCGGTATTCCTGCCAAGTTCCTTGGCATGAACACCCGCGACTCGTTAATCATCGGGTTTGGCATGGCTCCTCGTGGTGAGGTCGCAATGATTGTGGGTCTGATTGCGTTAACGCATTTCCAGGAGATGGCAGCGGCCGCAACGGATATTGTTCAGAAAGAGCACCTGCTTCAGATGGGTAATGAGGTATTCATTGCGATTGTGCTGATGTCTCTGGTCACGACCATCATCGTGCCGCTCGTCTATCGCGGATGGCTGTTTAGGTCCGAGAAAAAACCGGATGCAATGCCGGAGCCGGCAGATTGAATATATACATCCAAACTTATTTTTTTTCTTTTTTCTTCTTTTTGTTCACGCCGAAGTTCGGGACAAGGTCGCCGATGAGATCTTTTCTCCCTGCTTTGACAAGACCCGAGACCACATATTCATACTGATTCGGATCTTTCCAATGCAGTATAGCGCGCTGTATCTTCTTTTCACCGCCAAGCGGTACGTAGACCTTTACTCCGGTTAGGGGATCAATTCCGCTGTAGTACATGGCAGTGGAAAGCGTCATGGGAACCGGCGTGAAATCCTGTACCTGTTCGGTGTAGAGGTTGTTTTCCCGGAGATAGAGGGCAAGATCAATCATGTCCCGGATTCTGCATCCCGGATGCGATGACATCAGATACGGTACAATATACTGCCGTTTTCCGGTTTTTTCCAGTCTCTTTTTCTGAAGCCGTTCGAAGCGTTTGTGGAAGTGGTCAAACTGGGACTTGGGCGCTTTGTGCATCAGTGTCGTCACCCGTTTGGTAATGTGTTCAGGGGCGACTTTTAGATGACCGGAGATGTGATGTTCGGTGAGTTCCTTGAGATAGTTATTGCCAAGGGTTGTGGGAGGTATCAGGTCGTAACGAATACCGGAACTGATGAATACATGTTTGACGCCCGGCAGTTCCCGGAGTTTTTGTAAGAGGGACATCTGGCGCTCGATACCGCTCTCATAGGCCTTGCAGGTAGTACAGAGTTTGTCGCGACACGGTCCTTTCTCTTTCCAAACCGGGCAGGAAGTACCGTACATATTTGCCGTGGGTCCGCCCACGTCCTGAATTATTCCGCGGAACTCCGGCATTGTGATCATTCGTTTCGCTTCCCGAATAAGGGATTTTTCGCTGCGGGACGTGATGATTCTTCCCTGATGGTGGGTGATTGCACAAAATGAACAGCTGCCGAAACATCCGCGATGGGTGACGAGCGAGAACTGGACCGGAACAAGTGCGGGGATTGCTTCTTTGTAGGAAGGATGCTGTTTTCTGGCGAAGGGGAGTTCATACAGATGATCCAGTTCCTCGGTGGTCATCTGGCGCATGGGAGGGTTTGCGACAATGACGGTTTTGGGGTGCGGCTGAATGATGGTTTTTTCCGTTTCCTGATAGAACAGGGCGAAGGATTTGCCGTAGATTTCCCGGTTGGCAATGTTTGGGTATGCCGGAAGGATCACCGCGTTTTCCCATGTGCCGTCCCGGTATTCGGCGATACTCATCGTCCAGCATGTTCCGGGAATGTCCCGCATCTCCTGCGCGGTCCGACCCTGCCGGAGTCGTTGTGCGATTGCAATCAGGGCGAGTTCTCCCATGCCGTAGACGAGCAGTGATGCGGGCGCGTCGGCGAGGATTCCCTGCCTGATGCTGTCGCTCCAGTAATCATAGTGGGCGAAGCGCCGCATGCTTGCTTCGATACCGCCGATGACAATCGGGATATGGGGGTAGAGCTGGTGCAGGGCGTTGGTGTAAACGATTGTTGTCCGGTCAGGTCTGTTTGGTCTTCCGCCCGGCGAGTAGCTGTCTTCCGATCTCCGTTTCAGGGCAGGAGTATAGGCGTTGACGAGCGGGTCGACTGCTCCCGGAACGATGGCGAAGAAGAGTTTTGGTCTTCCCAGTTTGCTGAAGTCTTTGAGTTCCCGATCTTTCCAGTTCGGCTGGGCGATGATGCCGACCGTAAATCCCGCGTCCCATAATGCACGTCCGAGCAGTGATACGGCAAACGAGGGATGATCCACGTAGGCATCGCCTGAGATGAGAATCACATCCGGGCGGTCTACGCCGCACGTTTTGAGTTCTGCCTGTGTCATCGGTAAAAATTCCGGTTGCGGCAGGATGTTTTCGGATGTGGTCATAGCTTTTGTATGTTGATCTGCGTGACTGATAAGCATCTCGCATAGGTGGTCTCAGGGGAAACTATATATGACATTATGTAAAATAGATTATACACTGAAGGGATGGGAATGAACCAACAGCGCATGTTCCCCATATGCGGTTCAAACCCTTTTCCTCCAGGAATAGATGAAAATTCCTCCTCTATAAAAAAAGTACCAGCAGCAAGAAAAAAGCAACAGCACACCAAAAATCAGGTAAGAATCAGTCACATACACACCCATACACCACCACACACACAAAGGAGACAGGGCTTTTCGCCGGCACACCCCCATGAGGCGGCTGTGAAGCCCTTTGTCCACTTCTTTTCAGTCAGGGTTTTTGCCCGGTTCATGAGAAAAATAATAATACCCGTATACACCATTGTATTATGTAAAAGGTTGCATACATGACCGCGCTCTCTGGCGGGACCTCTATCAGAGTTGAACAATTATGAAACAAAATACCTTCTATATTATCATAGGCATCATTGGACTTCTTGAGGTTCTGCTTTTCTGGGCATCGATTCAGCTTTCCAACCCGTTCATTATTGCAGTCGGGTTTATTGTTGGTGCAGGTCTGTACTTTGTTCTGCGAAGAAAAATTACGGATTGTTCTGCAGACGAACGTCAGAACATGATTGATATGAAAACAGCGTCAGCAACGCTTAAAGCGTTCTGGGTCAGCTTTTTTACTGTTAATCTTGCAACTGTTGTCTATGTTTTCAGCGCTCCTCTCGGTTTTCAGAATATCACGTATCGTGTCGTTGCCCGCGACGTTACCAACGTCGGGGCAGAGGTTATGAATGAGACCGGAAAACTTGCTCACAATGTGATCGCATCCAAACCTCCGACCGATGCGTATTCCGTAGCGATAACGCTGCATCAGAATGCGACCGATGCTGTCTCGACCGTTGGCTCAGCACCGATGGAGGTCATTAATCTGTTTCCGGCTCCGCCTGAAATGATTGCGATCTCTCATCTCGGCGTTTTCGGCGGGATTCAGATACTTCTGCTTGTCCTGATGATGTTCATCTACGCAGCATTCAGAATATATTACTCTCACAAGTTCGGGGAGTGGGACGACGATGAAGAATAAGATCAAAGTCTACCGGGCGATGAACGATCTCACGCAGGAGGGACTCGCGCAGGCCCTTGGTGTTACGCGTCAGACGATCCTCGCTATCGAGAAAGGCAAGTATGATCCGTCACTGGAGCTGGCGTTTCGGATGGCAAAGTACTTCAATACCACTATCGAGGAGATCTTCACCTTTGAAGGGTGAGGATTTTTTTATCTTTTCTTGCGTTTGGGTTTACCGTTCATCAGGAACAACGCCCGGATTTTCAGGGCTATTCGTCAGAGAGGAACGCAAATCCAGATGCCCGGTGACGTTCTTTCACGATATTTTTATTATGTACTAACGGAAACATATGCTCCATGGTCACCGAGATTCAGGACAGCCCTGCATCGCAGGAATTTCACTTTCTCGCGGAGAAAGCAGTACACCTTGGAGCAAAAGAAGTCAAGGTAATTCCGGCGTCACAGGTTGTTATTGAAAATCGTGTGACGCTGAAATGCCGTTCCGGCTGTGTAACATACGGGAAAAAACTCACCTGCCCACCCTATGTTCCAAACCCTGATCAGTTTCGGGAAATCGTACGCGAATACCGCGCCGCGCTTCTGGTGAAGTTCAGTTCAGATGCCAGCGTTGATCCTGATGTCATCCGATCAATTTACAGATACTGGCTAGACCCGAGTGCTCCGGTTGAGAAGAAGCAGAAGGCTCAGACATTCTGGGACGAATATTTCCAGGGCAGCAAAATGATTCATCCGATCATGCTGGAACTGGAAAAAACCGCTTTTAATGCAGGATATACCTTTGCCCTCGCTCTCTCGAACGGCTCGTGCAGACTTTGTGAGAAATGCAATACGAAAGAGGGAATCTGCCTTCATCCGCAGATTGCAAGAATTCCTGAACATGCAGTGGGTATTAATATGAAAAAAACCGCAGAACTTGCCGGAATGCCGATCAAGTTTCCCTGCGTTGAACATCCGGAACCCATGGCTCTCCTCCTGATTGATTAATGGTTTTGCGGTAAAATGCTGCGACCAGCATGTCCACGGCGTTCCCTCACTTGGGACTTCTGAAAGTATTTCCCGAGAAAAAAGAGTATTGATGTGTACATGTATTCGTATCTCCGTGAGTCGTTATTGCAAACACGGCTAAAAATACTGGACGACGCCTTCCGGGCGTCGCCGTGAGGAAGATGGATACCCTTCCACCATAATAATCTATTTCACTCGTCACTCACCCGCGTACTTCCTACGAAATTACCCTAACTCACAATAGGACTTACGCGGTGTACTTCTCGAAGGTGCGGCAATCGTCATTTGCCGACTCAGGAAAATCCCTCATGTGGCTTTTCTTTTTTCATCCTTCCCGCTCACCACTCAACAGCACAACAACCACGAAGAAAA
>CAZABQ010000078.1:0-4211 GCA_964483485.1 uncultured Methanomicrobiales archaeon
AGCGTTGCGTATGCGGTGAGGTATTCATTCTGGTCTTTTCCCTCAGAGATGCGTTTTACTGCGGCAGTACCAAATCCTCCGTCACCGATCATGTTGAAGATGCCGAAGTAGGAGAGAAAGAGGAAGTAGACTCCCATCAGATCTTTTCCGAGGAGGTGGGAGAAGAGCATGGTGGAGAGGAATCCAAAGAGCGTTATCGCTATCGTGACGCCGATTTGAATCATGCTCTGGCGCTGAATGGGCGGGATCTGGGAAATTCGGTTAATAAACTCGGGCGTCATTGAAAGTATTTGATGAACTGATATTGGACGTGCAGATATATAGAAAGAGGGGGGTTGAACATCACTCTTTCACAACCCAGTGCCCGGTTTTATCAGACCCCTCACGCATCAAAAGATCCTTCTGCTTCAGAGAAGAAACCACACGCAAAACGGTCGAACGGGAGTAACCTGTTTTTGTAACAAGCTGTTGTATGGTGACAGAATTATTTTTACGGATGATTGCAAGGATTTTATTTTCTTTGTCGGAGAGATTTAGAGTGTCATTTGCGGTATCATTTACAGTGTCAGATTCGGGTGTGTATCTTTGATGGTGAATTACATCTGCGATTGTGTTTTTGATTAACTGGAGCATGAACTCGATGAAAATCGTGTCATCTCCGGTTTTTCCGGCGGCTCCGAGCGCCGCATAATATCCGCTCTGCTCCTTCTCAATCATAGACTCAACCGGAATCCAACCCAGAACAGACTTCCACCGGCTTAACAAAAGTGTCTGCCAAAGCCTGCCCACCCTCCCATTGCCGTCAGCAAACGGATGAATCAACTCAAACTCACAGTGAAAGATACAACTCTTTACCAGCGGGTGAAGATCCGACGTACTGCACCACTCAAATAAATCCGCAATCTGACCATAAACGAATTGTGCCGGAGTTCCCATATGAACCAGAGTCTCGCCGGAAAAAACACCGACACCGCCGGATCGAAACACCCCCGCCTCATGAATAAGCCCTGACATTAACGTCTTGTGGGCGTTGAGAAGATCATCAATCGAGTATGGATTCAAAGATGGAAGAAGGTTGTATGCCGCAAAGGCGTTGGTGACCTCATGAATCTCATTGGGAGGGCCAAGAACCCGCTTTCCGTCGATTACATCAGTTACCTGCGAAAGGGTAAGAGAGTTGTTCTCAATCGCAAGCGATGAGTGAATGGATTTTATCCGGTTGTCACGTCTGAGACGCGGGGAAAGATGACCGTTTCTGCCGCTGTCAAGTTTCCCAAGCTGTTCTGCAATCAGAGCGACCGCTGAGAGGATGTTTTCGGTGAGTTTGTACGGGGGGGAATAGGCTGACATGAAACTGACGTTTACTTAAGGGGTTCTTCGGTTTTGACAACCCATTTTCCTTCTTTGGAGATAGTCTTCATCTGTTTGGCCGGATCGTTAACAAGCTTCATCCAGTCGTCGAAGAGTTTCTTTCCATCGTCGCCGAACTCTGCTTCAAGGTTTTGCGCCATCCATTCCATGTAGAGAGTGCGTTTGCTTTCTTTGAGGCTTGAGCCGCATTCATTGCAGAATTTCGCGGTTGAGATGTTGACGGTCCCGCAGACCGGACAGACGTTGAGGAGGCTGATTCTGTGAGATACGGCTTTTCTTATCCATTCCTGTGTGGTGATGCTTTCCAGTTTTGCGGCGGTTTCAATCTGGGTTTTGAGGGTTTTTGAGATACGGAGAAGAATCTGTTCGTCGTTTTTCTCCGGGTAATCAGACTGCATAGAGATACCTTTGTTATGTGAACCAATATAGTTTTTGTATCTTTGATATCTTAGATATTTTTGAGTTTTGGGAATGGTGTTTGTGTACTGTACTTATGAGTACGTACACCATTCTGTTTAGGCAGGTTGATGTAGTTCCATGTCAATTATCATTCAAAGGTACCGGTAAAAACCGCTACTACTATGTACTGTACTAATTAGTACATACAGTACAGTAAGATAAGAAGAGGGGTATATTTCCAAAAAATAAAGGAGATGTACGTATGCCAAGACAGAATCTGTACGTGAAGGGCGGACGAAGCCGGACGACGTCAATCCGGGTAAATCCTCTGTTGTATGATGCGGTGCGGGAGCAGGGAGGGGAATATTGAGGATCTTTTAGAGACGGCAATGTCTGCGTTTCTGGATGTGCCGTCGGAGGTTTTAGTACGTCTGCATGAGGAGCAGGAGATGCTGGAACACTGTTATGCGGAGATCCGAGAGGGGCGTAATGCTGCCCTTTCCGGGGAGCTTGCGCGGCTGGAGGGGAGGGTGTGCATGAGGAGAAGCTGGTGATGCTTCTGATGAAGAGGTTGCATTATTCGGAAAATGCTGTTCGGGAAGTGGTGCGGGTGATTGTGTGGAGCGGGTGGAGGGTGCCGGAGGAGTGAGGAGGAAGTTTTCTGCCGAAAAACGAATTATTTCTGTTCCAAATCCAGAATAATTTTTTGAATGTACATATGGAGAACGGGGATGAGTTCTACTGCGACGTACCAGACATAAGGAAGGTTTACTTCGGTGTAGTCATGGATTAACTTATCCCGCATGCCTGCAATCTTTTTCCATGCGACATTAGGATACTGTGTTCGGATTGGTTCTGGAATATGTTTTACAGCTTCACCGATGATCTCTAGAAATCGCACAATAGCACTATTGTAGACTGCGTCATCAAGAAATTCCTGATAGGTCATACGCTGTAATGCCTGTTCGACATTTTCTGACTGGATACAGATATCATCAAGGTAGGAGAGAAAATCATGTTCGGTCATGATACGGCTTTTCCCGGGGTGTAGATGATGGCATCACGGAGAACGGTGGGCTTTATACGGGGTTTGAGGTAAACGGGGGATATGAGATCAACGCGGCGACAAAACAGTTCTTCGAGATATTCGGAGAGGTCGAAGAAGGTGTCATAGGTGTCGTATTCGGGTTTGAACGTATAAAGCACGTCAATGTCGGAGGTTTCGGTGTCTTCGCCTCTGCTGACGGATCCGAAGATGCCGATTGTTTCTATGCCGAAACGTTCCTGTATCTCCGGGAGATGCTTTTCGAGTTTTGCGAGGACGTCCTGTTTGATGCTAGAGTAGGGAGGCATGATGATTTCAGATGTTGATTTTATCGAGGTTTTTTGTTTCTGTAGGTTATTTGGTATATTTGTATTATCTGCTGATATAGTTGTTTGCGGGCGCGACGGTGGTCAGGTACCGGAGGAATAATCAGAATATCTAGGGTTATGTCCTCCTGTAGTAGGATACCGTGGAAAAAATAATTCTCAAGTCTCTTCAACAGATTATCCGAATCTATATGATTGTTCAGGGAAAATAGTAGATACAGAATGAAAGTCCTGATTCTTGCCGGTGGTATGGGTACCCGCCTTGCCGAGGAAACCAGTGTTGTCCCAAAACCCATGGTGGAGATCGGTGGTCATCCGATTCTCTGGCATATTATGAAAATTTACTCCCATTACGGGTTTAATGAGTTCATTATTCTTCTGGGATACAAAGGATACGTTATTAAGGAGTACTTTGCGAATTATTTCCTCCATCAGAGTGACGTAACGTTTGATCTGGCAAATAACTCGATGGAAATTCACGAACAGCACTGTGAGCCATGGAAGGTTACGCTGATTGATACTGGATTGAATACTTCTACAGGAGGACGTGTACTCCGTGCAAAAAAGTATGTCGGCAACGAACCATTTATGCTCACATACGGCGATGGTATCTCAAATATTAATATTCAGGAACTGATTGAGTTCCACAAGGACCATGAAAAGCTTGCCACTTTGACTTCAGTGCAGCCGGAAGGAAGATACGGGACGATTACTTCTGGTGCTACCGGACAAATTTCCGATTTTGTGGAAAAACCGAAAGGTGACGGTGCATGGATCAATGCAGGATTCTTCGTCCTTCAACCGGAGGTTTTCGACTATATCAAAGAAGGAGATGCCACCATCTTTGAACGCGGGCCACTCGAAACCCTCGCAAAAGAAGGGCAGCTCTACACCTACCGTCACGACGGCTTCTGGAAATGCATGGATACC
Organism: uncultured Methanomicrobiales archaeon; assembly: GCA_964483485.1. GTDB lineage: Archaea > Halobacteriota > Methanomicrobia > Methanomicrobiales > Methanocorpusculaceae > Methanocorpusculum. Next base: position 4,072 of record CAZABQ010000078.1, read on the forward strand.
CTGCGGGACAAAATTGTTCTTCAGGAAATGTGGGATAAAGGAAATACGCCGTGGAAGAGCTGGAAAGAATGATCTTTGATATCTTCAAAGGGAAACGGGTCCTCATTACCGGCCACACGGGCTTCAAAGGATCCTGGCTT
>CAZABQ010000078.1:4311-8279 GCA_964483485.1 uncultured Methanomicrobiales archaeon
CCCTACAGCGCAAGCAAGGCTGCAGCTGAGATTGTGATTGCATCCTACCGCAACTCCTTCTTTCCACAGGAAAAAATTGCTGAACACGGTGTACACCTCGCATCAGTCCGGGCAGGAAATGTGATCGGCGGCGGTGACTGGGCTGAAGACAGAATTATTCCTGATGCTGTCCGGGCAGTTACTTCCAGAAAGTCTCTTGAGGTCAGAAGCCCGCAGGCGGTACGTCCCTGGCAACATGTGCTTGAACCGCTTTCCGGGTACATGCTTCTTGCGGCAAAGATGCTCTCAGGGGAACGCGGGATGGAAGGAGCTTGGAACTTCGGCCCGCTTCCCACTGGGGCTGCGACGGTTCGGGAGATCACAGAGGAGTTTTATCGGATCTGGGGTGAGGGTGATGTTGTGTATGATCCTGCTCTTGCCAAGTTGCACGAAGCAGAACTCCTGCGGCTTTCTTCAGAGAAGGCAATTACCCACCTCGGGTGGAAACCGGTATGGGACCTTTCAGAAACATTGTCAAAAACAGCTGAGTGGTACCGGAAATATTATTCCGGAGAGGATGCCAGAATGCTGAGCCTTGAAGATATTGCACGTTATATGTGTGATATGGGGTGCTGAGATGGGGAAACTGACGATCATTGAGACCCCACTTGAAGGGTTGTATGTTGTGGAAACCGATCCGTTTGTGGATCACCGAGGTACGTGGGCACGAATATTTTGTGAAAGCGAGTTACAATCCATTTTGCAGAGACGCCATATTGTTAATATCAATCTTTCAAAAACCTCTGAAAGAGGTACTGTGCGGGGTATGCATTATCAGCTTGAGCCAATGGCAGAAATGAAACTGATTCGATGTACGAGTGGTAAAATATTCGATGTCGCTGTTGATTTAAGGAAAAACTCTCCCACATATCTTCATTGGTACAGTGAAGAATTATCTTGTGAGAATATGAAAATGTTTGTGATTCCGGAGGGATTTGCACATGGTTTTCAGGCACTCACGGATAATGTAGAGATGATTTATCTCCACACCGAATTTTACTCCAAAGAACTGGAGCGGGGTGTTCGTTACAATGACCCCCAAATAGGAATTCAATGGCCACTAAATCCAATTAATTTGTCCGAAAGAGATCATACTCATCCATTCATCATTAATGAAAATCATGAAAACAATGTTTAGGAGCTGATAGAAATGCAAAATACAAAAGAACAGCATGATCGTGAGAGGATTCTTTCCTTTGTAGCGAAATATTATCAAGAGCATTGTGCTGAAAAAAAACAATTTTCCGCAGGCAATCGAATTCCTTATGCGGCACGAATTTTCGACGAAAAAGAAATGTGCAGTTTGGTCAACAGTGCTCTTGACTTCTGGTTAACTTCAGGCAAATATTGCGACACATTTGAAAGAAGCTTGGCCGAATATCTTGGTACCGAATACTGTTATCTTGTGAACTCGGGTTCATCTGCAAATTTGCTGGCCTTTATGGCACTGACATCGCCATTGCTTGGTGAGAAGCGTATTCTGCCGGGTGATGAGATCATTACTCTTGCGGCTGGTTTTCCGACAACAGTCACGCCAATCATTCAATACGGTGCAGTCCCTGTCTTCGTGGACGTAGTACTGCCTGAATACAATGTTGATCCTACAGAAATTGAGAAAGCCATATCTTCAAAGACAAAAGGAGTAATGATTGCTCATACCCTTGGGAATCCATTCGATCTCACTAAGATTACTAAAATATGTGAGGAACACAATCTCTGGCTTATTGAAGATAACTGTGATGCGTTGGGATCACGATATTTCATAAATGGAGAGTGGAAGTTTACTGGAACGATAGGAGATATTGGGACATCCAGTTTTTACCCACCCCATCATATGACAATGGGAGAGGGAGGTGCTGTGTACACTAAAAATCCACTTCTGGCAAAGATTATGAGATCTATGCGTGATTGGGGGCGTGAATGTGTTTGTCCGTCAGGGATGGATAATTTCTGTGGACATCGTTTTGATCGTCAGTATGGAGACCTCCCAAAAGGATATGATCATAAATATGTTTATTCACATTTTGGGTATAACCTAAAGGCGACAGAGATGCAGGCGGCAATCGGTTGTGAACAACTCAAAAAACTGCCATCGTTTATAGAGAGACGTATACATAACTGGAACAGATTATACACCGGATTAGAAGACTTGGAAAACAAGATCATCCTACCAAGGGCAACTGCTGACACAGAACCAAGTTGGTTTGGTTTTCTGATAACAACCCGCAAGAAGGGAGACAGAGATGACCTTGTAAAATATCTGGAGGGACATGGTATTCAAACAAGAATGTTGTTTGCAGGAAATCTTCTCAAACATCCATGTTTCGCAGAAATGAAATTATCTGGGATAGGATTCCGTATTGTTGGGAATTTAATAAATACCAACATAATTCTGAGTGATACTTTTTGGATTGGTGTTTACCCCGGCCTTACTGATGAGGTGATAGATTACGTCATTCAGGTAATTCATGAATTCTTTAAGAGACAGGAGAAATGACATGAAAATTCTCGTAACGGGTGCAACCGGTTTTATCGGGCACCATGTGGTGCAGTGGCTGGTGGATCGCAATTATGAGGTAGTCGTGACGGCGACCTCGGAAGAGAGGACAAAGCAGTTTGCATGGTATAATTCAGTGAAGTTTATTCCGTGTGATTACTACGCCGAGGAAAAAAATTTCTATGAATTTTTTGGTGAGCCGGACATCCTGATACATCTCGCATGGAAAGGGTTGCCGAATTACATGATGCGCTTCCATCTGGAGGAGAATCTTCCTGCTGAGATGCGGTTCCTGCGATCGTTTGCAGAGTCAGGGAAGACGAAGATCGTCGTTACCGGGACCTGCTATGAGTACGGGGTGGTAGATGGCTGCCTGTCAGAAGATATGCCTGCGAATCCAACGACCGTGTACGGAGTGGCGAAGGATGCGCTACGGCGGTATCTTTCGTTCCTTGCAGGGGAATACGGTTTTTCTTGGAACTGGGTGCGGTTGTTCTTTTTGTATGGTGAGGGACAGAGTCCAAAGTCGCTGCTGCCGCAACTGGAGGCGGCGATTGAGCGGGGTGATGCGGAGTTTCCCATGTCAGGCGGTGAGCAGCTACGGGATTATCTGCCTGTGGATCGGGTGGCGGAGTACATTTGCAGGATTGCTCTGCAATCGGATGTTTCCGGAGTGGTGAACTGCTGCTCAGGGGAGTGCGTGTCCGTGAGGCGACTGGTTGAGCGGCGGGTTGCTGAGCTGGGTGCGGAGATTTCCCTGAAGCTTGGAGTGTACGGGTATCCGGCGTACGAGGGGATGGCATTCTGGGGGGATGTGAGGAGGTTACATGAGGTGATTGATGATGCGTGAAATGGATTTCGTTGATGAGTATTATTGTGATAAGGATCTGTCTCTGCTAAAGAAGCTGACGTTAGTTATTCCGACATATAATCGAAATTACTATCTTTCTCGGTGTTTGTGGTATCATGCCCACTTCCCGTTCGGTGAGATCATTGTGGCGGATTCGTCACCTGAGGAGAAGAAGGTAGTGAACCGGGAAACGGTGCAGAAGATTCGTGAGAAGTTTGGGGCGAATGTGCGGTACCTGGAATACGAACCGGAAATGGAAAAGTATGGCGGGGATATTTACCGGAAGTGGGGGGATGCGGTGCAGCATGTGGAAACGGAGTACTCGCAGTTTGTCACGGATAAAGATTTCTTAATACCTACAACGTTGTGTGAATGTATTAAATATCTCTCCACACGTCAAGAACATGCTCTCGCGGCGGGAATTTGGATAATGAGAGATGAAACTGGAGGTATCAAACCATCTCAAAAAAATACGCAACCGTTGGATAATGACGACCCAATAGAGCGTCTGCATCTCCAACTAAGTAATGGTGGTGGGATAGCCCAATTCTCAGTGTGGAAATCAATATTTCTGATCGAATT
>CAZABQ010000079.1:0-7949 GCA_964483485.1 uncultured Methanomicrobiales archaeon
AACGAACCGGACATACCGGTACTATTTCCCCTACCCGGCAGATATTGCCGCGATGGATGCGGCAGCAGGACTGCTGATCGGAACCCACAACTTCACGCGGTTTGCCAAGATGGAGGAAGGACGCGACCCCAACCGCACGGTAACAAAAGCTGCCGTCTTTGCGGGGACGGATGATTGCCCGATCTTTGAGGTGTCGGCGAAAAGTTTTCTGTGGAATATGGTAAGGGGAATGGCTGGTGCTCTTGCGGCAGTCGGAGCGGGAGTCGCAGACCCCGCGGTTATCGCGGAACTTTTGAACAGACCCGGCCATCGTGTGCATCCGGCACCGCCCGAAGCGCTGATTTTCTGGGACGCTGAGTGCGATCTTGTGTTTAAACCGATGCGGCAGGCACGTGAGACGATGCGGGTTCTTGGAAGAACATCAGCTGCGGCGCGGGGTATGGCACAGGTGTCCGAAGCACTGATGGAAGAGGCACCAACGGATCTTTGGAAGCGGAGACTTGTGCGGGAGTATCCGGATTTGCGAAGCGGATCAAAATAGAGATAATTTTTTCTGAATTTTCTGAAAAATTGTGATTGTGTTAGATGCAGGTTACATAAGATGGAACACGAAACGACCTACCAGTATCACCTCCGCAACTCCTGCCAGAATCACCATCACCACGTATCTGATTTTCCACCATTTGTCCGTTGTTTTGCGAAGGCGGTAAATTGCATAGCCCTGCATCAGTATGGCAACGAAAAACATCAGAATCGCCGCCATCATTACAGTTGTGGATTCCATTTTTTCTCACCGTCAATTATAATTTATCATAGTAAAAGTGTATCCATGTAAAACATTCTCTCTTATTTTCTTCTATCTGATCCGATATAATTACTGAAGCAACAATAAGTGCCACTCCTCCAACAAAAACTGCAGCTGCAATGAGTCCTGATGGCGCGCATACTGCTCCAGCGAGACAGAGAACTCCGCCTGCTGCATATAAAAACTGGCTGTCAGCCTCCGTGTCAAGTTCTTTCAGTTGATCTACATAATAGATAAATGATACTAATCTCCCAGCATTCACGTCCGAGAGTCCGTTCATTGATATGGTTTTTTGTACCGTGCTACCCACTTCTTTTATTTTCCATGAATGTGTCGTTGCGTCGTATGAATACCCGCACGACACTTTTCCCCCTCCATATGAGACCAACACGTTGTTCGTGAAAGATCCTCCCTTATAATCAATAATAAGTTCCAGTGCATCTTTCGCATCGACATTATCGACAGGCATGGCTGAAGTAGTTGCCATTGCAGATACTGCTGGCGTAAATATTGCAGTCATTATCAATATCACAAAGATCAATGGTGAAATTCGTAAACTCATACGTCCTAAATTATATGTTTCGTTCATTGCTGTTCAATTCCTTTCTCGCAAATCTGACAGTGAATTGCGGTCTCAATATTGGCAACATCGAAACATCTATCATTGATAGAATGAGATAAGATATCACCAATATTTGGTACTGGAGAGTAAGCGGTGATGACGTGCAAAGACTCACGCTTTCTTTCCGATTTTTTCGTCTGATCAGATCCTGCATTTAGCTGATGAGAATAACCTCTGATCAATTTCAGGCAACTATTTGTAGCCCTCACAAAAAAGTTGTTTTTCGTATGGATATATCTGTTGATCACAAACTGACACTTTTTCAAAAAAAAAATAAGAGAACATCTAACAATCCAAAAAGTACTTCCGAGACGATTTATCAGGCTCCAAAATAACCCCGAAATAGACTGAAAAATCAAAATGGAGATGTTGATTACCAACCTCATTGGTGAACTGATGGGTTGTTAGAAATTCTCAATAATTTTTTCCTGACAGAAAATCACCACTCCGCCATGACTTTGATCCGCACCTGCCAGAGAGAGGGACAGCTGGTGATTCTGATCGCCACTGCGTACACCTCATGAAAAAATATACAGAAACGATTAGATCAAGCCCGCGATCCGTTTTCCTTCGGCTTCAGCAAACACCACCGACTCCGGCCAGCTCTTAACACCGCCGTGCTGATCCATGCCGGGAAAGAGAACATTTTCCGTGTAGGAAAATCCCGCATCATTGAAAAACGCACGCACTACCGGAAATGCCGCATCAAAGATGTGAGGAATATCCTGACCTGACGTTCCCAGATACACACCGACATGATGTTCGAGATGTTCATTGGAAAACGAAAGTGTCTTTGTAACAAACTTCTGTGCCCAGAGAAACTGTCCGCGATCGATAAAGGACTTCATCTCAGCCGTAACCGTCATCGAGTAGATGGGGGATGCAAGAACGAGAATATCAGAAGACAGCACCTCTTCAAAGACCGGCGTCAAATCATCCTTGAGAATACAAACGCCTTTTTTGTGGCAGGCGTTACAGCCCCGGCAGTTTGTATGATCAATATCAGTCAGAGAGATTTTGGCGGTTGAAGCTCCGGCACCTTCTGCACCATGGAGAAAAGCGTCAAGAACCGTTTCGGTATTGCCCCGCTTGCGCGGGCTTCCATTGATTGCGAGAATATGAGTCATAATTCCTCGATGGCTGCCAAGAGGGACGCAACGGTTTCTTTTGTGGTGGCGACCGCACCCGGACTGTTCACAAAGTCGGTCTTCTTATCAAGACCATTGAGAAGAAGAAGCATTGTATGTTTCGGTTTGATACCCGACACATCAAAGAGGAATCTGGCTACCGGCACGGTATGATTAAAGATGGCATCGCTGGTCTGACCGGCTGTCGCGATGAAGAGGCCGATCTTTTTTCCCTGCGGCTCTTTGAAACTGTGCAGAACATATTTTTGCGACCAGAAAACCTGACACCGATCAATCAAAGCTTTGGCCTGGGCACAAACCGAGAGCGAGTAGACGGGTGATGCAAGGATCAAAACATCTGCGGCAAGAATTTTCTGGGAAAGATTCTGGAAATCGTCCTCCTGAATACAGCGGCCAAGCTTCTCGCAGGCGCCGCATCCTTTGCACGGAGCGACCGAGAGTTCGGACAGCACAACCTTTTCCTTCGTAAAACGATCCCCGAGTTCAGCGAAAATCAGATCAAGAGCAGACTCGGAGTTGCCGTGGCGACGGGGAGATGTGGTTATACCGAGGATATGCGGAGACATTCATGAGTATATCAGCAGGAAGCGACATAAACTCAATGGAGGAAACAATAATTTCCGAAAATCCAGATGAAGGAAAAGTGCGAGGGGAGGGATTCGAACCCGCGAACTCCTTGAGAGCAGATCTTGAGTCAGCCTCCGTTGGCCACTTGGATACCCTCGCAAAAAGGCGTTATCATATTGGAAGAGGGAGAACATCAACCTGTCGCAGCATACGCAGGAGTTCACCGAAAGATTATTTTTCCGAATGCTCGCAGTGAAGATGAATCGGGCATCCCTCATCCGCATGACCGCCGTTCTTCATTACCCATGCAAGGAGAGGAATCAGCAGTTCGCGCAGTTCCCAACCGGGGACAGTCAGATAATACCGTACGACAGGCGGTGTCTGATCCATCACCTGACGGCTGATAAGACCGTTTTCTTCAAGATCCTTCAGCGTATTCGACAGAGTCTTTGAACTGATATTGCAAAGATAGCGTTTCAGTTCGTTAAATCCCGCAGATCCGTGATTACCAATGACGGCGATGATCATCAGCGCCCACTTTTTACTGATGGTATCCAAAAGACCGTGCAGCGGACAAAAACAAATCTCCAGATGCTGCAGTGATTCTTCAGACATTTCTTCTGCCACATTTCCCATGCTAATTTCAGTACTGTACTCTTCTCCAAGATAAAGTTAGACACGAAGTAACCAAAAGAAACCTGTTAAAGCTCAGTGTAAAGATTATTTAACAACGACATGCATATACTAATTATTATGGGAAAGAACAGTGCGGAAATTGTCGCAGTAGCTATTGCAGTACTGGTGGTATTCGCCGGAATCGGCGCAGGAATCGGAGGGTTCATCGTTCAGGATGCAAGCTCTGGATTTGGAGATGCATTTTCACAGAAAACGGGAACCACCATGTCCACAGTGACGGCTCCTGATGACTACAATGTTAACCAGATCGCAGTATTCCAGACACCGGACGGCGTCTATATCAATGCGAAATCTCTCCTCAACGCCTACCACGGTCATACGGACAACGTTGTCATCTACAACGTTGACGCCAATGGAAAAATCGTCGGAGAACAGACTGCACCAATAACCTTCAACCATGCAGCAGGTCTTCTGAACACAGCGGCAGGAAAAATACTGGTCAATCTCGCGACGGCAGCAAACAAATAATCGCGATGCCAAAACACATCAAAGACCCGGTACACGGATATATTGAAGTACCTGCAGAACTCGTGCCGCTCGTGGATACAACGGCGGTACAGCGTCTGCACCATATCCGCCAGCTGGGCTTTGCATATCTGGTATATCCCGGAGCAAACCACAGCAGATTTGAACACTCGCTTGGAGCGATGCATCTGGCATCACTCTTATGCGACCGGCTCGGTCTGGATGAATCCGAAAAGCGGGCGGTCTGCACAGCAGCACTTCTTCACGATATCGGCCACGGCCCGTACTCTCATGCAAGCGAACGGCTTATGCAGGAGTACAAATCCTTTTCTCACGATAATATCAGCGGGATCTTGACAGATCCCGCAATCGCAGTACATCTCAGAAAAAATTCCATAAGTCCAGAAGAAGTGGCGGCACTTGTTGCCGGGGGACACCAAAACTCAGGGATCATTCACGGTGACCTTGACGTTGACCGGATGGACTACCTTCTCCGCGATGCCCACTATACCGGAGCACCCTACGGAAACTTTGACGCAGGCCGTCTCATCAAGTCACTCGACATTGTCTCCGGCAGACTGGTTCTCAATGAATCAGGAATCTCCGCAGCGGAATCACTGCTGATCGCCCGAACACTGATGGGACCGACCGTCTACTATCACCATGCATGCAGGATTGCCGAAGAGATGTTTCTGCTCGCAGGCCGTTCGCATTTCAGAGATGACGCGGGCGCGATGGAAGAGTTCATGCATCTCGACGACGTAACTGCGACCGCTCTTCTGCTGAACTCGCCGTCGGAAGTTACCCGCGATATGATCACCCGCATTAGAACGCGACGGCTCTACAAACGATCAGTGTACGTAGGCCATGAACTGGTTGATACCGATCATCTCCCGCAGACACAGGAACATATTGCCAGAATACATCAGGCAATCGTGGAAACTGCGGGTGTCGCAGATGAAGAGGTCATCCTCGACATTCCGCCGCTTCGGAAAGAAATCCGCATGAACGTTCTGGTAAGAAGACACCACGATCTTGTGCCGTTTGATGAAATAGTGCCAATGCTTGCAATGATGAATGCCACTCGTCAGGGACAGTGGCGTCTTGGGGTGTATGCACCAGCTGAACTACGCGACCGTGTCGGAGAGGCTGCCCGGGAAGTACTCTCCCTGCGGCGGGCAACAAAACAACATAAACTCACAGGTATAATATAAGAGAGATGAAGCGGATCGTTGTCGGAGTTACCGGAGCTTCCGGGACGCTGTACGCAAAACGGCTGATTGAAGCCCTGACAAAAACGGACGGCGTCGAGGTCTATCTGATAATTTCCGAGACAGCCAGAACCGTTGCACGTCTCGAAGAGGTTGACTTATCCGGCTACCCGGTTCACTATGAGGAGAACTGCGATCTTGCCGCAGGGATTGCCAGCGGATCATTTTTGTTTGACGCAATGGTCGTTATCCCCTGTAGTATGAAGAGCCTTGCCGCAATTGCGAACGGCTACTCCACAACATTGATCGCCCGTGCGGCGGATGTCTGTCTCAAAGAACGGCGCAAACTGATTCTCGTGCCGCGGGAGACGCCGTACTCCCGGGTACATCTGACGAATATGCTGGCCGCACACGATGCCGGAGCGGTCATCATGCCTGCTTCCCCTCCGCTGTACACGCACCCGAAGACGCTTGACGATCTTGCCGACATGATCGCCGCCCGCGTGCTGGACCACTGCGGAATTTCCCATACACTTGGATCACGGTGGAAAGAATGAGAGATTTTATCAAACGAATGATTGCAAACGGACTGGTTGAGGAAGTCACCGAACCGGTCTCTTCGGTGTACGAAGCACCGAAGCGGGCATTTACCAGTAAAAAAATGCTCTACTTCCATAACTGTGACGGACACAAATGCGTGATGAACACGATTTTCGACCGCAAGAGTCTGTCAGTCGCCCTGAATATTCCGGAAGACCGGCTGGTCAAGACCCTTGCCGCCTGTACGTACTCAGGCAAAACCCATGATGCAGGAAAACTGACGTTTGGTGCGGCAAAGCTTTCAGCACTGCCGATTATGAAGCATTTCCCCAAAGATGCCGGCAGATATCTGACATCCGGTGTGGTCTTTTCCGCGTGGGACGGGGTTGAGAATGCGTCGATTCACCGGTTGGAGGTCCTTGACGATACGCATCTGATCGGAAGAATCGTAGAGGGGCGCCATACCTACAAACTTTTGCAGCAGGCAAAGGCCGCCGGAAAGAAGTTGCCAATCGCAATCACGATCGGTGCGCATCCGGCAGTAACGTTTGCTGCGTGTACCCGTGTCCCGGAAGGAAAGGAGATGGCGTACGCCGCAGAGATTCTCGGCGAAGACATGCCGCTGTACACATGCCCGAACGGCATTCGGGTTCCTGACGCGGAGATTGTGCTCTACGGTTACATGACCGCCGAGCTGCATGAAGAAGGACCGTTCGTGGACATCAGCGGTACGTACGATCCAATCCGGATGCAGCCGGTACTTGAGATCGAAGGTATGGCCTGTAAGCCGGACTTCATCTATCACGGCATTGTGCCGGCAGGCGCGGAACACAAAATGCTGATGGGCGCACCCTACGAGCCGCGGATTTATCAGGCGGCGGCAAACGTAACCAACGTCCGCGATGTGTATCTGACGCCGGGAGGAGCAGGCTACTTCCATGCAGTGGTGCAGGTGAAAAAGATGACCAACGGCGACGGCAAGAATGTTATAATGGCGGCGTTTGCGGCCCATACTTCGCTCAAGCACGTGGTCGTTGTGGATGAGGACATCAACATTTACGATCCAAACGACGTGGAGTTCGCTATCGCAACCCGCGTGCGTGCAGATGAAGACGTGATGATTATTACCGGCGTCCGGGGTTCTTCACTTGACCCGTGCCGGATTGGCGACGGCATGAATGTGAAGATGGGCATTGATGCGACGATGGAACTCGGGCACGAGGATGAATTTATCCGTGCTGACTGGAATGAATAAGTAAGGAGTGAAGTATGGAACTGGATAAGTATGATCAGGCACTGCTGGACGGCGAGTACGGCGAGAGCCGCCAGAAGATGATGGAAATCCTGCTGGCACTCGGAAAGATTTACGATGCCGAGCGGTTTATTCCGGTCAAAAGCGTGCAGGTTTCCGGTGCGTCGTTTAAGACCATTGGAGACGCGGGTCTTGAATGGCTGGGGAGTATCGATGCAAAAGCGGTGGTACCGGCATTCCTGAACCCGATCGGCATGCCCCGTGAAGGCTGGGAAGAGCTCGGCATTCCGGGAAGTTTTGCAGAAAAGCAGCAGCAGGTAAATGAGGCATACGTCCGGCTCGGTATCCGTCCGACCTGTACCTGTACGCCCTACTACTTCAGTATCGTGGAGCGCGGCGATCATCTTGCATGGTCAGAGTCCTCGGCGGTCAGCTACGCGAACTCGGTGCTTGGTGCACGGACGAACCGCGAGGGCGGGCCTTCCGCCCTCGCGGCAGCGCTGACCGGAAAAACACCGGAGTATGGTCTGCACATTGTGAAGAACCGGCTGCCGCAGATTGAGTTTCGTCTGGACAATCCCGGGGCGGCAAAGGACTGGACGAACGCAGAGTACGGTGCGCTCGGTGTAGTCGCAGGAGCTGT
>CAZABQ010000080.1:0-7910 GCA_964483485.1 uncultured Methanomicrobiales archaeon
GTTAGGATGATACCTGACTTCCGTGAAGAATCGTGTACCTATCTGATGCTGAGGCTGAAAGTTGCCCTGAAAAAAGAAAAAGGCGCTTTTAGTTTTCTCGGGACATCGACACAGGTGAAAACAGTGGAAGGGGCATTCCCAAAATCAGGATATACAGTTAATGTGACCAACCGAGAAGAGAAAGATACGTTTCTCATTACATTAACCCCTACCACACTAAAGTGAGACTGAAAAATGCTGAATAACATTGATATAGCACAGGTAAAACAGTATGAAGCCGAAATAAAGGCTGACGACAATGAAGCGCTGTTCACGACCAAGATGACCGGAACCTGGCAGTTCGACGAGAACGGACCACAGTTTACGGCAGACGCAAAGACCGACGCAGGACCGGTCACCTTCGCGTTAGCCCACCCGAATTTTGAGAAACTTGGCAACTATCCGTCACCGATGGCATATGGTCTGTTCTGGATCTGCGGATGTGCCTCGGCCACCTTCATGACAGCCGCGGCAAAAAGAGGAATCAAGATTGATGCCCTGCATACCGATATCGAAGCAGACCTCGATTATCATGCACAGTTCCAGCTCGGAACACAGCCTCTGGTCGGCGCATACAGAATTACCTTCAATGTAACCAGCGCACAGGCAACCGATGCAGAGATTGAAAGCCTGAAACAGGCGGCATATAACGGGTGCATGGCGCTGTTTACCGTGAGAAACGCAATTCCGTTAACCGTTTCTGCAAAGAGAGCATGACCCTCCCTTCCTATTTTTCAATTCCGGAGACTGTCAACCCTGCGCAGTTAAAAATGCAGGCGGAAGAACTTTTCAACAGCGGACAGTTTTACTGTTCAGAGATTGTGGTAAAAATAATCAGAGATACCTTCTGCCCATCGATTTCGGATGAGATTATCGCAGCCGCATCAGGTTTTCCTGTTGGTATGGGTGGCGGAGGATGCACGTGTGGGGCTGTGGCAGGAGGGGTTATGGCTCTCGGTCTGGTTTTTGGCAGAACAAGACCAGAGGAAAAAGTACAGTCAGCAGGCTGTATGAAATATGCACGCGAACTTCACGACAGATTCCGGGAAGAGAACAAGTCGGTGTGCTGCCGCGTGTTGACAAAAAATATGCTCGCGGACTCGCCAGAGCGTAAAAAACAGTGTGCTGAACTTACCGGCGAGGTTGTGGAAATTGTTATCGAAATAATTCTCAGAGAAACAAAAGCACCGTAAGTGCGGTATCTCGGAAATTATTTCACTCCTTTCTGAACAATCAACTCTGTCCAACAAACCGCAATCCAGATTGGACAGACGCCACGTAAGTACTGCAAGGGAATTCTTTTATGATACTCTCTCCAATAATCGAGATACAATGGCAGATCCGAACCTCTATTTAAAAGGCGGTGTTATCCCGGAACGGGATAACGAGCACTATATTATCCGGCTTCGAACGCCCGCCGGTATGCTTGACGTCGAGGCACTTGCAGGTATTACCGCGATCGCGAAAAAATACGGCATCGCCGATACGCACCTCACCACCCGTCAGACAATTGAACTCCTTCATGTAGGTCCTGAGGTTCTTGACGATCTTCTTGCTGATCTGGAAAAGAACGGTACCCCTATCGGCGCCGAACGCAACGAGGTTGTCAATGTGACCGCGTGCCTCGGAAATGCCAACTGCAAATACTCTGTTATTGATACGCTCTCACTTGCCAAGAAGCTGGATGAAAAACACTTCGGCAAAGAGATGCCGGTCAAAGTCCGCATCGCTATCTCAGGGTGTCCGAACGGCTGTACCAGCGAACGGCTGAATGAGATCGGCATTACCGGTCTGCGCCGTCCAGTCAGGAACGAAGGGCTCTGTACCGGTTGCGGTACCTGTGGTCATTACTGTAAAGAAGATGCAATTCTGATCGAGAATGGAAAACTGAAACTCAGTCAGGGCGACTGCATGCTGTGTGGATTCTGCATTCATGCATGTCCGTTCCAGTATATCAACTTCGACGATCCTCTCTACCTTATCACACTGGGCGGCAGACGCGGACGTCATCCGAAGATTGGCAGAACCTTCTACATTGCAAGATCCGAAGACGATGTTGTGGAGATCGTCGGAAAGGTCATCTACTGGATTTTCCGCAGCATCGCATCCGACCGGATGCTTCCCGAACAGTTGACGGATGAAGAGTTTGCCGAGTTCCGCGAGAAGGTAAAGAAAAGTCTCAAGCCGCTCGGTATCGAAGAAATTGATCCGACCAACGCTTACTGTATTCAAAACTAACCTCCCTTTTTTCTCACCAGTATAACCGGAATCACAACAAAAATGAAAACGCCGGAACTCTTATCAGGACATATGCGATACCTATAAATTATAGGCCACCTCGTTAGAACTCATATTAATAAAGACACCACACCAATATAAATACATGAAATCTGATTCAAAAATATATGAGATGGGAGGTGTGATAACCGAGGCTGACGGCGAACACTGTACTGTCCGGCTGCGGATGCCTGCCGGCATCGCATCCGCAGACCAGATGAAATCTGCTGCGGAACTTGCAGAAAAATACGGAACCGGCGAACTTCATCTCACCACCCGTCAGACTCTCGAAATCCCGCACATTTCCGCAGACCAGCTGCCGGCATTTTATGAAGAACTCCTTTCCGGCGGAAACCGCGTCGGTGCCGAACGCGGAGAAATCGTCAACATTACTGCATGTCCGGGAACCGAACGCTGCAAATTTGCCAACATTGACGCAATCGGCATGGCAAGAAAGATCGATGCCCGATACTTCGGCAGGGACATGCCCGGCAAAGTCCGGATCGCCATCTCCGCATGCCCGAACGCCTGTACCAGCGAAACACTCAATGAAATCGGCATTACCGGCATCTGCACGCCGGTACGCCAGCCCGGTTACTGTACCGGCTGCGGAACATGTGTCCAGTATTGTCAGGAAGAAGCACTCACTGTTCGGGAAGGAAGAATCATTCTGAACGATAACGCCTGCGTGGACTGCGGAACCTGCATCAGATCCTGCGTGTATAACATCCTTGAATCAAAACCCGTCTCTTACCGCATTACCATTGGCGGCCGGCGCGGACGCCACCCGAAAGTAGGAACACCCCTTATCACCGTCAACTCCGAAGAAGCCGTACTTCTGGTAATCGATCACATTATCGATTGGATCTACCGGTACGCCGGGTTTGACACTCCGATCGTTCAGCAGATCGGACGCGATCTTGACGTTGACGCATTCAAAACATCCCTTCCGGAAAAACTTCCCAAAGGAACGGTTGTTGTCTGAAAAAAGAAAATACCGGAAATTATTTTTTCATCATCAGTTCACGGACTTCATCGATATAGCGGACTTCATCCAAATCCATGCCGCAGAGACAGTATCCCTGACGATCCACAATAAATACCGGATACTTCGCTACATCATCCGGAACAGATTCGGTTGGAATTTGTTTTACATGCAAAAGATACGGAACGTCAAGGCCGATGTGTGAAGTAAGCTCTTTCATCTCCCGAATCCAGCGGGCAAGCTGGCGGACGTCAACACAATCCCACTGAAGAATCCGGACCAGCGTCTGATACGTATCCCGTTCATACACCAGATGGTTTCCTTTTAGCCGGACATTCACCGCATTCTCGTAGATAGTAATCCACTTCTCCAGATCATCTGCCGGACCAAGAAACGCGTCCGCATACGTTCGCAGCTCAGCCTCGCGTTCCTTTTCAGAACTCTCGGCAGCAGCTTCTTCCATTCCGCGAATAGTTTCTGTAATCTCATCGTGAATCTTCCACAGATCTTCAAACGCATGCTCGAGATCTTCGTGGAGATGGGTACTGAAGATTACCGGCTTATCATTTTCTCTCATAACAATCTCTCAAAAAATGTTGGTGAAGAAAAATTATTTCTTCAGATAAAGGTTTGCAAAAACCGTCTGGCCCTTTGCAGTCGGATGACGTTCTCCGAGATCGCCGATGTAGTGGGCAAAGACTGCCTTCTGACCGTCAACTTCAGCTTCGACATCGTCAAGGTACTTGTATCCGGGCATCATGTACTGAATCTTGCCAAGGACATACACGTCGCCTTTCACGGCCTGACCGCCCACACGTCCCTCGACATTTCCTTTGATGATGATCGTTCCTCCTTCAGCATGAGTAAGAACGTGAATAAACGCGTCACCTTCGATGATGATGGTGCCGCCACGCATGAACGTACCGATATCGTTGCCGGCATTGCCGGTAACCCGGATGACACCACCGGTCATGCCGCGCCAGTCTCCGCGGTATGCAGAGCCGACATGGTTCTGGGCGCTGCCGTTGATCGTCAGTTCGCCGCCGGCCATTGCAATGCCGGTGAACGAATCGACGTCGCCGTTGACGGTAATCTTGCCGCCTTTCATCCAGCCGCCGGTGTACATATCGGTCGTACTGTTGATTACAATCTCACCTGCGGTCATCTGCTGACCGATACGTTTTACGCGGGTCCAGTCACCGTTTAGGACGATCTTTGTCTCTGCGGCGGTTGCTCCGGAGGTCCCGTCAATTGTGGCGAATACCGAGAGAGGATACTTGATCTTTCCCTCGGACACCTCTACTGCACCGATCTCTGCGACCGACTTTCCGGCAAACTGATCAGGCGTAATAAGATTCGCCTCAAGATACAGCTCCGGCTGTTTTATCAGTGTTACTGTTACTGTCTTCATGTTGTCTCCGCCTTACTGGGTGATGTCCACCTTGATTGCGTAGGGATTGTGCACATGCTCATCAAAGACCGCATAGTTCTCCAGGGCAACCGTGTAGGAACGCAGGAACTTGTCGCGAATGTCGCGTTCAACCTGTTTGTTCTCCGGGACAACCGAGTTGACCCAGACGGTCTTCTTCGGCATGGAGTAGTTGACAATCTCATGATTCTCAACTGCAAGGATACCGTCTTTGAAGAATGCAAAGCTGTTGCCAAATGCAGTCTCGTACTGTTCGGGATTGCTTGGAAGGTTCTCCGGGTCGATGTCGTAAACTGCGACGTTTGCGGCAAGACCGTTCTTTAAGCTGCCGTACATATCCTTCAGACCGAGCGCTTTTGCAACACCCGAGCGGGTCATCTGCGCAAGCTCGTAAAGAGAGATTTCTTTGTCGGAAAGTTCACCGATGTAGGTTCTGTCAAGAACTTTGTCTCCATACTTCAGCTCGTTATTGATAACATCGTTGCGTGCCTTTGCAGAAAGCAGCCATTTGTAGATTCTTGGGTATCTCCAGAACGGACCGGCATTCGGGTGGTCGGTTGTTACGAAACAGCGGTCTTTGTCCTTTGTAAAGAGCGCAATTTCCAGACCGATTGCCCATTGGGCACCAGCAATGAAGGTTTTTGGATCGTAGACGAAAGGAACAATACCAGCCGCAGTTTCAAGTTCAACGTCCACGTTTGACCATTTGAGGTGATTCATGTGGGTTAAGTGGTACTCAAACGGACCGTCAGCGGTCATTGTTGTTGTCTCGTCCAGCGTGACCTGACCAAGATCGACGGTCAGTTTTTTCTGGCTGTTGACATAGTCCATAACTTCCTTTGACTTGGATTCAAAGGAGTCGGACTTGAAAGACTCGCCGCCGTAGCAGTGGAACTGGATATGAGTGTGGTGCATGACCTGTTCACGGCCGAAGTCGTTGTTCGGGGCAAATCCTTCGACAAGTTTGAGTGTGTCAATGGTGGTCTGGAAGTTACCCGGATTGCCGAGGTTGTTTGCGTGTACGTGCACGGAGTGCGGAAGACGGAGATACTCGTTGGTTGCCATCAGGCCGGTAACGATCTCCGCAGGAGTAATGTCGAAGTACGGGACTTTGTCGTGGATCGTGATGCAGTTCAGACCCCATCCCCATGCTTCGGTTCCTCCGGGATTCACGCATTTGAGTCCGAAGCCGCGAGTGGCGTTCAGAATCCAGGATGCATAGGCTCCGGCATTTTCTATCTCGCCGTTCTTGAAGTATTCAAGAAGGAACCAGTTGTTTGCCAGAACCGGCATGGCAGCTTCGTCGATGATCGGCGTGTCGCGGATCTCTTCGTGTACGTGTGCTGCTTCAAGCGGCGGCATGGCAGCTTCCATGACAAAGGAGAAGCCGAGGCGTGCATAGTCATATCCGGTCTTGGTGGTGCTTGGAACGGAGAATCCCATCTCCATTTTGGTATTCTTGCCGCGCATCGGCGAGCGGAAGAGTTTGTCCTCCGGACGGAAGAGGCGGCCCATGTCCACTTTCGGACCGGCAACATGGGAGTGGATGTCTACACCGGCTGCCATTACCAGCTTGCCGGATGCATCGATGACTTTTGCTGAGTTGCTGACTTTGTCAACGAACTTTCCGTCTTTGATGCAGATATCCATCTTCTGTGCGTTGATCTGCTGGGTTGGATCGACGACACATCCGTTTTTGATGATGTATTCGGTCATGAAATTCATGCCTCCGGTTCAAGTTTTACCGGGATGAGCGAGGGAAGCGGTTTTGCATACTCCCACTTGCCGTTGCATTCAATTCCTTCGGCTTTCAGTTCCAGCATCCGGTTCAGGATCTTATTAAACAGTTCTTCGTCGGTCATGATGCCGTTATACGGCGGAATGACTGCACGATACTGAATTGGGACGTTGTCCATGCGGTAGCAGATACCACCTGTTTCCACACCTACGATTGCGACCGGGATGTGGACATCGGAGACGGTTGCTGCCATGTTGACGCTTGGATCGATGGTGACCATGGGCAGGCGAGAGCCAAGTTTTTCAAAGGCGCGAATCGGGAAGTGTGCTCCTGCGTCAGTTCCGATATTGATGAATGCATCAACTTCGCCGCGGTTTGCAAGATCGACCGAGGAGGTTTCTCCGGGATTCATGTGGGCATGGGAGCCTTTCGAGAGGTCGATACAGTACGGGAATCCGAACTGCCATGACCAGACAACTCCCGGACCTGCAATGTTGTAGTGTCCGCGCATTGCCATAATCGTACACTTCGTGACCTCGTTGATGTCGCGGACCAGATTGATGGCGATGTCAACGTTGTGGTTGCGACCGTCGGAGTGACAGAGACCCATTCCGAAGAAGATGTGTACGTATCTTCCTGCTTTGATAATGTCGCAGACTTCCAGAATCTTTTCTTTCGGAATACCGGCGACGATGTCCGGTACGTCATCCGCGTAACCGTGCATGACCATGCGGAATGCATCAAACAGATCATAGTCATGACCCTGATTGACCTGCAGGAAGATGTCAGCACAGCGGGCAGTATCGGTGTATCTCGGATCAACGCAGATGATTTTTCTTCCCTTGTGACCTTTGTTCGTAAAGAATCCTCTCGGGAATACACCATACCGGGACATGTGACGCGGGTGAGCGTGGGCAGGGTTGGATCCCCAGTAGATTACGACATCAGCACGGTTTTTGACTTCGCCAAGGGTACAGGAAGGGTATCCTGTATCGAAGATGGCGAGGAATGAGGAGCCGTGACAGATGGATGCACAGTTGTCGAGAACTGCACCAGCTTCTTCGGCAACGCGGCCGGCGGCTGCCTGGCCTTCACAGTTGGTGGATCCAAATCCGTAGATCAGAGGCTTTTTTGCTTTGATCAGCATCCGTGCGGTGTAGTCGATTGCTTCGTCATAGGTGATGTCTTTATAGGTTCCGTCCGGCTGGCGCTTACGCGGGCTGCCGATACGTCCTTCGCGGGATGCATGGTGATAAATCTCCGTTCCGATAATGCAGGCGTTTTTGACCTCGAGAATTTTGCCGTTTTCGACGGTAATTTCCAGATCATCACAGCAGGCACCGCAGTATGGGCATGCAACGTTTTTGATTACTTCTGGCATTATTTTAACCTCACATTGGCCACAGAAGCTGGCCGTTCCATTTGTTACAGGCTTTCTGAAT
>CAZABQ010000081.1:0-7875 GCA_964483485.1 uncultured Methanomicrobiales archaeon
CCCGGCAAGAACACAGACAACAACAGTTGAACGCGACATCCTGCCCTCCTTCGTAAGTTTGCTATTCACCGCATCCCATTTATCCATTCATCCACCCACAATAAGATATCTTCTGACTTTCAAATAGAAATGCATTGGGATTCACTAAATAGATACCGGTTTGCCAAGGATAATCACCGACTCGCATCTATCTTATATTCGCATGACGCGGGGTGTCAGAAACACGATAAAACCGGAGCAGATCAGCCTTCGCCTCCCGGCAGCCATGATCAAAGAACTCGACCAGCTCAAAGAAAAAGAGGGCACTGATCGCACCGCAGTGATCGTCCGGGCGCTGAAGTACTGGATAAGCGTCGAAGGCAACATCACCACCGATGCAGAATATCTCAACCGCCTGACACAAATGGAAACAGAACTCGCCGAAGTTCGTGACTCACTCGCAAAAATAACCGCTCAGTACGAAGAAGAAGCCTCAGCAAAACGGGAAATCATCTCCGAACTCCAGAAAACCATCAACACCCTTCTGCGGATGTTGCCCAAAGACGAATAATATCCTTTTTTCTCTTTTAGGGATCCTCGGTGATGATTTGCAACATGGCGATTGATCACAAAACGATCGGAGGTTAAAATTGTAGCAAACTCCGATCCGACTGACCTCGTGAATGTTGAAAAAATTATTTTCCCGGCGGCATTGTCGAATTTCGATAAACTTTATCCTTTGTCTTTCCTTCACCCGATAAAATCCGAAGTTTTTCTGCCTTGGTCAGGAGCCGCTGTGCCGTTTTATCCTGTACTTCCAATAACTTTGCCGCGGAAGCAGTAGTAATTGTCTCGTGTGTCTTGAGATATTCCTTGATTATCGTGAAGCGATCATACTCCAATCTGGACATTAATTCGGACACTGATTCGGACATTGATTCAGACACTAGTACCTGTTGTCCGGGAGAGGAGAGAGTCTGGAACAAAACCATAATCTCAGTAGGTTTGACCGTGTACTCCGGCAATGGATTTCCTGCCTGTGCACAACTCTCTTTTATCGTTTCAATACCCCTTCCCCATGCCTCGATAAAACCGGCACGGAAGAATGTGTTGGCAATAAGAGGATTGTACGGCCGTGAACGATGACTTCCTAAAAGATCAGCTATAGTCCAGTCACTAGGAAATATGCAATCATTTGCAATGAGTATTTTATTATCATATACTCTGATTTGAATCGGGATAAGCGTCCCGTAATATTTGTGGGCAAGAGCATTAAAAATGGCTTCCCGAATAGCTTTCCTCGGAAATGGATAGGTCTCAACACGGGTTACGCCCTGATACCCAATATCAGCCTTCAGATATTTCGTATAAATCAGATCAACTACCTGTGTCGCCTGAGAAAGCAGCGAACCGTGAATCTCATCCTGATACCGTAGATCTGAATCTGATGAGAAATAGCCAATCTTCACATAGGCACCAGAAATCCACTTTTCCGGATTGTGATGAAACAGAAGAATAGCTGCCCGCTTCAGCAACCCGTTATCCAGAAGATTCAGACTGTCAAGGAGCTGCTCATTACTATATTTCATGTCCTGACTAGTCATGCGCCCACTCAACACCGCCTGGTCACGAAAGATCTCAAAACTGTCGTTTCTCAGTTCATCAACCGAAACATTTGGCACAGGAATACTGTCCCAAGTAATGCCAGTCTTTTCCAGCAGAAACTGATTCAGGGCTTGCCCAACCAAAACCTGCTTTGTACTGCCGGTACGATAGTGATATTCGCCATGATACGATATCGGATAGGGATTCGGATTCACCACAATTTCTACGTAATCTCTTCCACCCTCGGCGTGGAGATTCACGTCAACAAGTATTCCAAGAACATCCCTGACTTTATTAGGGATATCATCAAGAAGTTTTCTACTATTCGTGATGCCTGTGACGTTTCCATTGTCATCTATCCCAATGTAGATTTTACCCCCTTGTGCATTGGCAAATCCGCATATCCATTTGAGATAGTCATCACGCCAAGACTCTTTCCATTCAATATTCTGATTTTCTGCCATAGAACCACCGTGCAGAATGACAATGTTGTACGGGTTTTTATTTTATCAGGGAGGATAATAAACCGATACAGTAGAATTCTTTTAAAACAAGATATACATATCGTTATTTTTTGTGCCACATCCAAATTGATGGAAAGATCTCTCCGTCCCTCTTGAGATGTACCCAAGATTCTCACCTCACAAAAAATTACTCTTCCGTTTCCGGAAGAATTTTCTTAAAACAGACGATCTCAAGCACCCCGTTATGCAGATGCGTCTCGGTGAGCGAAGGATCAATCGGTGGTACCGGAATCACTGCCGTATACTCCCGGTGCTCCCCTGCATTCAGCTGCAGCTTCCCATCCTGATACGCCAGGAAAAAATCATCCGGACACGCATGCGGCAGCTCCGTCTGAATAATTACCGTTCCCGCATCCTCAAACACCTCAATCGGAATCGTTTTCGGCTGGGGATTGATCGGGGCAAGATGAATCGTACCCCCGTTTAACACAAACTTCACTCCCATGATCGGCGGGAGCTTCTCCTCGCCATCACCTGAAACATGAGCAGTGATGATCTGATGGATAACATCCATCAGATCCTTATAGGCATCATCCGAAGACTCCGGCATTCTTTGTTCACATCCAAAAACCGGGAGACGGGCGTATCGCCCACCCCGATCTCAGTTCTCTATGCTTTTACTTATCTCTTTGATTGCGCTAAAGTCTTTCTGATGACTCATCAGCAGCTTATCAAGTTTTACGAGCTTCTCTTTGACATCCGTATCCTCATCAGCCTTGTACTCCGCCATCTTCAGTGCCGTCAGCGCCGCATCCAGCACGCGGCGCTCCTCCTCATTGAACCGGTACGACCAGGAATCACGTTCCGCATTCCTGCGTCCCTCTTTGTCCAGAGAAGGACGGACCCGCTTGAGCGCCTCATCAAAGTGGCGCTTGTAGATCTTCACACTGCTGACCGCAAGCGAGATCTCCTGCGCCTCACGGCCTGCCATCGCCTTCACGAACTCGCGGATGGCAACCATCTTCGCCTCACGGACCAGCGCCTCAATATCAGCGCCCACAAACCCGTCGGTTGCCGCAACCAGATCGTCCGCATTCAGATCCTCGGCAAGCATGTCGGAAACACCCTTGAGGTAGACCGCAAGGATCTGTTTTCTGCCTTCCTCATCCGGCGGCGGCACAAAGATGTGCTGCTCCAGCCTTCCGGGGCGAAGCAGTGCCGGATCGATCATATCGGGGCGGTTGGTCGCACCTATAACCACCACATTCTTCAGCTCCTCCAGACCGTCAAGCTCGGTCAGGAACTGGCTGACCACACTCTCCGTCACATGGGACGACCCCTCGTAGCTTCCTCTGCGGGGAACAATTGAATCGATCTCGTCAAAGAAGATGATCGACGGCGACGCAAGTCTTGCCTTGCGGAAGATCTCCCGCACGCCTTTCTCGGACTCGCCGACCCACTTCGACATCAGCTCAGGTCCCTTCACCGCAATGAAGTTGCACTCCGACTCATTCGCAACCGCTTTGGCAAGCAGTGTCTTACCGGTTCCGGGCGGCCCGAACATCAAAAATCCCTTCGGGGATTTCGTTGCAAACTGCTTGTACACATCCGCATATTTGAGCGGCCACTCAACCGCCTGCTGAAGCTCCTCTTTCACGCCGTCAAGCCCGCCGACATCAGCCCAGTGAATGTCCGGCACCTCAACAAGAACCTCACGCATCGCGGAAGGCTGCACCATCTTCAGCGCCGCCTCAAAGTCCTCGGCGGTAACCTTCAGACCTTCGAGCTTTTCCTTGGAGATGGTCTCATCCGGATTCATGCCCGGGAACTCGCGGCGCAGGGCATGCATTGCGGCCTCTTTAACCACAAGGGCAAGGTCAGCACCAACGAAGCCGTGCGTTGTATTCGCATACTTGTTGAGGTTAACGTTCTCTGCGAGCGGGACGTTTCTTGAATGAATCTGGAGAATTTCCTTTCTTCCTTCTTTGTCCGGCACGCCGATCTCAATCTCACGGTCGAACCGTCCGCCGCGGCGCAGAGCCGGATCAATTGCGTCCGGCAGGTTGGTTGCGGCGATCACGATGACTTTGCCGCGGCTCTTTAAGCCGTCCATTAAGGACAGCAGCTGAGCGACGACACGCCGTTCCATCTCGCCTTTGGACTCCTCACGCTTGGGCGCAATCGAGTCGATCTCGTCGATGAAGATGATTGCCGGAGCGTTCTCTTCTGCTTTCTGGAAGATCTCGCGAAGTTTTTCCTCGGAGTCACCGTAGTATTTCGATACAATTTCGGGTCCCGAAATTGTATCGAAGTAGGCGCCGGCTTCGTTTGCAACCGCACGGGCAATCAGTGTCTTACCTGTTCCGGGAGGTCCGTAGAGGAGCACTCCCTTGGGCGGCTCAATACCGAGTTTTTCAAAGACTTCGGGATGACGAAGCGGGTACTCGATCATCTCCCGGACCTGCGAGAGTTCGCGTCCCAGACCACCGATATCCTCGTAGTGGATGTTTCCGGCGGATTTTCCTTTCGGGGCGTCTTCGCCTTTGTAGATGGCGTCTTTGTAATGGACTGCGGTTTCGGATCCAATAATCACAATGTCGCCCGGGGAGACGTCAGAGATCACGAATGCATAGTACTCCGTGCTGTAGCTGGAGAATCCTCCCCATCCTGAGAAGAACGGATCTTCGTTTCTCGCCTGCTGTGTTGCAAGAGGGATGGAAATTATCTGACCCTGAGCGATCGGTTTTCCGGCATAATGCTGCACGATAAACTGTTCCAGCTGACGGCTGTCAAGTTTGATACTCTGGGCTGCGGGCTGGATGGTTATTTTGGATGCGGTCTGCGGAACGGTCTTTTCCACCATCACGGTGTCACCGATTCCAGCACCTGCCGCACGGCGGGTGTCGCCGTCAATGGCGACGCCGCCCGAGCCGGATACGGATGAACGCATGACTTTTGCGACGCCGGTACGCTTGCCGGTGATTTTCACAAAGTCGCCGGAATCAACGCCGAGTTTTGCCATGACGTCGTTATTGATTCTTGCGTATCCGCGTCCAACGTCGCTGCTGTCTGCCTCCTGTACAATTAATGGAATGGTAATTTTGTCAGTCATGGAAAATATCACCTGAAGTTGTTGTTTACTATGCGTAAGCGTTATGTCATATTTAAAGTATTCGTGGTGACAAATATTCCGGGAAAATAAAAAGAGATTTATAGAACTACAATACGTTAAATGCGTGGGCGCGCAGGATTACAGGTGATAATCCTGTTCTCGGTAACGATCCAGTCCATTTTCCGATCGAATGATTCCGCAGGAATTGCGGGCACTTCCTGACAGGCGTAGGCAAGACCGATGCGGGGAATGTCGGGGTATGCGTCAAAGAACCGGTCGTAATATCCCGCACCGTAACCGATACGGTTGCCGGACCGATCAAAACCTATCAGCGGCAGAAGAGCGATTTCTATTTTGCCGATGTCGGCGGGAATTTCTGCGGCGAGGGGTTCGGGGACATGAAAGGTTCCCGGTTCAAGGTCGGCGACGGATTTGAGATAGGAGAGGCGGAGTGTTTTTGTCCGGGTTTCAATGATGGGGACGACAACGGTCTTTCCTTCATCAAGCAGGCTGTTGATGATAACCAAAGATTCGACCTCCGGTTCTTTGGATACGTAGGCGAAGACTGTGGTATAGGGTTTGAGGAATTTTCTGAGATGTTCGGTGATATAGTAGCTTTTTTCGCGACGTTCTTCGAGGGTCAAAGCGTCACGGACGGTTTTGAGATGATCCCGTATCTCGGCTTTGTTGGGCATGGTTGAATAGTCATCGTGAGAATGGATAAATTTTCGGGTGGTGTGCCAATTTCCGGCAGACTGAAGGCCGGGCGGTCTGGAGTTTTGCGGGAAATACTTGCACAACTGCTGATTATTCCGGGGTGAATCGTTGATTCACCCCATAATTTTGGCAGAGAGCACTTTCACACCACGCGGTCTGGGGTTTAAATGTCCTGATGACGACCAGTAATGTGGAATGTCGGAGCTGATGCAGAAAATCGAACGGGCGACAAGTTCAACCTTCTTCGACCAGACCGGTCGGAACGAGGGATCGGGCAACTGCTGTAACATTATGCGGGTTCTTCTGGAAGGGACCTGCTCCTTTGACTGTGCCTACTGCGGCGTCTGCGGCAGAAAAACAGGAGTCAGTTTCACCCCGGAAGAACTTGCCCACGGGTTTCTCACCCTGCATCGTGAGGGGAGAGTAGGCGGGCTTTTACTCAGTACCGGAATTCCCCGCGGTGATGTGGATCTTGGAATGGAAAAACTGACCGAGACTGCACGCCTTATCCGGTCTGCCGGCTACCGGGGGTATCTGCATCTCAAGGTTCTTCCGGGCGCTGCCCGCACCGACATTGCCGAACTTGCAACGTATGCAACACGCTTAAGCATCAATCTGGAAGCCCCGAACTCCTCGTACCTCTCAGAGATTGCAACGGTGAAGAATTACAAATCCGATCTGCTTACCCGCCATAAGTGGCTTGCTGAGATTATGCCGAACCGCCACTCGACCCAGTTTGTGGTGGGGGCGGCAGGAGAAACAGATAAGGATATTTTTGCTACCGTTGCGACGTCCTATGAAAAGTATCATCCTGCAAGGGTGTACTACTCGGCGTTTTATGCGATTTCCAATACACCCCTGGAGACGCATGAAAATACGCCGGTCTGGCGGGCAAACCGCTGGTATCAGATGGATGCCCTGCTACGGCTGTACGGCTACAGCCGCGGGGAACTGACGCCCGCGTTTGATGAGGATGGGATGCTCATAAACACTGATCCCAAAGTCCTCCTCGCACAAAATCTTCCTCCGGTCAACCCGGATACGGCGGAAAAATCCGAGCTGCTCCGGGTACCGGGTATCGGCGCGGTCAGTGCAGAAGCAATTGTTCAGACAAGAAAATCAGAAAGCGTCAGAAACACGGCGGCCCTTCGCGGCTGCGGCGTGGTGATGAAACGGGCACTGCCGTATCTGTCGCTTGGAACAACACGCCAGACCATGCTTTCGTCATGGTGCTGAAAAATATACCGAGGTATTTAGATTCATGAATTATACTGCTGAAGTAAAAGATCTCCCCCGCTGTATTGTCTACTATAAACAGGGCACGGTAACATCCTTCGCTGACATCGGGGATTTTATTCTCCGGTCTGCTGAGGAGTGCAGGAAAGCAAATCCAGAAATCTGCTGCACGGAGACTGACTACTGCTACACTGCCTATCTGGACCCTGATTTTACCGAGACCGATATTTTCCTTGAGTACGGTCAGGCGGTTACCGCAGCCGGCGTCGAGACAGAACAGATCAAATTCAAAACACTGGAACAGGTTCCGGCAGTCTGTGTGCGGCATAATGGATCGTATGATACGATTCGCAATGCGTATCTGTTCGCGTTTGCATGGGCTGCGGAACACGGCTATGATGTCGCCGCCCCGCCGAGGGAACAGTACATCCATGGTGTCTGGGATTCGGAAACTCCGGATGAGTGGGTCACCGAGATTCAGATTCCGATAAAAAAATCATAAAATTTTTTCCCGCGATTTTTCAAAAAAAGTTACTGAAGTTTTGCAAGGACACGGTCCTTCTTTTCCCGCGCTGCAAGAGCAGCCCGATCAATTCCCTTCTTCATCTCATCAAAGTCGCGACCTGACCGGTCGACGACTTTCTTCAATGGCGTATACGGAGCTTCGCGGAACTTTGGCATGAACTCGCCTTCCACTCCGTTTCGTATAAGCCGCGACACGCCCGGACCTTCGCGGACGAAACCGATCTTCTCCATGCGGAC
>CAZABQ010000082.1:0-7867 GCA_964483485.1 uncultured Methanomicrobiales archaeon
GCCGGGATTTGAACCCGGGTCGAAAGCTCCGGAGGCTTCCAGGATATCCGCTACCCTACAAGTGCCTGAAAAGTAATGCCTTACTCTATTAACGCTGTCAGTATAAAAAGAGGTAGTATCACTGTTTATTCAGCTGATACTGATACCAGATGCGGCACGCCCCTTCGTGGCTCACCATGCACGGACCGATTGGCACCCGCGGCGTACAGGCTTTGCCGTAGAGTTTACAGTCTGAAGGATCACAGAGACCGCGGAGAACCTTATCGCAGATGCATCCAGAGTTCTTCGTCACTTTCGCATACACCAGATCAAACTTTTTCTGGGCATCAAACGCCTCAAACTCGGGCTTCAGGGTAAGACCAGAGTTGGGGATTACCGGAAAACCGCGCCACTCAACATCAGAAGGAGTAAACACTTCCTGCATCAGCTTCTGCGCCTTCACATTCCCTTCACGGGTAACCACACGAGGATATGCATTTTCTACTTTTGCCTCCCCGTTCTCCACCTGACGGCAGATCATCAGAAGCGAAAGAAGAATGTCTTCCGGCTCAAATCCGGCAACAACCTGCGGAACAGGAAATGCCTCATACTCGTGGTATCCCATCACCGCACACACATGACCGGGAAGGATAAACCCGTCAAGCGACGCCTCGCCCTGAGCCATCAGCCATTTCATTGCCGGCGGCACAAGACGATGCGACACAAGAATACTGAAATTTTTCGGAGGATTTGCAAGAAGCATCGCAGCAACGGTCGGCACAGTCGTCTCAAAACCGACTGAGATGAACACAACCTCCTTCTCAGGATTCTGTCGTGCAATCTCCACCGCTTTTGCTGCACCCTGCACAATCCGCACATCGCCGTTCACCTGTTCCAGAGATGTTTTCGTTCCCGGCACCCGGAGAAGATCCCCGTAGGTTGCAACAATGCAGCCGCGTTCGGCAAGTTCGCAGGCCGCATCGATCTCTCCCTGCGGCGTAATGCAGACCGGACAACCCGGCCCCATCACGATCTTCAGTTCAGGAGGAAGCACAGAACGTATTCCGTACTTCGCAATGGCTGCCTCGTGCGTTCCGCACACATGCATAATCCGGATGTCCCGATCAACCACCTCAGCGAGAAGTTTCGCCATATCTGTTCCGATGGCCATAGTTGTGTAGTATTGTGTCTGAAACCACAAATACCCATTGGCAGAGTGCGAAGGTATAAGGAGGGATTGCGGCTAATGAATAAGTCATGCTTGAACTGGACGAGCTCTTCATGGGCGCGGGAATACTTGTTGTCGGCATATGTGTAGCAATCAGCATAGCGATAGCCACGCATATTGTGATCAAGCATTCCCACCGCGGCATCCTCCGGTTCACCGTCAATGCACTGGGATACCCAATCGCCGGATACATCCTTGTAACGACAACCTATTTGGCATTCCACAAGTATCTGCTCGAACTCCTGTACATTGAAGCTAAATATTATCAGGCGATAATCGTCCTTCTTGCGGTCTGGACAGTATACCGCATCAGTGTGAGTGCAGTAGAATACTTCTTCCCATCAGATGACAACGAATCAAGCAAAGCAGGTCCCATCCTGAAGTTTGCCCTGCGGGTGGTCATCTGGGGTCTTGGCGCGATGATGATTCTGGGCACGCTTGAGATCAACATCACCCCTCTTCTCGCCGGTGCAGGAATCGCCGGTATTGCCGTAGCACTCGCCGCACAGGACCTGCTCAGCAATGTCTTCGGCGGCGTCGTCCTCTATCTTGACACACCGTTCCGCGTCGGAGACTGGGTCAAAGTTGGCGGACAGTTCGGCGAAGTGCTCCAGATCGGGCCGAGAAGTACGAGAATCAAGACTCTGGACTCGCAGCTGATGACTATCCCGAACGCAAAAATATCAGGCGATGCCGTAATAAACTTCTCAGCCCCGCAGGAATATATGCTGATCAGATTAAAGATCGGCGTTGCATACGGCTCAGACATCCCTCTGGTAAAAAAGACAATGAAGGATGCAGTGGAGAGTGTATTTTCCAAAACACCCTATCTCTCCCATGACGAACCGGTTGAGACCAACTTTATGTCGTTTGGCGACTCAAGTCTGAACTTTGAACTGGTCATCTGTGCAGTAAAGCCGCTGTATTACTATGCGGCAACAGATGCCGTGAACAGTGAGGTTGACCGGCTCTTTCGCGAAAGAGGCATCTCGATTCCGTTCCCCCAGCGGGAGGTCCGCATTCTCAATATGCCGGAGAAAGGTCTCTGACCTTTTTTGGTAAACTTCAACTATTTTGGTAGTTTAAGATAGCTATATCACGGATTGAGGGTAATTACTCTTCTGATACAGATGAGAAAAATTACTATCGCAGTTCTTCTGCTGTTTGCGGTGTTCGCAGTATGTGCTCTTCCCGCAGCAGCAGAGAACTCCCAGACCGACCGGGTGATACTGACATCCGGATACGGGGAATCGGTAACGACTCCCGACAAAGTCACGATCAGTTTTGCCGTGCAGACAACCGATCCTGATGTAAAAACTGCACAGAACCAGAATGCACAGAGCGTTTCTGCGGTGATTGCAGCACTGAAGAGTGCAGGCATCGCAGAAAAAGATCTGAAGACAACCGGCTACAATATCTACTCATATACAATCGGGGAGTATAATCCGGGCAAATGGCCAAACGGAACCGAGGTCTATCAGGTAAGAAACACCATTCAGATGACGTCGTATGATGTATCAAAGGCAGGGGAGTATATTGATGCAGCCGTTTCCGCAGGAGCAAACAGTGTGAGCAATCTGCAGTTTGGACTTTCCGATGCAAAACAGATCACCGAACGCAATAATGCCCTTGTCTCCGCCGTGAAATCGGCACGTGCCGACGCCGACGCGGTTGCCGCAGCACTCAATGTGAGAATAGTTTCGACCGGCACCGTCCAGATTGATCAGAGCAGATACTCTGTTTCATACCCGACCTACGAAAACACGATGGTGAAAGCTGATGCGATGGCCGGCGGAGCCGGAACCTCAATTCAGTCAGGTGAGCTGAAGACAACCGCAACCGTGTCGATTGTCTACACCTACTAAATCTTTTTTTTATCTGATTCTTTTTGGATGAGTGTAGATCTTCCGGTCCGGTATGCTGACAAGCGTGAGATTACAGGCATCAGCTGTTTCGACGGCAAGGGCAGTCGGCGGCTGATAGGAGGCAAGAATCGAATAGCCTGCGTTCAGTGTTTTACGCACGGTGTCGGCGGTTACTTTTCCGGAGAGAATGAGGCAGGCTTCATTCGGGCGCCTTCCGCTTCTGAAGAGGAGGCCGGTTGCTTTGTCAAGAGCAGTGTGCTGATTGAGATCAGACGCAAGGAATATACCACCATCCAAAATCCGTGCGGCAGCAGAGTACCCGCCAAGAGTCAGGATATCAGACGGAAATTCTGCGGCAAGGATTGACCAGGGAACGGTAACGCCGCTCCCGAGAACCGGGAGCTTTGCAGGGTCCAGATACGAAGCAGTTCCGCCGCAGCCGGAGACAACAGCACGTTTGGGCAGGAGAACTTTGAAAGGATTGGTGGTCAGAACACCGATGGTTTGACCGTCAATCATGATGGACTCGATTTCATCAACCGGGATGACTGCCTCGGTTGCGAGATAGCCCCGGGCGAACTCCTCGAGATTTTCCGGCAGCATGAGAACGGAGAGAAGGTTTCTGCCGTTCACGGTCAGGGCAAATGCCTGTTCGTTCAGGAGGCCGCTCGAAAAAATCATCATTCAGTCGTGCCGCCGCAGGTCTCATTGCCGCGAAGATGCCGGCAGATGATGCAGAATTTTTCGCCAAGTTCGTTTTCGGTGATTGTTCCATTATTGATATCTTCAGCAAGTTTACCGATCAGTTCTTTGATCTCGTCGTCAAAGACGATTCGGTATCCGCGTTTGCCGGACAGATATTGGGATATTGCGGAGGGCGCGACCGACAGGGCTTTGGCAACATTGATCTGGGATACGCCGCGGTTGACCAGCTCCGCAGCGAGAGCTGACTGCATTGCAGGGATGATGTCCCATACAATCTCCTGACAGGGGACTTTAACCATGATCATAATTCTCACTGTGAACAATATAAATATGTGTCTTTCCGTAGAGTGGAACGATCGGCAAACATATATGCAGACATCGCACACTACAGAAAGATTATGAAAAAACTCTCGGCAGATCTGGCGGTACCGATTAAGGTTGTATCGGTTGCCGCAGGTTCGGCGGTTGGCGGATTTGCCGGAAAGCAGATCGGCGGACTTGCCGGTTCCCTGATTCCTATTGTCGGAGGGGCTGTAGGAAGGACGACCGGGAAATATATCGGGACGACACTTGGCGGGTATGCGGGTGAAATCGCGGGAGACAAACTCGCGGAAGTGATTGTGCCGGCAGTTCTTGACGCGGTACATCCCGGTTATATTCGCGTGGATGTGCGGGAAGGACATCGTCCGCCGAAATTTTTTGATCGTTTGCTGGAGAAGTGAACGCAAATCCATTTGCCCGCCGCATCGGAAAACCCGCACCCGGCACAATTTTTCTTTTATAATTTCTAAGTTAATTCACATTTATTGCTCCGACACCACCTCTGCTTGTCTGCACAGCAAATTAAATTGTATTTACATTAATGAAAATAAAATAGATTTATATTGCGTCCGTGCCGATTACTATCCATGACTATTGTAGAAGATGCAAAGCGCGGCCTCATCACGGAAGAGATGAAGGTCGTTGCGGCAGCCGAGGGAGTGACCGAGGATTTCATCCGCCGCGGTATTGCCGGCGGACATATAGTAATTCCCATGAGCCCGTACCGGAAGGTAAAGCTGTGCGGTATTGGATCAGGTCTTCGTACTAAAGTGAATGCATCTCTTGGAACGTCATCAGATATTGTAGATGTAGAGACAGAGATCGAAAAAGCCCGGCAGGCGGAACTCGCGGGTGCGGATTCCCTGATGGAGCTTTCGACCGGTGGAGATTTCCTGGAGATTCGCCGGAGAGTTATTGAAGCGACGAAACTTTCGGTTGGTTCGGTTCCACTCTATCAGGCATTCATTGAGGCGGCTCGCAAGAAGGGCGGTGTGGTCTTCATGGATGAGGATGATCTTTTCAGGATCACGGAAGAGCAGGCGAAGCTTGGAACGAACTTCATGGCAATTCACACGGGCATCAACTATGAGACGGTGAAGCGGCTGAAGCATCAGGGACGCCACGGCGGTCTGGTGTCCCGCGGCGGCGCATTTATGACGGCATGGATGCTGCACAATGAACAGGAGAATCCGCTCTACCGCAGGTTCGATTATCTGGTGGAGATTTTAAAGGAACACGAGGTTACGCTTTCGTTCGGTAACGGGATGCGGGCCGGAGCGTGCCATGATGCTACGGACCGGGCAGCGATTCAGGAGTTGCTGATCAATGCGGAGCTTGCAGATCAGGCACATGCGGCAGGTGTCCAGTGTATTATGGAAGGCCCGGGACATATTCCACTCGACGAGATTGCAACAAACGTGCAGCTGGAAAAAAGATTGACCAACAATAAGCCGTTCTATATGCTCGGTCCCCTTGTGACGGATATTGCGCCGGGTTATGATGACCGTGTTGCGGCAATCGGTGCTTCGGCTTCGTCGGCGGCCGGTGCGGATTTCATCTGTTATGTGACGCCTGCCGAGCATCTCGCTCTGCCGACTCCCGAGGAGGTGTATGAGGGTGTGATAAGTTCCCGGATTGCGGCTCACGTGGGCGATATGGTGAAGCTGCCGAAAACCCGCGAGCTGGATCTGGAAATGGGTCATGCGAGACGCGATCTTGACTGGGAGCGCCAGTATGCAGTGTCGCTGAATGCGAAGAGGGCACGGGAGATTCGTAACTCAAGAATGCCGGCAGATACGGATGCATGCACGATGTGCGGCGATTTCTGTGCGATTAAGATTGTGCAGAAGAACTTCCACTTCTAATCTTTTTTTTCGGCACGGGATAGAAAAGAATCAGGGTGAAGCATCCGTCCAGAGTTCACACTGCCGGAAAACGATGGTTACTGCGTCCTCCATTCCTTCCGGAGGATATTTATGCTCCTTGAGGAGCCGTTTTACCAGCCTTCGCATACCTGCACGTGCCGTTTCCTTTTTCTGCCAGTCAATGGTTCTGTTCTTCCGCAGCAGATCGGTCAGTTCACGGGTAATTGCGATCAGTTCCTCATTTTCATAGAAGTCTTTGACTGCCGCAGGTTTTGTCAGGGCATCATAAAATGCAGCCTCCTCAACCGTCAGGCCGAGCTTTTCCCCTGCGGCATGGGTCAGGGCCATGTCATGTGCCATGCCGAGAAGTTCTTCGATGACCTGTTCGTTGGTAAGCATTCCTTTCAGATACGTACTCATCGCACGCGAAAGAAGTTCGGAGAATCGTTCAGACTGGACAAGATTGGTATGCTGATAGTGCAGGATCTGATCAGTCAGCAGTCTCTTCAGCAGTTCAACGGCAAGATTTTTCTCTTTCATCTTCGCAATTTCTGCGAGGAATTTTGGATCGAACAAAGAGAACTCACGTTTGATATCCGAGAAGAGGTTGATGACTCCTTCACTCTGGATGCTCTGTTTCAGAAGTTCATTGATGCGGTTGTTGAGTTCCCGCAGTGAGATCTGTCCCTTGCCTTCGACACGGGTCAGCAGTGTTCTGACCGCTTCGAAGTAGGCGGCAAGGAACCGTTCATCCTGATTCAACAGGCTTCGACAGAGTGAGAGCGCCTGCCGGAGAGCGAGGGATTCTTTGATGAAGATCTTTTTTGTTTCCTCACGGCTCGGTGCGGAGAGGAAGTCCACACCTCCGCTGATGGCACGTGCCCGATCGAGATCGGTGCCTTGGGAAAATCCGGAGTAGTCGTATCCGTGCAGGAGGTCGCGGCATACTTCGAGTTTTTCATCGAATCTGGGTTTGGCGACTTTGCTGATGTCGGTGTCGCCGTAGTTGTGCCGGTCGCGGCGGGTGTAGTCATGCATCGCCTGACGGAGGTCGCGCGCGACTCCGACGTAGTCTACCACGAGTCCTCCTTCTTTGTCGCCGAAGACGCGGTTGACCCGGGCGATTGCCTGCATGAGGTTGTGGCCGCTCATGGGTTTGTAGACATACATGGTGGCGAGCGAGGGAACATCAAAGCCGGTCAGCCACATGTCGACAACGATTGCGATCTTGAGGGAGTCGGTATCATCCTTGAACTTTTTCGCCATCTCGTCACGATGGGTTTTGGTGCCGATAATCTGCCGCCACTCTTCGGGGTCGTTGTTTGCGGAGGTCATGACAACGCCGATCTTTTCCTGCCATGCGGGGCGGAGGTCGAGGATCTTGCGGTAGATTTTCATGGCGATGTCGCGGGAGTAGGCGACGATCATTGCTTTGCCGGTGAGTTCATACTGCCGATTCGTTTCGTAGTGGGAGATTATGTCTGAACAGAGGGCTTCGATGGTCTGCGGGGCCGCGAGAATACTTTCAAGTTTGCTGAGTTCGTGTTTGCTTTTCTCGATGATGTACTCGGGGGCGTCTTCTGCGACGATGTCGTACTCCTGATCGATCTGATGGAGAATGTCCTCGTTGAGGTGGAGGTTGATGACCCGACTTTCGTAGTAGACCGGACGGGTTGCGCCATCCTCCACAGACTGGGTCATGTCGTAGATGTCGATGTAGTCGCCGAAGATTTCGCGGGTACTTCTGTCTTTGGAGGAGATGGGGGTTCCGGTAAAACCGATGTAGGTCGCGTTCGGGAGGCTGTCGCGGATTTTTCGTGCGGTGCCGACAGAGATTTTTCCAGTTTGGGCGTTGATTTTTTCTTCGAGTCCGTACTGGCTGCGGTGGGCTTCGTCGGCGATGA
>CAZABQ010000083.1:0-7843 GCA_964483485.1 uncultured Methanomicrobiales archaeon
GATAGTAATAAAAATAAGGTAATGATTATTGTTAACTTTTTCATACGTCTCTACCGTTAAGAGCTAACTACAGTAATGGTGAATGGCTGAGATCCACTTACTGATTTTCCTAAAACATGGAATTTCCATGTTCCTGACTGAAGTGGGTTGTCTTGGAATTGCACTGCGGTCCTACCATTCGGGGTTGGGGAGTCGTAATAGTCATCAAATGAATATCTGGTACTGTCTGGAAGGACTACTGTGAGGCCCAGATTGTTTGAGGTTGTAGCCCATTCAACCTTAACCATGAGTGTTGTAGATCCGGCTGGCATTGCGTAAGTATACTCCACCATTTGCCCTTGTGTAACAGTACCGGTACTCACTGACTTGGGCCATGCCACGTTGCCAATAATCGGAGTTACCGTCATACCATTGCTGTTTACCTTCTGATCAAACGACGATGCCGCGGCCGGAGCCATGCAGAATGCGAGTACACACAGCATTGCGAGTACTACTACTAATTTCTTCCTCATACAATAAGTTTGTTCTCGTTACCATGATATAATATGTTTGGACGAAGATTAGGTTTAGGTTATCCGAAACCAATATCTTCCAATTTTCGATGCCTGTTTTATGGACGTATTTTTTATTTTGTCCCCGACTGCTTACAAATAACCGCCATATATTCTGTCAGATGAAAAACCATTTGACACTCACGCGGAAAAAATCCGAATTCCTGTTTAATGTAATCAGATCTATTTGTGTATTGTCATGGATTTTGTACAGCCCCAAAGACGTAACGATTAGCACAACAAACACCAAAAAAAGTGAGCCGGAGATATCCTCCCGGACTCTATTCAAAGTGAAACACTTACTCTGCCTTTTCCTCAGCCTTGAGGTTAGGGCGCGGGAATGTCTCAACGAACTTCACCGACTCGATCTCCGGGAAGAGAGCAAAAGCCTCCTGGGTGATCATGTATTCGGTCATCATCCAGTTCTGATTGTACATTGCCATCATTGGCGGAACCGCAACCGACACAAACTCCTTGTGCGCGTTGCTGACCTTCATCTCGCGGCCGGTGAACAGACGGATCGTTCCGGAAAGCTTCTCGATCGGATCCTCAACAACAGACTCAATCGTGTACACATAGGTAAGATCCTGACCTGCAAGCGGGTGGTTAAAATCAACCAGATAGCGGTTACCGATCTTATTTACCACGACACCCTCGCGCCCCTCAACCGTCACGCGGTCGAACATTGCAACCTTCTCCGGGAGGGCCTTCTTATCAACAGCCTTCAGCTCATCCTTCTTGTGCTCGCCGAATGCCTTTACTGCCGGAACAACAACCGTGTACTCCTTACCGACTTCCTTTCCCGCAAGATCCTCGTCAACACCCGGAAGAACATGACCGGCACCGACCTTTACCACTGCCGGACCATACATCGCATTCTCGCGGAAAATTCCTGCCGTCTTTGCTGCCTCAGCATCAGTCGTATCAAAAGCCGAACCGTTCACAGAACCGGTGTAGCTCAGTTTAATATAGTTGCCATTCTCAATAGCCATACGAATTCCCTATACTATGTGCCCTCATACATTAAGAGATTTTGTGAATTCACCCACTACCCTTCCTCGCGTTTTTCCCCATAAATGCCGGCCTCCTCATACCAGCAGATTGCCCCACACCGTAAAACCCCCTACCCTTATATTCCCTCACGTTCGAATACTACAACATCATGGCATTGGAGATTGAGATCAAAGTCAAAGTTCCTGCACTCGAACCCATCAGGGAAAATCTCACCAAAAACGGAGCAGCACTCATCGCCGAACAGGACGAACACGACATCTACTACAATGCCCCGCACAAAGACTTCGCCCAAACCGACGAAGCCCTTCGCCTCCGGTACACCCAAAACCAGACCTGCGGAAAAATCATGCCGCCCAACGTCACCTACAAAGGCCCCAAAGTCGGTCGTGAAGGATTCAAAGCACGCGAAGAAATCATCGTTGACATCTCCTCTGGTGAAGACCTCGGTATCATCCTCGAACGCCTCAACTTCAGAAAAACCGCCGAAGTAGTCAAACACCGTGAAATCTACCAGTGTGAAAAAGCCATCGTCACTCTTGACAACGTCGCAGGCATTGGCACCTTCTCTGAAATCGAAGCAGACTTCTCCCTCACCGAAGACGAAGCAGTCGCCGCAATCGAAAACGTCGCAAAAATGGCAGGCATCACAGGCGTTCGCCTCACAAAATCCTACCTTGAAATCCTGCTTGACGCCCAGGCAGCAAAAAAAGTGTGAGATACCCTCTCACTCATCTATCGTATCGTTCACATTCCGCAGCACAATAACCGGCTCATCCTCATCCGTAAGCGTAATAACCGCATAATTTCCTTCTGACGCAGGCCCAGGATTCACACAGATACGCCGCTCAAACTCTGTAACCCCTCTCTGCTCATGAATATGCCCGCAGCAGACAATATCAAACTCACGGACAACCGCTGCTACCGACTCCGAACCGACATGAATTGAACCATCCTCCCCGATACCATCAAGCGCTCCCTTCGGCGGTGCATGTGTCACCAGAATATTCCACCGGTTCTTTCTCGTCCTCTTAAGAACACCCGCAAGAGCCGCTGCAATCTCCTCCTCCGACATCTCAAAAAGCGTATTAAACGGCGTCGTATTCGACCCGCCAAGACCCGTAATCGTAATATTCCCCACATCAATACTCTTCAGATGCAGGGAAACCGCATCCGACGCCTCAATAACCTGCACAATCTCTTTTGGATCGCAATTGCCCGGAACCACAAACGCAGGTGCCGGAATCTCCTCAAGAGCCGGAATCACTTCGTCCAGCGGCCCGAAATCCGTCAGATCACCGCCAATCAGAACGTAATCCGGCTCCTCCTCCGCAAATATCTCGGGAATCACCTCATACTTTCCATGTACGTCCGTAATAAACACAATTTCAGTCATGACTATCTATTTCGCTTTCGAGGTTATGAAGTTTCAGAGCAGCGTATCTCCCTTCTCCACGCAACCGCATACATCAGAGAAATCAGAACACCAAACACACCTGCCGCCAGAAACAGATTACTGTATGACCCGACAACCGCAAGTACCGGTATCACCACGACTGACGACCCGAACTGTCCGAGATTCAGTGACACCGAAAAAATACCGGTCGCCTTCCCCATCGCCCGAACCGGCGCCTCATTCGCAATCCAGTTCACAATTGTTGGAATCAGCGCACCGTTTCCAAACCCGACCAAAATCACTGCAACCGCAATCACTGCCGCAGACGCCGCAAGGCCCAGCAGACAGCAGCCCGCGCCAATCGTGAGGAAACACAGAAACATCACCTGCATCCTCGGCATCCGTGCAGCAATTCTCCCGTAAAAAACACCAGCGAGCGCCGAACAGCACCCCATCAGACCAAGCAGAATACCAGTCCCCGCCAACGACACATTTCCCACCTGAGTTGCCAGATACGGCAGTTTTGTCGGCAGCAGAAAAGCGATCGCCATTCCAATAAATATCGATGCATAAATTGGCAGAAGTGCCCGGATATTCAGCTTCGATGTAGTATCACGCAGCCCGTGTCCTGCTTCGCGGACCGGCTCCTTGATCGCAAAAATAACGCCAAGCAGAATTACAAAACCCACCAGATAAATCAGGAACGGTTCTCTCCATGAAATCTCCGCAAGAGTTCCCCCGCCGGTTTCAA
This sequence comes from uncultured Methanomicrobiales archaeon, assembly GCA_964483485.1. GTDB lineage: Archaea > Halobacteriota > Methanomicrobia > Methanomicrobiales > Methanocorpusculaceae > Methanocorpusculum. The sequence continues at coordinate 3,710 of CAZABQ010000083.1, forward strand.
GAATCAGAATGCCAAGACCCATCGCCGCTGACTGATATCCGAGCACCTTTACCCGCGATGCTCCTGTATAATACTCTGCAATCAGCGCTGTAGTCGCGGTCATAATTCCCGCAATACCGAACCCGAGAATTACCCGGCTCACGAGAATCGCCGGAAGTGAATCAAGGAAAAATCCCGCTGATCCGGCGACCGCAAAAATCACCAGTGATGCCAGAAGAACCGGTTTTCTTCCAAACCGATCGCATCCCATTCCAATCATATATCCCGTACACGCAACCGCAAGACTCGGCAGCGTAATAATCATTGAAATGAGAAACTCCGGCGCATCCGAAAACACTTCACTAATCAGCGGAAGAGCCGGGGCAACCGCCGCCCCTCCCATCAGGGTAAGCATTGCCGCACAAAGCAGAAATACCAATGTCCATCTCGTAGGAACAAACGTGTTTTTCATCTTTACTCATTAAAGCGATCTCTCATAAAAGGGTGGTGCACCTGAAAACAGTAGCATCATTCTTATTGCCTCACAGACAACACATGTATAGTCTCATGACGGAAAGGGAAAACATCATCACCGAGGGCAGTATCACTAAAGCCCTCATTATCATCGCCATCCCCATCATCATCAGCAACATTTTGCAGAGCGTCCTTGAAGTAGTCGACATGTACTTCATCGGACACCTCGGTCAGGATGCAATTGCTGGAGGAACGATGAGTATCTCCATCATCATGGTCTTAATGACCGTGCTGTTTGGTATTGTCACCGCCACCGCTGCATTCATATCTCGTGCATACGGCTCGCAGCGGTATGAACGCATTCAGGTAATTCTTGCCCACTCTCTGTATCTGGCTCTCATCATCTCCGCCATAATTGCAGTTATAGGATTTTTCTGGTCTGAAGAACTCCTCCTGCTCCTTGGAGCAGATCCCGGTGCTCTTGCAGAAGGAGTGAAATTCCTCCAGCCAATGCTCATGGGTCTGTTCGTCATGGTCATCCTCATGACCATTGTCACCGCATTTCAGAGCAGCGGCGACTCACGGACACCAATGTATGCAATGATTGCCGTAAACATCGTCAACATCATCCTCAACCCGACCCTTATTCAGGGTCTCGCAGGACTTCCTGCATTTGGTATCGCAGGATCTGCGTACGCCTCGATCCTCTCAAGAGGTGCAGGCATTCTCCTCCTGTTCGCAGTAATCTACCTCCATCCCACATTCAAAAACAGCCCGGTCCGGCTCCCGAAAAAGTGGACACTTGAAACCGACCTCATCAAACAGATCGTCTTCATCGCAATCCCCAGTGCAATCCAGAGTGGTGTTCGAAGCTTCGGCTTTTTAATGATGACCGCAATCATCACCACCTTCTACGGAACAGCAGCTGTTGCAGCATATGGAATCTCGATTCGTCTGGACATGCTTGGTCTCATCATTGTCATGGGATTCTGTACCGCAATTGCGGTGATGGTTGGTCAGAACCTTGGAGCAGGGCGCGTTGACCGTGCTGAACTCTCGGTAAAGTATGCTGTTGTCATCAACGCAATCTTCATGGCCTGTGTTGCAGTCTTCTACTACTTCAATGCGGAAATGCTTCTTGCCTTCTTCGGTGCGGAGGGTGAGGCGCTCATTGACGGCGTCCTCTTCATGCATATCATCCCGTTCTCCTACTTCATCATCGCAGCAGCCATGACCCTTGGCTTTGCCATGAACGGAGCAGGCATGACGCGGCCCGGTATGTACTCCGCAATTATTGGACAGATATGTGTACAGGTAGCACTTTCGGCAATGTTTGCGTACCTTGGCTACCCCATCCAGTATGTCTGGTATGCAATTGTCTGCGGCTCTGTTGTGATGTGTATCTGCGACTACTACTTCTACCGCAAAGGCGACTGGAAGAGAAAGAAGCTGGACCTCGGCGGAGAAGATGCATAAATGAACGAAGAACTTGTAGCCCGCCTGAAAAAGTTCGGCATGAACGAGTACGAAGCAAAAGTTTACTCTGCCCTGTTCGGACTGCGGGTTGCAAGTGCCCGGGAAGTTCACGACTCCACCGGCATTCCCCGGGGCCGTGTGTACGAAACACTTGACCGCCTGATGGAAAAACGTTTCGTCGGCTGTTCGGGAGCATCACCGGTTCGGTATCATGTCAACGACGTTGCAAAAACCTTCGAGTACATCAAAACAGATACCATGTCGGCCTTAAACGAACTGAGTGAGTATCTGGCAGATCTGGAACGGGATCATCCGGCACGGCTGACGCAGGCATATGAACTGCGGAGCAGTCAGGCGATCGATTCCCAGATTCTCCTGATGTTTCAGCGGGCGAAGTCTGAGATGCTCATCTTCTGTGATGATGAATCATTTCTCAAACGATACGCTGTTGATCTGGAGAGACTTCACAAACGCCTCAATCTGTATCTGATCGTCCGTAAACCGGAACTTGCCGAAAAAATCGGTATAAAATGCTACACAGGAGGCCGCGAGATTGAAACCGGTCTCTTCTCCCCCCACGTTCCTGATGGAAGAAACCTTTCCCTAAAACTTGCTATCTATACAGACCGCCGTGACTCTCTGCGGATTATAGATGAGAGCGGCGAGATTGGCGGAGTGTTTCTCTCCAACGACCTCTTCTCCGGCTACCTCTACCACTGTATTCTTGACGAGATCAAACTGATCTGATCAGATTTCCCATATTTCTCTCCAGCGTTTTTCTCGCCTCTTCCTCACTCATCGATGGATCAGGATTGGCAAAATAGCGCTCACAGGGAACCTCCGGACAATTTTTACAGGTATTTCTCCCCCGTTCGTTTACACAGCAGTCATAAATTGGGCATACCGAAATTTTCGCAAACTCAGTCCAGAACGGTTTACCGCAGACCTCGCGGCATCCCGGACAGTCATCCGGATAGGGACATATCTCACAGTCCATTCCACAGCAGGCGAGTTTCATGATCAATATTATCTCATACGCTCTTTGATATAGATTCTCTCACTATTACTTGTATGCATAAGGCGTTGCTTTCCCGATCGGATGATGATGCAGTTGTCTGCTGCGTGTGTCCGCGTCATTGCCGCATTGAAGAAGGAACACGGGGATTCTGCGGTGTACGGGAAAATATCGGGAATACCCTGTACATTCAGAACTACGGAAGGCTCACGGCTGCCGGACTGGACCCTATTGAAAAAAAACCACTCTATCATTATCTTCCGGGAACACAGACATTCTCCATAAGCAGTTACAGCTGTAACTTCACCTGCCGTCACTGCCAGAATCATGCCTTGTCGCAGGTACGGGAAATGCCTGCCGCATATGTGTCGCCGGAGCAGCTGGTCAAAGAAGCGGCAGGTACTCCTGCAAAAAGCATCTCGTTTACCTACAATGAACCAACGATCTCATTTGAATACGTACTGGACACTCTGCGGCTTGCCGCCGTTGCCGGTCTCGGTTCGGCTTTTATCACCAACGGATACATCAGTGAAGAGGCTCTTCGTGAACTTGCCTCGGCACATCTGGGCGCGATACGTGTAGATCTCAAAGCCTTCACCGACGAATTCTACCGACGCGTGTGCGGGGCACATCTTTCTCCGGTACTGGACACCATTCTTCTTGCAAAAGAGCTTGGTCTTCATCTGGAACTGGTTACGCTGGTAATCCCCGGTTACAACGACAGCCCCGAAGAGATCGATGCCATGCTTGCATGGGACATGGACAATCTTGGCCCTGCCGTTCCGCATCATTTCACACGATTCACCCCGATGTACTGGATGAACCATGAAATGCCGACTCCGGTAGAAACACTGACCCGGATCTTTTCGCAGGCAAAAGAACACGGCCTGTATTATCCGTATCTTGGAAACATCATGCATGCCGCAGGATCCGAAACACGATGTCCGGCGTGCGGGGAGCGGCTGATTCTCCGGGCAGGGTACGTCGCAAAAATACCCGGGCTTTCTGACGGCAGGTGCAAAAACTGCGGCAGGCCGTTTGACGGCGTTTTGTGAGTGAAGAACTCCTCCACTATCTTTTCTCAATGGGATTTGTGCGGTGTGAGTTCATGTTGGTGCTGCGGGTGTCTTATTTGTTTTTTTATTTATTGTGTGTACTGTTAAGTGGTATCTTTGGCTCCGTGAACAGAG
>CAZABQ010000084.1:0-1106 GCA_964483485.1 uncultured Methanomicrobiales archaeon
ACGATCAACTGCTGCGCACAGATTATGTCCTACTGTGATAGTATGTAATACTCTAGACAATATTAAAATATCGTCTGACTTTTTTGTACTGAAAATTCCTGCATATTTGTAAAAAACACCATCTCAGGGAATACGTTTCTGAGTTTTTCCCTCCTCTTCAAGTGGATATGCCCGGACATAATTTTCTCCCGGAAATTTCCTGAATACTCGTGTAGATGAATATATCCCGTCGGATGAGATAGTTCGGATACCCCGGGAACTCCATCCTCTCACAGTAGGGTATAGCATCGGAGGAAAAGACAGCTCCGCACGGTGTTAATCCTGAGGTATACGTGTATGTCTCTTCGACGAAACAGTATTTTAGAGCTTCTGCCTGGCGGCAGGAAGGCAAAAGGGGTTGCAGTAGTGTTCCTGACAGTACTTCTTCTCTTTGCCCTTCCGGCGGCAGCAGCAACCGTAATTGGGGTATCCAGTTACGATGAGTTACAAAACAATATAACCAGTGCCAGTGGCGAGACAACCCTCGTCATCATGGACAATATCTCAATCAGTGGGTCTGATTCGATTCCGGTAATTGGTTCGGGAAAGAACATCACGCTCGTGCCGGGGAAATCAAGTGTCAGGATCTACCGAACAGCGGCGAATACTTCCACTGATACCGGCATGTTCACCATAACATCCGGGGGAAATCTCACCCTTGCAAACAACGTGAGTCAGCCGGGATACCTCCTCACACTGGATGGAAACAAGAGTAAGGTTCCCAACAACGATCAGCCGCTTGTTTGGATGGAACGGGGCACGTTCACGATGTCTGGCGGCAGTATCACCGGCAACGAAGCGAGCTTCGGCACCGTGGGTCTCATCAATGGCACGTTCACGATGTCTGGCGGCAGTATTACCGGCAACACCGCGTACCAAGGCGGCGGAGTGCTGGTAACTACTAGCTACTGCACGTTCACGATGTCTGGCGGCAGTATCTCCGGCAACACCGCGAACTACGGCGGCGGAGTGTCTGTATCTGTTAACGGCATGGCCACGCTGCCTGGCAGTGGCACGTTCACGATGTCTGGCGGCAGTATCTCCGGCAACACCGCGAACTACGGCGG
>CAZABQ010000084.1:1206-7728 GCA_964483485.1 uncultured Methanomicrobiales archaeon
CGAGGTGTGGGTCGGAGTGAAGAAGGAACTCAGGATTTCCGGCGATGCACAGATTGGCACCATGGGGTCGAACACCACGTATCTTAGTGCAGGCGCAACCATCAACGTCATCAACACGTTCACCGGCTCTGTCAAGAACATCGTCGGTCCAAGTACGGTCATCAAAGAAGGATATCAGCTGGTCAACGTTACCCCCGGCACTACTGCATCAGCGGTGAAAGATCAATTCACGCTCCGCGACCCCGGATGGACACTTGTTGAGGATGAACCCTATCTGATAGTGGCCAGAATGCCGAAAGTGGATAGCATTGGCGCATCCATTACCGCCTACAACACCACCGCGGCAAACATTACCTTTACGCTGGATACCTCCTACTCCGGTGCAACCGGTGCATGGGTTAACCTCACCAACCAGAGTGACCACCCAGACATCATCACGCATCAACTGAGTACCGCCATCCCCGTCGGAGAACTGCAAAAGGTACAGCTCACCGGCCTCAAGCCCGGGCAGACCTATCAGCTCACCATCGCCTTGCAGAACACTAGCATCGGCGCCGGAACCAGCGTGTATACCCATGCCGACCTCTACACCGCACCAATACCGGAGATTGTATTCGTCAACGCAACCACCGGCGCGGACGTCGCAAGTCCGCTCACTCTTGAGACCGGGAAAGCAGTCACCATCCGGGCGGACATCACCAATGCCAGCGCCGAACTCAAAAACGAAACCATTCAATGGGCACTGCAAGGTTCCGGCATCACGATGTCTGGGCAGGAACTCATCTACCCCTACAACGTCACGCTCGAGACCGCTGCCGACAATGCCGAAGGAAACATCACCGTCACCGTTGCGGGCATCACAAAAAAACTCGACATCGTCAAAGACGCACCGATACCACCAGTACCGCCGCGACCACCGGTCTCCAGTTCTGGTGACGGCAACATGGACAACGCCTTCCGTGTCCTCTTCGAGACCTTCGGCGGCAGCTACGTTGCACCGGCAACCGGCCTCTCCTACGGCGATCGCATCGCAAAACCCGCTGACCCCGTCAAAGACGGCTACACCTTCGCCGGCTGGTACAAGGATGACGCATGCACCATTGCATGGATCTTCAAAGAAGACGCTATACCCGGAGATATCTCCCTCTATGCAAAGTGGACCTCATCCCAAGCGACAACCGCCGCGACCACGGCTGCAACCACATCGCCCACAATAAAAGCAACCGCCTCTGCAACGACGATGCAAACTACGTCTGCAACAACAACGGCAGTACCGGCGGTCACGACCGCCGGCGCACAGCCGACCTTAATGCAGACACCCGCACCGGTGGTTGGGCTGCTCTTCGGACTCCTCGCGGCGGGTATCCTGCTCAGAAAAAGAGAGTAAACTCTCTCTATTTTGAGGAATGGGTCTTTGGCGGGTGATGTCTATGACTCCGTGAACAGCGTTCAGAAATGCGATTCCGCGAAGCGGTGAGTACTGCTCTGCCGTGCGATTCGCGTAGATTCCGCGAAGCGGTGAGCACGGCTATGCCGTGCGATTCGCGTGAGCTAATTCTGTTCACGCAGCCAAAACCACTTAACCACAAACCGCATACACAACAAAGCCCCAGCCAAACCGGCGGCACTTGACAGTACCCGGGCAACCACCCGATGAACCGGGCTGCAATTCCTCAGCCCGTAAAAATTCGTAAAAGCATCCGGTGAAGTAAAAATACCCATCAATTCACCGACTCATCAAAAAACGTGTCGGCCCACACACCGGCACGCGTTCATCAACATCACACAACCGGATACTGTCGGCCGAAACCGGTGAAACACCGGTTGGGAAACCATTCTGGTAGAGGTGCACCACCGCAGCAGACTTCATATAACGGTCGCACCTCTCTCCCATCCCGACACACATACATCAGAGATGATGCTCTCATGAACATGACCCAATGCATCATGGTCCTCGCAGGCCTTCTGCTTATTTTCACCATATGTAACCCTCCTCATCCTCTGGATGCTCTCGTGAAAATCCACATCGACCACAACCTCCTTTTCCCAAAAAAACCGGGCACCACAACCGTTCCTCCTCACACATACTCAGAATCTTGCTCCGCAGGACAGAAATTACACAACGCCGACGGCAGATCCCGCTCCTTCTCACGAATCGGACAAAAAACACGATCACCCTCACGTCTGACTCTCGCCCCTCCCGGAAAAGGCATCCCCACCGGCGGCGCAACCGCTTCCCCGACACTCACTCAGGCACCCGCTCCCGTGTTTGGCATACTTGCAGGACTGCTTGCCGCCGGCCTGCTGATGCGGAGAAAAGAGTAACCACTCTCCTTTTTGGAGAATGGATCTTTGATACGAAGAAAGTCGGAAGACTTTCGTAGGGGCATTGCGTGAACAGAGTTAAGAAAACGCGGATTTTCGCGAATCGCCTTTTTTACGCTGCTCTCAGCCGTCCCCGTCGGGGAGCGGCGAGGCGGCTATCGCCGCACGCAGCTAAAAAGGCTGCAAAAAAGTTGTTGTTATCTGGGTTCTTCGGCGCTTGGCTGCGTGAACAGAATTAGCTCACGCGAATCGCATGCCTTCGGCTTGCTCACCGCTTCGCGGAATCGCGTTTTTTACGTCGCTATTGCCCACCCGTCACGGGTGGGAATGCCGCTATCGCGGCCGCGCCTAAAAACGCTCCGTTCTTTCGGCTCTCATTCTTCTTGGATTTTTTCGATTGCTGAATCGCGGCAACAACTTTTTTGCAGCCTTTTTCCCCGCGTGCGGCGATAGCCGCCTCCCCGCTCCCCGAAGGGGTCGGGTGAGAGCGGGTAGAAAAAGGCGATTCGCGAAAATCCGCGTTGAAATAACTCTGTTCACGCGTGCCCCTACGAAAGTCTCCCGACTTTCTTGGTATCTATCGCGTAGATTCCGCGAAGCGGTGAGCAGGCCGAAGGCATGCGACTCGCGTTTTCTGAACTCTGTTCACGCAGCCAGTGACCGAAGAATCCCGGATACCCACAGAAAAATCCGCGTTGAACTACCACGTTATGAACATTATTCTCAAACTCGTCCTCGCAGGCCTTCTCCTTATTCTCACCCTATGTACCCTCCTCCAGACGCTCTCGTGAAAATCCACATCAACCACAACCGTTCCTCCTCACACATACTCAGGATCCTGCTCCGCAGGACAGAAATTACACAGCGCTGACGGCAGATCCCGCTCCTTCTCACGAATCGGACAAAAAACACGATCACCCTCACGTCTGACTCTCGCCCCTCCCGGAAAAGGCATCCCCACCGGATGCCCGTACCCCCCCGCTATCAGCATCACATACCCGTAGACCAGCCGGTAAAACAACCTGCTCATCGGATGATCCACCTGCGGAAACGGATCATTTCCTGACCTGCCCCGCACAAAACACTGCACCGCCGTCACATCCCAGTACTGACACCACAGCTCCGGCTCCTGAATCGGCACATCCGCAAACCCCCCCGCACGAAACCTCGTCATAACCGCATGATACTGACTCATCAGATCAGCACTATACGGCTCATAGCACCTCCGGTACGGACCCGGCAGCTTCCTCACCTCCCGCTGTATCCCTCCCCCGATATACTGCAAATCAAAAACCGTATATCTCGCAAGAACCGCTCCGATCCTCTCCGCCGCCTCCCGGCCCCCGCGAACCTTTTTCAGACCCTCAACAGCCTGCCCGACAAAAAATTTGGACTCGCCGTCCGAAAAGGACAGCAGATTCATCTGCGCAGAAACGCCGCCGCACCCAACAGCAGACCGGCAAACGGCAGCAGAACACACAACGGCGCCTTCGTCGGCGCCGCCGGAACCGCAGGCCCGGCAGTTGTTACCGCCGTACCCGGCGTCACCGTCGATGTCGCCTTCAGATCCGCCGAAACATACGCAGTCGCCAGATTCTTCGGCTTCACATCAACCATCACCGCATACTCCTGATACCCGCTCATCTTCACCTGCACATAATGCAGACCAAGCTTCGCATTATCAATCGTCACCGACCCCCCGGAAATCGTACCATAATAACTATTATCCATATACACCTCCGCACCCTCAACATTCGCGTTCACCACCACAATACCCGAATCCTTCGGACTCTCCGTCTTCTTACTCACCGGCACCGTCATACTCACATCCTGTCCCGCAGGAACATATGCCGACCCCTTCCACACCGCATACGTATTTCCCGGAATCTCCACACGCAAATTAATCATCGAATCCCCCGGAACAATCGTCGACACCGGAGCATACCCGATAAACTTACCCGACACCCACACATCCGCCCCCGTCGGCTCGGAATTAATCGTCAGTCTTCCCTCATTACTTTCAAACCCGGCAACCGCCGCCGTCCCGACAACCGTAAGGAGGCAGACACAGACCAAAGCTGCAAATATCTGTTTTCTCATACTAATACCTCTCCCTCGTCTCTATTAAATCCATTGCCTCATCGTACCAACACCCGCAACCAGCCCCGCAGCAACCAGCCCGAACAGAGAAACCGGCGCCTTCGTCGGAGCCGGCGGCACCGTCTCCGTCACAGGAACCGGCGTTACCGCCGTTGACAGCGGCGTCAGATCCGCAACAACATTCGTCGTCGCAACATTCTTCGGCAACACCTCAACAAGATCCGTATACGTCATATATCCTACCTTCTGCACCACCACCTGATGCAGTCCGAGCCGGATCTCATCCTTTGCAAACATCCCGTTCGCAATCGACCCCACATACCCGTTATCCAGATAAACCTCCGCCCCCTCACGGTCGGAAGTCACCATCAGATACCCTGTCGTCCGAATCTTATCCTCAGTTCGATACAGCTTTGCCGTATAGGTAACATGCTCGCCCTTCGGCACATAGATAGACCCCCGCCAGATATCATACGACCCGCCGTGGCGCTGAATCATAACCGAGACCGTCGACCCTCCCGGAACCTCCACCGTCGTCGGCGTATAACCCACAAACTGATCCGACACCCGCAGATCCGCTCCGCTTGGAATTGAATCAACCGTTAGTTTACTGACCGGCTCATCAGCCGTCACGGCAGGCATGGCAAACAGCATCACCGCAAGTATCAGACAGATCAGGCAGAGTTTCATCATGATTTAGATCAGAGTGAAGACTGATAAAGAGATCGCCCGTGACAAAGGGAGACCGAGAGGTTACCCCCCTCACTCATGATGATATTTCCAAGAGCCTTACGCAGGTGTGGGTCATGTGGTCTTGGAGAGATTTCTCCTGAGCAGGCATACGACTATGATCACCTTCGGGAAGTACACCCACGTAAGTCCTATTTCGCGTATCGGTAATCTCTGGAAAGGCACGTGAAAGAAGAGTACATAGCCGTAAACATTGAATCCGTTGAGATGTTGTTTACAATTAATCCCATCTCACCCCGACATCATGATCATAACCCTTTCAGAAATAGAGAGAGTTAATAATCCATCAACCCCAATATGTCCCCACTTAGCATGGAGCTTGCATACGCCGTATTAGTGGTAGTCGGTCTTGTTGCCTTTGAAACGGTAGCAAGCATTGACAATGCAATCATCAATGCAGACATCCTCTCCACGATGAAAGCCTGGGCACGCCGCTGGTTCCTCACGTGGGGTATCATCATCGCAGTTTTCGGCATCCGTGGCGTACTGCCGTGGCTCATTATCTGGTTCTCAACCCCGTCTCTCGGCCCCATCGGCGCCCTGACAGCAACATTCTCTGACGACGCAACCGCCTCAATGGCCATTGAACAAAGCGCCCCGTTCCTCCTTCTCGCCGGAGGTATTTTCATGGTGTTCCTCTTCCTCCACTGGCTCATGGCCGAGGAAAAGAACTGCATCGTACCGGGTGAGCGTACCATCTCCCGTCAGGGACCATGGTTCTATGCCGTCGCCGCCATCGTCCTCTTCCTCATCTGTTACGCAGCCGCACAGATCAACGCAATGCTTGCGGTCGCAGCAGTCGGCGGCTCAGTGATCTTCTTTGTAATGCAGGGATTCCGACTCTTCGCCGACAAAAAATCCGCAGAACTCGAAAGCGGAACCTCCAAACAGTCGGACATGAGCAAACTCATGCTCCTTGAAGTCATCGACGCAACATTCTCCATCGACGGCGTCATCGGCGCATTCGCCTTCACCATGTCGGTCCCCCTTATCCTCATCGGTAACGGTATCGGCGCAGTAATCGTACGTGAACTCACCGTCCGCAACATCGACAACATCCGCAAATACGCCTATCTGAAAAATGGTGCCATGTACTCCATCTTCACCCTCGGTCTCATCATGTGCGGTGAAGGTCTCGGTCTGCATATCCCCATCTGGTTTGCACCGTTGCTGACAATCGGTATTGTGGCCCTGTTCTTCTGGCTCTCCCTGCGAAAAATCAAGAAAAACGACTTCGGTGTCTGCCCGGTTCCCCGGGAATAACTTTTTGCAAGCCTTCACAGCCGTGCCCCTCCGCACCACGGCAAACCTAATTGTACCATACTGACATACCAATAACCATGACCG
>CAZABQ010000085.1:0-7673 GCA_964483485.1 uncultured Methanomicrobiales archaeon
ACAAGGATGATCGCAAGACAGTAGAATGCAATCGTTAAGTTGGCAACGATTGCACCCGGTACAAACAGGGAGATGTACCGGGCAATGGCACCAGCGGCAAGCAGTATGCCTACCAGTGCAATATCGCGTGATTTCATGAAGGTGACTTCCAGAGAGATTATTGTGTGAATTTTTCACGAAGCTCGCGTCTGAGGAGCTTCCATCCGTTCACGCGGGGGAGAGCGTCAACGGTGTAGATTTTTCGGGGAACTTTGTATCCTGCCAGATGTTCCTTGGCAAATGCAAGGAGACCGGCTTCATTGTCCGAGCCGTCCCGGCCCGCCCGCCACACGACAGCAGCAACAGGAATCTCGCCGCGATGCGGGTGAGGGATGCCGAAGACCGCAATTTCTGCAACCGCAGGATATTTGATGAGGGCTTCTTCGACCTCGGTCGGATAGATCTTCCAGCCCGACATGACGATCATGTCTTTTTTGCGATCGGTCAGACAGAGACGGCGATCCTTGTCAAGATATCCGACATCGCCGGTGAGGAACCAGCCGTCCGCAAGAAATGCCTGGGCGGTTTCCTCAGGCATATTCCAGTATCCTTTGGCAACTGCGGGGCCGCGAAGGGCAATCTCGCCCGGAGTTCCGATGGGAAGTTCGCGGGATGCATCAGTTTCATCAACGATCTTTACTTCTGAGAAGCAGACCGGATGTCCCACACTCTGGAACCGGTCGGCGGATGCATAATCCTCAGGCCGGATGACGGTTCCGGTACCAATGACGACCGTTTCCGAAAGGCCGTAGGCGTTGATGACCGGAATGCTGTAGCGGTGATGGAAATTTTTCCAGATTTCATGGTGGAGAGGACCTCCGCCGGAGATGATTTCACGAACGGTCGCAACTGATTCTTCTGTTCCCGCAGGCGCGTTCAGGAGCGAGTGAATCACCGGCGGCATGCCGGAAAGAACGGTGACGCGGTGTTCCTTACAAAGGGAGAGGTAACGATCCGGGTCGTAACGGTCCATCATAACATACACGGCTCCCGCACGCATGGCGGCAATACCCCATGAGAGTCCGACGTGTCCCATCGGATAGATGCCGAGGTAGACGTCGTCCTGTTTGAGCGTGAGGACATCGCATTCGTTGTGAATTGCGGTAAGCCAGTTTCCATGCGTCAGCATCGCGCCTTTGGGTTTTCCCGTTGTGCCGGAGGTGTACTGAAGCTGACAGAGGTCGTCAGCTGAGGTCGGCTCGGGGAGAAGTACCGGAGCGGTTCGGAACGACTCAAGGTTTTCGGGGACATAGATCGTGACACCGAGATCTTTTGCGACGGCGGCGCCTTCCGGGTCGGTGATAAAGACATCCGCTCCGGCATTGCGGATCATGTAATCGAGTTCGCTTGCAGTGTAGACACGGTTGGTTGGAACGGCAACGGCACCGATTCTCCAGATTGCGAGGTACGAGAAGAGATATTCGGGGCTGCTGTTCAGGTAGAGAATTACCCGGTCGCCTTTGGCGACGCCGCAGGATCTGAGGGTGCGGGCAATCTCAGAGATGATTCCAAGAATTTCGGATGAGGTGTAGGAGGTGTTCCTCTCAGGACAATGGAATACCGGTTTTGTAAGGCGGCAGGCATTTGCATCGAGGAACGTGGTTATATTCAGCATCATACATCACAACATACAGACGTTGATGTATACTTATGTTCATCGTAGATATAAATGTGATAGGTTTGAAGGAAAAATCTGCGGGCGATACTGGGGAGTTTCCTGATGAAGGAAAGAATATCTAAAAAAGCGCAAGGATTCGATGGAGCAGGTTTCGTCATCGACAAAACATCTATGTGCGAAAACACGCATATATTCACGTATCTATGGCAGATGCACCAGAGGGGATGATCGCACATGAGCAGCAGGTCTGTTCATGGGTGATTCCCCCGAAAATTGGGGAGGAGGAGGCCAGAACAATTGTCCGCAAATGGCTGGGATCCGATACAATTCCCTTTATTCCGATAGAAAAGGTTCGTTTTGGAAGAGCCGTGATGGTATATTATCCGTTCTGGCGCTACCGGCGCGAGGACGGCGGGGAGGATAAGACGCTGTATAGGCCTGCCTGTGGAACTCTGCTGACCGGACTGCAGAATCTCAGGTACTATGAGGACATGGGTCTTGTAAAGACTCCGGATGATGCAGTTATTCTTCCGGCTACCGTGGAATCTTCCGTGTATCTGCCAGAACTTCACGGAATCGCACGCGGAGAGGAGTTGATCGGTATTCCTTTGTGGCTGATCAGCTATAAGGTGAAGAATAATATTTACATGATTGAGGTGGATGCAAATGCAGGTACGATTTATCCCGAGTGGCATCCCATCAGAGAGCCGGTAAACTGGAAAAAAACTGCACTTACGGCGTTTATTCCAATGTTCCTGCTAAGTCTTGTTGCGATCTACTTTAATCCGTGGATTTTCCTGATTGTGGTGATTCTGCTGTTTATTTTCCTCTACCAGAGCGAGATGCTTGGTATTATTACGATGAAGGAGAAGGAGGAGACGCATGGGCCTTGAACGTTCGATTGAGGACCGCATCGCCGAGGTGATGTACCGGCCGAAGATTACGAAAGGTGTTGCCGACCGGACGGTGCGTGACTGGTTTACGAAGGGAATTAAGGCGCCGGATCTTCCGGACAAGGCGGATATGACGGAGCTGTATCTGATTTATATTCCGTTCTGGCGGTTTATTGCTCAGGGTAAGGCGATCGCCTGCGGTTATTCGGAGTTTGAGGAGAAAACCGGCAACGTGATTCGAAACATCTACGAGGAGATCATTGATGATGAGTTCGTGTGGACCGAAACGGCCTGTGATACGGGAAAGTACGGTATAACTGAGTTGTGGCTGGATCCCGGAAATGAGATTCCTTTTACTCCGGGAAAAATTGTTTCGATGAAGCCGGGAGGGTCGGCGATTGAGGCGAGCAAGAAGGGACGGGCGGCTATCCGGCAGATGATTGATGATGCGGCGGCGAAGCGTATTGATACGCTGACGCTGGAGAGGTCGTTTCTGCTGCCGAAGGTGTTTGAGCTGGTATATGCTCCGATATGGGTGGCTCATTATGAGTATCTGGGCGGGGACTATACGGCGATTGTTGATGCGGTGCGGGGGGAGGTTCTGGGCGGTACAGCTCCAATGAATCTGACGGCCAGATCAAGGATGATGATTCTTTCGCTTGCTGCGGGAGGTATTATGATCGGGTCGTCCTCGGCAATGCTGCTGCATGGAGGTACGCATCAGATATCAGAGCTGTTTCAGGTGATTCTGCTGTTGCTTGGTGTTGCAATGTCGATGGCTGCGTATCCGGCGTTTAAGGAGGGAAGGACGTTTGTGAGTTCCGGTACGATGAAGAGTATTCATTCTCTGCGTCCGGCAATCCGTGTGCCGAAAAAGCTGACGGATCATGAGATTCTGAAGCGTGATTCGACAATTCTTGTGTGTCCGAAGTGCGGAGAGGCGGTGGAGCAGCCGTGGGGAGAGGTGATTTCCGTCTGTAAGAAGTGCAACCGTCTGTTGAATGTGACGGCAGATGAGGTGAAGGTTGTGCCCTACGATGTGGCGGAGCCGGATATGCTTGCAAGGACGGCAATGGAGAGTGAGCCAGAGTATATTCCGTTCTGGAAGTTTGATATGGATATTGAGGTGACGGATAAGCTTGCCGGCGGAACGACGACGACAGGGCTGCCGGATATTTCGGGAAAACGCAGTTATTATATTTGTGCGGCAGATATTCCCCGTTATCTTGCGGAGAAGTGGGAGGTTGATCTGACAATACGTAATCCGGTAATTGCGGAGCTGCCGATGGATCAAGAGGTGGGGTTGCAGCCGATTGTGATCAATCAGAATACGGCAAAGGAGCTGACGGAGTTTTTGTTCCTCCGTTACGAGGCGGAGAAGCCCGGAGTGTTGCAGGTGCTGCGGTATGAGTATGATGTGAATGAGGCCCGGATTGTGTATGTTCCGTATTATCAGCTGGATAAGACGTACATTCCGGGGATCTAACTACTTTTTTTGTAATGGTTTTGGCGGAGGCAGGGATGATACCGCCATGAGGCAAAATATCATTATGTCTACCAACCAACAAAGATACACAGTCAAATGTCCCAATACCAAAGCATCAAAGACGATGTTCTTTCTAAACTAAAAATCCATTTTCCCGAAATACAGGAGAGATTTGGCATTGAAACGATTGGTATATTCGGATCGGTGTCCCGGGGAGAGGATACTTTGGAAAGCGATGTTGATGTTCTGTATTCTTTCATGACCGGACGCGGAGGAATGCGTGACATGGCGAATCTCAAATATTATCTGGAAGATCTCTTTGGCCGGGAGGTCGGGCTGGTTTCTCTCAAATATGTTTCACCGCTTATCCGTGATACGGTCGCTTATGATGCTATTCTCTACGGACGGGAGATGAGCATTGCGTGACCATGAAAAATTCCCGGGTGTCGGATCAGATTCTTCTCTGTCATATTCTTCAGGAATGCCGGAAAATAACTGCACTTACTTCACGGATAACCTATGAGGAGTATCTCAGTGATCCGACATATCAGGATGCGCTGATTCGCCGGGTTGAGATTATTGGAGAAGCAGCGGGTAATCTATCTGATGAATTCTCGAAAAAATATCCTATGATACCGGTCCGTGAGATGAAATCAATGCGAAATGTCCTTGCACATCAGTATTTTCGGGTTGATATCGAATATGTCTGGCTGACCGTCACCAACGAAATTCCACCGCTTCTTGAAACCCTGAACGTGCTGGGGATGGAATGAGATAAACCCGATCGGTATGTTTTTTCCAGAAAATGAGGCGGGGATGATATCGCTATGAGGCAAAATATCATTATGTCTACCAGCAAATAGTAGCACATCGGTCAATGTCTGAATACGTGAGCGTGAAAGAGGAGGTCCTCAAAAAACTTGATGCGCATTTACCACAGATACGGGAACGTTTCGGGGTTGAGACCATCGGGATATTTGGTTCTGTGTCAAGGGGGGAGGACACGGCGGACAGCGATGTTGATGTTCTGTATGCATTTCGCTCGGGCGGTCTGCCACTGCGGGAGTTTATTGCATTCAAACGGTATCTGGAGGAGTTGTTCGGAAGATCGGTTGATTTAGTGCCGATTAAATGGATTGATCCACTTCTTCGTCCATATATTGAGCAGGAGATGATTCTGTTTCATACAGGAGGAGCGTTGGCATGAAAGTCGATATGATATTCCTTAAGCACATGCTTGAGCGCTGTGAAAAGGTGAGAAAGGTTACGTCGTCTACGACGAAAGAGGAGTTCTGCTATGATTCTGATAAGCAGGATCTGGTTGTCCACTCGTTGGAAATTATCGGAGAGGCAACAACGCATTTGTCACAGGAGTTCAAAGAAAAATATGCAGATATCCCTTGGGTTGAGATAAAGGATTTAAGAAATGTACTGATGCACCAGTATTTTAGAGTTGATCCAGAAGAGGTCTGGGAAATTTCACAGGCAGATGTTGAGGAGTTGTATTCGTTTCTTGTGAAAATCTGCGATGCGTGAATCCGGGATGATGCATATGCGGGGTATGAGAGAAAATAGGAGTTATTCGGATCTCTGCGTTTCCCGGTACTTCCGATCCGCTTCTTTGAGTGCTGCCATTGCCTGCATTGCTATTTCGTGGTTGCGCTTTTTGTCTTCCGGAGAACGGGTGTCGGGAAAGACCTGACCGAGACTGAACATCGTCTCACACGATGGCGGTTTCATACACTACGTTATGGTGTTGTGAGGATATAAACAAGCGCCTCATCCTCAGGAAGAAACTCACCCGCAGGACTGTGGACTATTTCCTGAATGGTGTACTGAAGACCGCGGGGAAGAAGAACTTCCTGTTCTTTTGCATCCATGTATAATGCCGGAGTTCCATGCGAGATGCGGCGGGTGAGGAACACTCGTTCGTTGTTTTTGTTGTGGCCTGCATATTGTTGTGCAATATGCGGATGTAAAGAAAAGCTTCCGTAACCGGGATCAGCTATAAGTTCAGTTTCACTTATGCCCAAAATCCATCCGGAATCCCAAAGACCTTTGATAACCCATACATCTTCAGGTAGTGTACTTTTCAAAATTGCGCTGTCGAGTAAGTCCCGGAGCTGCCAGAAGAGGTTTTTGTCATGGGGCGAGAGACCCGCAAGAAAGTGTTTGTCCCGCAGTGCTCGGTTGATGACAAAACAGTCCTGGTGTTGTGCGGAGGAGAGGCAGCAGTCCCATGCGTGTTCCGGCAGTCCTATGTCCTGATAGCCGAAGAGTGCCAGAATTTCTTCACGGGTTAAGTCCGTTCGGGATGCATACGGCGGATAGGTGTGGGTTCTACTGTGTTCAAAGGGAGGTATTGGTTCTTCAACACGGGAGTCCTGTTCGGTTGGCGGCGAGTATCCGGACATTATTCAGTGATCGGTTGTGGGAAAAGATAAGCGTTCCTCATCCTCAGGAAGGAACCTGCCCGCAGGGGGTTGACGAGTGTAGCCGGTCTGTAACCGATATGTCGGCTACAGGTTCGAGGTTGTTTTGCAGCAGAATTTGATTTTCGACGTTTTTTATAGGGATTTGCATTTTTCGTAGCCGGACTTCTCTATTGTGTATTGAGAGATAGTTCCTGTACTGTACAACAATAGCAAAAGTCCGGCTACAAAAAATCAATTCCAAAGGATATGAGGATTTTTCGAAATTTGGACAGGGAAATTGGGTGAATCTGTAGCCGACCTGTCGGTTACAGGGAGGAGATGGAGGAGATCATTACCGTATATTTCTCTTCCATGGCGGTGAGACGTTCTTCGAGAAGAACAGATTTTTCTTGAAGCTCCCGAATTTTTTCCATCGTTACAAGATGGGCGTACTCTTTTACCGCTACGGATACGACGTCACTTTTGTTGTTGAATCTTCCTTCATCTATCAGGCTGTCAATGATTTTTACAACGTCAGGGGATGCGTAGTACGTGATTCGTGTCTTGATTGGTTGACCGGGGATTCGTGCCATTTTTGTATGTACGTCAGTTTGTGTTTCAATTGTCTGTCGGGGAAGAAGGGGGAGTTATTTTGGGATGAGAGTTTCACCATTGCGGGTCTCTAATGAGGAGAAAGCCGAGATGAGGGAGGCATACTTTTCTTCCATCTGACCAAGGCGCTCTTCAAGAAGAAGATATTTTTCCTCAAGTTCCTGAAGGTAATCCATGTCCTCGTTGTGGGAGTAATCGAGAATTGCAGCTGATATTACGTCACTTTTGTTATTGAATTTTCCCGCAGCAATCATGTCATCGATGATCTTTACGATCTCAGGACGCGCATAATAGGTAATTCGCGTTTTAATTGGCTTTCCGGGTATTCTTCCCATTTGTTAGCAGTTTGGCGTGAATAGATACTCATTTTTGGCTTGTTATTATGTTTAAATTGACACCACTACAGGATAGATTAATAATATGTCAGGAGTACAATGATTAGTGTGACATCATTAATCACCATAATCTGAGGATAAGAAGATCACTTTGTGATGACTTCCTCAAGATGGATACCGCGTAGCGAATATTCACGGTGGTGATGAATGAACACGAGGCGAACTATGAAGAAACACATTTTGTTAGCGGTAGCTGTCGTGCTACTCTGTGTGCTG
>CAZABQ010000086.1:0-464 GCA_964483485.1 uncultured Methanomicrobiales archaeon
CATAAATCCTACTGAGATAGTAAGTATGTCATCGTCATCGTCTCGCACCAAATCTGAAATTCTTTTTCTCGGGAAAAATTATCTTTCAGAAAAACATTATCCGATTTTTCTTTCGCAATTTATTGTTTCTGTCTTCTCCTGTTTGCCTGGTAATGTAATTATGAGGGGCTATGACCTTTATCGTTCCATTAAACTTTACAAAATATCTATCACCACGAACAAAGTGATTTCTTCATATAATATAAATGACATGCCATTATTTACCAATATTGAAATCGAAACTGTTAATCGTTGCAATGGCTCATGTTCGTTTTGCCCAGTAAACATTCACGAACCCCAACGTCCATACGCGAAAATGGATTCCAACCTAGTTTATAAAATTGTCGATGAGTTGTCTTCGTTAGAATATTCTGGAAATATCGCATTATATTCAAATAATGAACCTTTTTTGGATGAAAGAATTG
>CAZABQ010000086.1:474-7600 GCA_964483485.1 uncultured Methanomicrobiales archaeon
GAGCGTTCTTTCCTTGGAGAAATTTATAGAGATCACTCCATATCTTGATAGAATGATTATTGATAACTATAATGATGGTTTTGAACTGAATTCCGGTATTAAGCGATTGCATGAATATTGTGAAACGCACCCGGATTTGTTCAAAAAAGTTATTTTTTCCATGCGACTACAAAATCAGGTCTTAACATCACGTGGAGGTCAGGCTCCCAATAAGCAGAATATTCCAACAATCCAGGTAAAATGTGTACTTCCTTTTTCACAGATTATCATTCGTCCTGATGGAAAAATAAGTCTCTGTTGCAATGATGCTTTGGGAAAATATACGTTGGGAGATGTAACGACACAAACGTTGCGAGAGATATGGTACTCTAAATCATACTATCAGATAAGAAAAGAAATGATGACGAGTGGTAGAAAAAACTTGATGCTTTGTAATTCTTGTGACACCATCTGATATCCACAGGTGTCTATTTTTCAAATAAGAAAGAAGAAAGAAAAAATATTGTTTACGGGCTAACTCTGTGCCGGTCGCGGGGGAAGAGTACGCCTTCGCGAATGTTTTGGAGGTCGAGCATGGTCATAACGAGGCGCTCGGCACCAAGTCCCCATCCTGCGTGCGGCGGCATGCCGTAACGGAACGGATTGAGATAGAACTCGAATGCGTCGGGGTTGAGGCCTTTTCCTTTGATCTGTTCGACGAGTTTGTCGTGAATGTGGCAGCGCTGGGCACCGGAGGAGAGTTCCATTCTCGGGTGCATCATGTCGAATGCACGACAGACTTCAGGGCGGTCTTCAAAGGCCATGGTGTAGAAGGGTCTTGTTGAGGACGGCCACTCGGTGACGAAGTACATGGTTCCCATTTCTTCACCGACGATTTTTTCTGCGGCGGTGGTGAGGTCGTCGCCGAAGGTGAGGCTCTCGCCCTTGGCGCTTGCGATCTCAATTGCTTCCTGATAGGTGATCTTCGGGAAGGGTGTCTTTGGAACCTCGAAGTCGTTTAAGCCAAGGACGGCAAGTTCATTTGAACAGGTGTCAGCGACTTTTCCATAGGCATAGGAGACGACCTCTTCGAGTACGTGCATCGCGTCTTTTTCGTCGGCGAAGGACATCTCGATATCGATCGAGGTCGCTTCGTTTAAGTGGCGGACGGTGTTGTGCTCTTCTGCACGGAAGATTGGGCCGATCTCAAAGACGCGGTCGAATCCTGCGCTCATGAGCATCTGTTTGTAAAGCTGCGGACTCTGGTTGAGGAATGCTTCCTTGTCAAAGTAGGCGAGCGGGAACAGTTCGGTTCCTCCTTCGGTTGCGGCGGCAACGATCTTCGGGGTCTGTACCTGCGTGAAGTGGTGATCCCAGAGGTATTCGTTGACCGCACGAAGTGCTGCGTTTCTGATCAGGAAGATTGCGTTAACGCGGGGCTTTCTGAGGTCAAGGTAGCGGTTGTCGAGTCGTGTGTCCAGTTCTGCCGGGACTTTTTCAGAAACATCGAGCGGCAGAGGGGTGTCTGCACGGGAGATGACTTTGAGGGTCTCGGGGACGAGTTCGCGTCCTCCGGGTGCTTTGTCGGTTGCCTTGACCACTCCTTCGCAGGAGATGACGGACTCGCGGCTTGCTTCTTTGACTGCGGCGAGCACTTCGGGGCTGACCTTTTTCTTGGGGATGGTTACCTGTAAGATTCCTGTTCTGTCACGGACCAAAAGGAACGTGAGACCACCGAGGTCACGTTCTTCGTGAACCCATCCGGCAATTTCCGCACGCTCACATTCGGGGGTGACGTCTTTTATTGGAATGCGCATAAAATCTCTGTATTATTTGCGGTCTGGATAGATTAATGTCACCCGAGTGGCGGCACGGATTTTGGATCGTATTGTATCTGTGGTCACGGGGTTCGGATGATACTATTTTCGGAAGTAGATTGTCAACATTTTCGGAAGTAAAATGCTCACAATGTCGGAAGTGAAATGTTGATATTTTCGGAAGTCGATGATTATACTACAGTACAGATGAAGCTGTGGGGAGGATTTCGGGAAGATGATACGGAAATATTTGCCGCGTATTGCGGATAAACTCCTGCGGGAGAGACTGGAGGCGAGCGGTGCCGTGTTGATTGAGGGGCCGAAATGGTGCGGGAAAACCTGGACGGCAACACAGATCTCAAAAAGTCAGTTGTATTTGCAGGATCCCGACAAGCAGGCATCGTATCTGAGAGCTGCGGATACCAAACCGTCTCTGCTCCTGAAAGGTGAAACGCCCCGTCTTCTGGATGAATGGCAGACCACTCCTGTCCTGTGGGATGCTGTACGATTTGCCGTAGATCAGCGAGGTGAAGCGGGACAGTTTATTCTTACCGGGTCTGCTGTTCCGAAGGATGATGTTGTACAGCACACAGGTACCGGACGGATTTCCCGAATGATGATGCGCCCGATGAGTTTGTTTGAGTCGCAGGAGTCCAACGGCAGTGTGTCACTGAAAGATCTTTTCGACGGTACGACGGAGATTGACAGTTTTTCCCAGCTGACTATTGAACAGATAGCTTTTGCCATTGTTCGGGGAGGCTGGCCGGCTTCTATCGGTGCTACAGAAAAGAACGCTCTGCGTCATGCGATAGATTATGTTGAGGCAATCATCAATACCGATGTTTCCCGGGTTGATGGTATTGAACGAAATCCTGCGCGGGTTCGCGCACTGCTGCGATCTCTTTCCCGAAATATTTCCACACTGGCGACCATAAAGACCATTCACGATGATATTGCGATGGGGGGCGGGGACGAAAGTGTGTCTGAGAAAACCATCAGCCAGTATCTGAACGCACTGAGCCGCATCTTTGTGACCGAGGATCTTCCTGCGTGGAATCCGGCACTGCGTTCCAAAACTGCGGTTCGTACATCCCCGAAGCGTCAGTTTATTGATCCATCCATTGCCGGAGCGGTTCTGCGTCTTACCCCTGAACGCCTGCTGGATGATTTTCGTTACTTCGGTTTCCTTTTTGAGTCTCTTTGCGATCGGGATCTCCGTGTGTATGCGGAGGCGATTGACGGGCAGGTGTTCCATTACCGTGATGCCTCGGGTCTTGAATCCGACGCGGTTGTCTGTCTGAACGACGGCAGATGGGCGGCGGTCGAGGTGAAGCTTGGTGCAAGGGAAATAGAGGAAGCGGCAAAACATCTGGTGATGCTGAGGGAGAAAGTTGATGCTGATAAAATGCGTGAACCGTCTTTTCTGATGATTCTGACCGGCACAGAGATTGCCTATCGCCGGGATGACGGCGTATTTGTTGTGCCGCTGGGATGTCTGAGGGATTAAATGAGAATAAATGCTGACTGGGGAAGTAACTTTTTTTTGTCTGTTTCAGTCTGAGTAGTTGTGATCACTCGAGACTCACGGTTTTGGTCAGGGGGTTCTGTATAATTTAATGATGATTTTTTTGGGCATATCCTCTCTCTGCAAAATTTATACAGGAGGTGGATTTCTTTTGTTCAGGTAATTCCCTACTCAGGGAAATCCTTCTTGCCCTGATCATACTTTTTCCGAATAGTGGCGGGTACTCCTGCGGTCATTACGTTATCCGGCACGTCTTTGAGTACTACTGCCCCCGCTCCGACAACTACGTTCTCTCCAATCTTGATGTCATGGGCTACGCTACTCCCCATACATATCCACGTATTTTTGCCAATGTGTACTCGACCGGCCACTGTAGCATTTGGGGATAGGTGTACTCCATCGTCAATGATACAGTCATGTTCTACGATTGACCCTGTGTTTATAATGCAGGCTTTTCCCACTTTTGCAAATGGATTTACAACTGCGTTTGCTAATATCACTGAACCAGAACCGATCTCTGAGAACGGGCTGACCATGGCAGTTGGATGAACTATTGTTGCCAGTTCAATACCCTGTTTTTCCAAATCAGTTGATACTTTTAGTCTTGCTGCGTTGTTCAATCCAACTGCAACAATTACCTCGTCAAAATTTTCTCGAATATATTCAATGGATGTCTTGTTTTGATCCAACAGTTTATATCCCTCGATCCCCCCTCGAGTGATATCATTACTCATGAATTCGATGTGATTGTACATTCCCGAAAATAATGCGCAGTCTAATGTCACTTTTCCTTGTCCCTGTGCTCCAATAATTAGTAGCCTCTTCCCACCCAATTTCATCTCAATAATGTAAGCTATCAACTTACATTAATACTTTCGTCAGCTTAATTACGGTAATACACCTCCATGAAAAATAGAATAACTACCAATGGCACGATCCAAACTCAATCCTTCTTCCTCTGTCACCTTCCGCATGCCAAATCCTATCCTCAAAGAAATTGATCGGCTTGCCGAACAGAACACGCATGATAGGACCGCGGAGATCAACGGGGCGTGCCGCCACTGGGTGGAGATAGGCGGTGTTGTCGGAACAGATGTTTCGACGCAGAACGTCATAGCCGAGTTGTCCGGGGAGGTAACGCATCTCAAAGATCAGGTCACTACTATGATGCAGCAGATGGAACAGGAGAGAACTCTTCTCCTCAAAATCATCGAAGGCAACGAACACACCATCAGGCGCCTGCTCGCAACGCTGCCGCAAAACGATCCGGCGGCGGAAAAACATGCAGAGAAAAAATAATTTTTTTTCGTCTGTGTAAAAGTGTGATCACACGCCATTTATTTCATGGAAAAATGTGATCAGGATCACAAAATGGAACGAAGTGATCTAAACAACAAAATATTTTCCGTGGTCACCGGGTTTTGCACGATAATAATACTATCCTAAAAAAGAAAACCGGTGAGAAGCCTTAATGCTCCTCTCTTACCATCACAATGCACTTCTTGGGGCACTCGTTTGCACAAATCCCGCAACCCTTACAGTAGACTAAATCGATCTCCTCATTGTCGGGATCGATCACCGCATCTGGACAGTACATCGCACAGATACCACAGTGGTTACAGATCTCACGGTTCACCACCGGACGAAACGTCCGCCACGAACCCGTAAGCCCTGCCGCCCCTTCCTTGGGAACACTGATTGTCATCCTCGGCATTACCATTTATTTCACCTCGTTGTATGCTTTCTTCGCGACAGTTACATTTCGCGGATCCGCAAACGTCTCCGTAATTGCCTTCATACCAGACTCAGGCGTGAAAAGACCAAGCTTTGCGAGCGCTCCGATAACCGGCGTATTCAGAATCGGACTTCCGGCAACAACCAGATTTTCCGAAAGCGCAATACCTGTCAGATCCGCCTTGTGCACCGCGAACTGTTCGGGGAACGCTATATCCTCATGCGTGTTGATGAAGATCGAACCTCCCTCTTTGAGACCGTCTAAAACATTCACCGTGTCCATCACCGTTGGATCCAGAACAATGATCATATCCGGCTTTCTGATCTGCGAATAAATCCGCACAGGATGATCATCAATACGTACGAACGAGACGATCGGCGCACCGCGGCGTTCTGCCCCGTAAAACGGACAGGCAGTTGCAAACTTACCGTCTTTTACGGCTGCTGACGCCATCATCCGTGCAGCCGTTACACCGCCCTGACCGCCGCGTGAATGAATCCGAATCTCGTACATTACTGCTCCTCCTGTGGAATCCCGAACCAAAACTCGGTACCAACCTTTCGCGTTTTCACGAGAGTGACCATATCCTCATACGTCACTTCCTGACCGCCGAGACCCGCAATCACACTTGCAATTTTTGCAGTCGGGTAGCGTGCCTGAATCTCTCCGGCAACAACACCGCCGAACCCAAACGAGTAGTCGCGATCGATCACAACCAGTTCCTTTCCTTCGATCTTCATAGCAATCGGGAACGGACGCAGCCAGCGAATACGCATCACGCCTGCCTTAATACCCTCTTTTCGGAGAAGATCTGCTGCGACTTCAGCCTCTTTACCAAGAGTTCCCATCGCAACAATCACCACATCCGCATCATCAGAACGGTACTCCTCTACCGGAGCATAGCTTCTGCCGAAGCGCTTTGCAAACTCAGCCTCCGTCTCGGCAATCACCGTACGTGATGCACGCATCGCCTTCTCCATATCGTATCGGAACGTGAAGTGAATATCGGACGGCGACATTGCACCGTAGCCTTTCGGATCATTCACATCGATCTTCTGCGGCAGACTGATCGGCGGAATGAAATCTCCCGGCTCCGTCATCTCAAACGGCTGCATAATATGGGACAGCAGGAACCCGTCCATATTGATCATCACCGGCAGAAGCACACGGTTGTCTTCCGCAATTCTGAACGCCATAATCGTTGCATCGTAGGCCTCCTGAACAGTTGACACATACACCTGTAACCATCCGGTATCGCGCTGCGACAGCGCGTCTGAGTGTTCCGCCCAGATATTCCACCCGGGTGCGAGTGTCCGGTTTACCTGCCCCATCACAATCGGCAGCCGTGCGCCTGCGGCCCAGTGGAGCATCTCGTGCATATAGAGAAGTCCGTGCGAACTCGTTGCCGTAAACACACGGACGCCCGTAATCGATGCACCGATACAGGCAGTCATCGCCGAATGCTCAGACTCGACCGGAATATAGCGTGCATCCATTGCTCCGCTCTCCACATAATCTGCAATCGACTCAATGACCTCGGTCTGCGGGGTGATCGGATATGCCGCGACCACCGTCGGTTTTGCCATCTTCACCGCAGATGCCATCGCCTTGTTGCCGGTTGACATCACCAGTTTATCGCTCATGCGTTTTCCTCCGAGTAGGCAGCTTCTGCTGCGACCTTTTTCAGATTTTTGTCAACCTGCGCCTGAATCCGTGCGGCGGTTGCCTCATCCACTTTACGGAATCGTCCCTGCGCCTTCAGGTAATCGATTACCGGTGCGGGCTTTTTCATTGCAGCACGCGACGGGGCGCTTATGGTGAAGCGGTCATACTCTTTTTCCCAGAGAACCCATATGCCGGACTTTACTGCCATCTTGCCTATCTCAACCGTCTTCTCTGACGGCGTTCTCCAGCCCGGTGGGCAGGGGGCAAGAATGTGGATAAACTTCGGCCCGGGAATTGAGAGGGCTTTTTTGACCTTGTTGTAGATGTCGGCAGGGTACGACGCACACGCCGTTGCCTGATACGGCAGGTTGTGGGCTTCGATGATTCTGTCGAGATCTTTTTTGT
>CAZABQ010000087.1:0-7501 GCA_964483485.1 uncultured Methanomicrobiales archaeon
TCCATCACATGACACCAGTGGCACGTCGAGTAACCGATACTCAGAAAAACCGGCCTGTCCAGAGCTTTTGCGGTTGCAAAAGCCTCTGTTCCCCACGGATACCAGTCGACCGGGTTACGCGAATGCTGCAACAGATACGGGGATTTTTCCTGAGAAAGACGATTGGACATGAAAGAGATGCTCGTACCCAACAATTCAGCAGAAGCAGACAAAAAGGTATCAGTAGTGGCATGAATTATGCTCTACCGGACAACCCAGTGACTCCCGCCTCAACCTCTATATAATTCCGGCTCATATACCTGAAGCAGCGTATGTTTGGAAAATTTGAAGTCGTATTCGATCTGGCATACCTCGCAATCGCCCTCGGATTTTCTCTGTACTACCTCTTCCTCTCGACGTCTGCGTATGCACTCCTGTTTGGGATCATGACACTAATCCTCGTAGTTGGCGACGCATTTCACCTCGTCCCGCGGGTTCTCTCGATTCTTGAAAATGATTTCCGGAAATATCATGCCGGACTGGAACGGGGAAAAGCAGTAACCGCAGTCGGGATGACAATATTTTACCTCATACTCTGGCACATTGGCCTGACCACATCAGGACTCCCGAATACAGAAGTTCTTACCGGCATGCTCTATGTTCTTGCAGCCGCAAGAATCATTCTGGTTCTCACCAGCAGCAGACAAAAGACAGGCGGTACCTCAAACAAAGAAAACATGCAGAGAAACATCCCCTTCTTTGGTATCGGCGTACTGGTCTGCGGCCTCTATTATAGTACTGCATCTGCAAACGGACTACCTGCCATGTGGATTGCAGTCCTGCTGAGTTTTGTCTTCTACATCCCGGTAGTCTGCCTTTCCGGAAAATATCCGCAGATAGGAGTTCTCATGCTGCCGAAATCCTGCATGTACCTGTGGATAATCTCAATGGGCCTGTTCATCTGAACAGCACTGCCAAAAAAAAAACGGGAAAAGTATTTTTCACGCAGACCGGGAAAACATCGCCGCCGCCCAGTAGATACCACCAATCACCACACCCACAACACCAATCGCAAGGAACAGACCGGAATACGTTCCGGTCAGAGCCAACAGCTCTGCACCTACAAACGAGGACGCGAACACACCGAAGTACACCGCCACAATCTGGCCGCCCATGATTTTTCCCAGATACTTCTGGGGCGTGATTGATGACAGCCACATTGCTCCGGTCGGTGTTCCAAGACCAAGACCAAATCCCACAATTGCGGCTCCAAGAGCAATTACCGGCACACTGATTGCCGTACCTATGATGAAAAGACCCAGTCCTTCCATCAGAAACATCAGCGAAAACATCTGAAGAGGAGTGAATCGCTTAGCGAACCTCCAGAACGAATAACTTGACACTGCGCTGAAGAGAGCACACATACCAAGAATCAGACCGCAGATTGTTGTCGAAACATCAGCCACCTGCGTCAGGAGATAGGCGATCTTGGATGAGATCAAGTACATCATAATCAGTGATACAAACAGCGTCACATAAATGAGCAGTACCGGCTTTACGTCAAGCGTCGTCGGTCGGGAACTTTTAATATGCAGATCCTCATGAACCGTGACCTCTTCCTCGCGTTTCGGCTCTCTGATGAAGAAGAATACCAGCGGAATCACCAGAACGCCGAACAGATAAATCAGGAACGGTTCACGCCAGGAGATCTCGGCAAGAACTCCGCTGCCGGTCTGCATCACAAGGCCTCCCACACCCATCGCCGCAGACATGTATCCCATATACCGGGCACGGGTCGGACCGTCATAATACTCGGTGAGGAGCGTTGTCACGGTGGGCATAAGACCGGCAAGACCGACACCGAGCCACATCCGCCAGAAAATAATTGCCGTAACCGAGTCAAGGAAAAATCCTGAAACCCCGGAAAACCCGAACAGAGCGAGGCTCACCAGCAGGACTTTTTTTCGTCCGTACCGATCCGAGATGGCACCGATAAGAAAACCCGACAATGCTGTTGCAAGAGGAGGCAGCGTAATTATGAATGAAATCAGCGTCTCCGATACATCGGGAAACGCCGCACTGATCAGTGGAAGTGCCGGAGCCACTGCGGCCGTTCCGAGAAGAGCCGGCATTGCTGCGAGCAGCAGAACAATGAGCGTCCCTTTTCCCGGAACAAATGGTTTATCGGAGCCAAACATGTGAGAAAAGGTTCACACGGAAAACATATGAATGTGGTGTCCCTCAACAGAGTTGCAAACCGGAGAATCTGTTATAGGAACAGGACAAACCAGTATACCTATGGTGGAAAAGATGATCGAGCGGCTGATAACATTCGGGTTCACCCAGTATGAGGCAAAAGTGTATGTGGGCCTCGTCTCGGTCAAGGTCGGCAGTGCCCGTGATATCCACGAGCTTACTGCAATCCCCCGGGGAAGAGTCTATGATGTTTTGGAAACGCTCGTACAAAAAGGCTACGCAGCCGTGACCAGAGGAACGCCGACACTCTACTCTGCAACCGACGTACACGAAACCTTTGACCGCTTAAAACAGGATTATGTAAAGATGTGCAACGAAATTGTTGCGACCCTCGTACAGCTTGAGCAAAAGGAAACGGCACGGGCATCCATCGCCCAGTCCTATGAACTGCACACCACATGGGCTCTTGAAAATCAGATACGGTCCGTCTTCCGCCGCTGCCATAACGAGATAGTTGTC
This sequence comes from uncultured Methanomicrobiales archaeon, assembly GCA_964483485.1. Lineage (GTDB taxonomy): Archaea > Halobacteriota > Methanomicrobia > Methanomicrobiales > Methanocorpusculaceae > Methanocorpusculum. The sequence goes on from CAZABQ010000087.1 coordinate 2,695, forward strand.
TTATGCAGCAGTCCTGCCATCACAAAAAAATATGAGTCTGAACTGAAATCACTCGCCAAACGGGTAAGATTCTATCTTGTCGTCGATGACCCGAAAAAGTTTGCCGGCGTTCCAATGAAAATCTACACCGGCGATCAGGATGTCACCGCGATATTTCTTGCCGGCGGGACACGGGAAGGAGACATCGAACGGCTGCCGGAACTGTTGATCTTCTCAGACGAAAAGGAAACGCTTTCGGTTGTCAGGTCAGGCGACACCTATGGAGGCATTATGGTGACGAACGGCATCTTCGGTAAATACATGCAGAAAAGCATTCTCCGGCATCTACACGCCGCCTAACGCTTTTTTTCCGGTTCACGCCGGACGATTGCCTTGGGCAGCCCGATTGACGCGACCTCCAGCAGCTCGTCCCAGTCCATCGTCGTCTCCACACAGCCGTCGGTCTTGGTAACCACGCCGAGGGTAATCATCGAGATACGCTTTCCCATCTCCAGCCCCTCCTTCACCTCCAGAATACAGCCGACGCCAATCATTGCCTGCGGCCGGTACTTCTTCACCATCCGCTTGATGAACGTTGAGCCGGGAATCAGGAACGTCCGGTATCCTGCCTCTTCCAGCGGCGGAATGACTGAACCAAGCCCGCATCTCCCGCACGAGATACATTTCAACCCGTCCGGCGTCAGATGTGCCGGACAGCTCGACGACCGCAGACACTGCGGGAAAAAGACCACACGGTTTTCCACCGGAATTGCGGCAAACGCCGTCGTATTCACATCATTATCGATCTTAATCAGGAACTCCATCAGCTGGGTTGCATCGACACCAAGAATCTGACAGCCGGTTGTAACCGCCCCTTCCGTAAACGCAAGGACCGGCCGGAGCAGCATCGGGAAGTAGAGATGCTTGCGTTTTATCGAAAAAACGATCAGCGCAACCATCGCAATCACGAAGATGATCCAGACAACAATCAGAATCAGGAGAATCTGTCCGACCAGCAGAGCAAGATTATTCCAGAACGGACTCGCAAACAGCGTCACCTCAAACGGAAGAGTCACTGCCATCTACTTCCTCCCCTCAATTGGCGTATCAACACCAATCGATGCAACCGCAAACAGCTCTTCCCACTCAACGCTCGTCTCCACACAGCCGTCACTCTTCATAACAACGCCCATAGCGGTCATCTGAATTTTTCTGGCCATTTCCTGAAACTGCTTGATCTCCATCAGACACCCAACCCCAATCATCGCACGCGGATGAAACCGTTTGAGAAGCCGCTTAATGTACGTCGAACCCGGCACAATAAACACCAGATACCCGGCATCCGTTAACGCATTCGTCGCCATGCCAAGCCCGCATTTTCCGCAGTCAAGACACTTGATACCAAGAGGTGTCAGGTGAGCCGGGCACTTTGCCGACCGCAGACAGTGCGGAAGAAACACCGCACGTTCCTGTACCGGAACTGCGGCGAACTCAGCGCGGTTTACATCGTTTTCCAGTCTGATAAGAACCGTGATGAGTTCAGAATCATCCAGACCAAACATCCGGCAGCCGGTTCTGACCGCACCCTTCAGCAGAAGATACGATGGTCTGAGAAGCCAGGGACAGTAGAGATGTTTGCGCCGAATCGACAGAACAAACAGCAGAACCGTCACCACTACCAGAACAAACCAGACAAAAAAGATCAGCAGCGCAGCCTGCCCGAGCATCAGAGCCAGTGAATCCCAGTATGGATGACCAAAAAGGGAGAAGGGGAGGGTGATAGGCATAGACTTACATCTGCCTCAGCGTCGAGAAATCATACGGAGGGTAAAGAACTCCCTTTTCCGTGATAATAGCAGTCACGAGAGAGAGCGGGGTTGCATCAAACGCATAGTTGATGACCGGTACCCCTTCGGGAACGGTTTGTTTGCCCCAGAATGCGGCAACCTCATCGCGATTTCGCTCTTCTACAACAATATCAGCCTCAACAGCGTCAGCATCAAACGTCGAGACGGGAGCTGCCACATAGAAGGGAATATTGTGGTGTTTTGCGCAGACTGCGTGCATATAGGTTCCAATCTTGTTGAATACCGCATCTTTGGTGATCCGGTCAGCACCCACAACAACACAATCGATCTTTCCTTTCCGCATCAGATACGCAGCTTCCGAATCGATGATCGAGGTCACGGGAATATTGTCATGATGCAGTTCCCATGCGGTCAGCCGTGCTCCCTGCAAAAGCGGGCGGGTCTCGCAGGAGAGAACCGAGATCTTCTTTCCCATCTTGTGGGCCGAACGAATCACACCAAGGGCAGTTCCCCATGTGGAACAGGCAAGTGCTCCGGCATTACAGTGCGTGAGAACCGTTCCAATCTGCGGAAGAAGAGCTGCCCCGTTATGGCCGAGCAGCATGCAGCACTTTTCGTCTTCGGCGGCGATATTTTTCGCGGCGGTGACCGCAAGGAACCGGGCCATGTCGGGAGGCAGGTTCTCCATCGAACGGAGAACTTTGTCAATGCCCCAGGCAAGGTTCACCGCAGTTGGTCTTGTACTGCGAAGCAGTGCTGCGTCCTCTGCGATGGTCTCGGCAAACTCAACGTCCGAGGCACAGGACACCGCAGACAACGCAACGCCGAATGCTCCGGCAACGCCGAGAGCAGGAGCACCGCGGACTTCAAGCCGGCGGATGGCATCTGCCAGCCGCTCAACGGTCTTCACTTCGATGACGACAAACTCGACCGGGAGTTTCGTCTGGTCGATCATCATGATCGAGTTGTTCTGGTCGTTCCACCAGATTGTCTTCGTCTCTTGGGTCACTGTTTCGCCTCTGAGGAGTAGGAGTCAATTGTTGCCTTCATGGCAGCAGCGCCGCCGGAGATTACGGAGTCGGGAATATCTTTTGGTGCAACCGCAGCGCCTGCGATGTAGATTCCCGGACGAATTGTTCCTGCGGGGTTGAGTTTCATGTCAGCGGACGAAAGGAAGTTGTTGGCATCAAGCGGCAGTCCAAGAGATTCGGCAAGACGGATGGTGTCCGGCAGCGGTTCCATTCCGACCGAAAGAACGACAAGGTCGGCTTCCAGATTCTTGAACTCGCCGGTTTCGGTGTCTTCGAGAGGAAGAACCAGATTGTTTCTTGCCTGCTGGACCTCGCCCGGAAATGCACGGACGATGTGTACGCCCATCTGTTTTGCACGCTCCGCGTACTCCTCGTACCCTTTGCCGTAGGCACGCAGATCGTTGTAAAGGATCGTGACCTCGGTGTCCGGGTAATGCTCTTTGATGAGCATGGAGTTTTTGAGGGCATACATGCAGCAGACGCAGGAACAGTAGTTTCTGCCGATTGAGATGTCACGGCTTCCGACGCACTGGACGAACACGACGGATTTCGGCGTCTCGCCGTTTGAGATGCGGCGGACTTCTCCCAGTGTCGGACCTCCGGCATTGATCATGCGTTCAAATTCGATGCTGGTGATGACGTCGGCATAGCGCAGGTAGCCGAACTGTTCCTTCTTTCGTGCGTCAAAGAGGGTGTAACCAGTCGCAATAACGACTGCGGCGGCGTTGACGGTGATTGTTTGTACTGCGTCTTCGTCCACATGCAGTACGGCGTTTTTGCCGCAGACTTCGTAACAGAGTCCGCATTCAATACAGTGCAGGTTGTCTTTGACTGCCCAGTTCGGCACGACCTGTGCATGCGGTTTGTAGATGGCTTTGCGGACGCCGAGTCCTGCGTCGAATTTATTGTAGACTTCAATCGGACAGATACTGGTACAGTCGCCGCATCCGGTGCAGTCAGCTTCCCGGACATACCGGGGATATTTGGTGATGCTGACGGTAAAGTCCCCTGCGGTTCCTTCGATCTTTTCGACTTCGGAAAGTGTCAGAAGGGTGATATTTTTGTGTCTTCCGACCTCTGCCATTTTGGGGGACAGGATGCACATGGAACAGTCGTTGGTGGGAAAGGTTTTGTCCAGCATTCCCATGTGGCCGCCAATGGTCGGCTCACGTTCAACAAGCCAGACATGGATGTTGTGGTTTGCAATGTCCATGGCTGCCTGAATTCCGGCGACTCCTGCACCGATTACGACGACGTCACGTCCACTCATTGCGGTATCTCCTGCCGACCGCAACATACGTTTCGGCATTTTTGAGGTTGCCGGCTGCTTCGTCTGCGGTTAGTTCCCTGCCGACTTTGCCGGGGACTCCCATTACGAGTGAGTTCGGCGGAATGACTTTGCGTTCCGAGACCAGAGCGCCGGCAGCAACGAGCGAGCCTTTGCCGATGACGGCTCCGTTTAAGATGATTGCGCCCATGCCAATGAGGCAGTCATCCTCGATGGTGCAGCCGTGAATGATTGCGCCGTGACCGATGGAGACATTTCTGCCGATGACCACCGGGTGGCCGATGCTTTCATGAATGACGGCGTTGTCCTGGACATTGGATCGGTTGCCGATGGTGATCGGTGCCATATCGGCCCGGAGGACGGCACCGAATAGTACGGTGACGTCGTCGCCGAGTGTGACATCTCCTGCAATCGTTGCGTTCGGTGCAACGAAGGTCCGTTCACCCCTCTTTCCGCCGCGGGTCAGGGCGGGGAGGCATTCGCTGGTATCCATAATGGTACTATAGTTTCATGCCGGGAGTTATCAGGATTTCGGATGGGGAGGCGTTGCACCTTTATTCGTTTGTTGACTGCTGTAGTGCGTCATTGATTGTCGTTCAGCCCACGGGACAGACGAAAGACGCATGATTTCGGTCTGATTCACCCGCCGCTTTGTAGCTTTCAACAGCACGGACACTCACATCTGCTGTCAGGATTCGGTG
>CAZABQ010000088.1:0-7434 GCA_964483485.1 uncultured Methanomicrobiales archaeon
CGTGTTCGTGCTATGAAGTTCGAAGACGGACAGGTCCAGGCAGAACTTGCTGAGGAATAAATGGACCACACCCTGTCACTGAATGGCGACCCGAACATCGGCGTCTTTGCCCGTGTCTTTGAGGACATTGCGTTTGTTCCGATTGACTCTCCGGAGGAGTTCGGATCAAAGATAGCGGAAGCCCTTGATGTTGAGGTTATTCCAACCTTTATCCAAGGGTCGTCCGTTATCGGTCTTCTGCTCACCGGCAATTCCCGCGGATTTGTTGTTTCCGGTCTCATTCACGATTCTGAACTTGAACTTCTTCAGGAATACGGCGATGTCCTGCTTCTTGGAGAAGAGATGAATGCGGCAGGGAACGTAATTCTTACCAATGATTCATTCGCGATTGTGCATCCGGACATGTCGTCTGCGATGCGTCAAATGGTGGCTGAATTCCTGAAAGTTGAGACTGTTCCCATGTCCTTTGGCGGTGTTGGAACGGTTGGTATGGCAGGTACCTGTACAAATGCAGGTGTGCTGCTGCCGGCCCGAGCTGCACCGTCAGAACTGGAGCATCTTGAGAATAGTCTTCCGACAGCGGACGTTTCCATTGGAACGGGCTCTGTAAATATGGGTTCGAATCTTATTGGAACCGGTTTGCTCGTAAACAGCAAGGGTTATCTGGCAGGAAACGCTACCACGGGTTTTGAACTCGGTAGAATTGAAGATGTATTTGGATTTCTGTGAGGTGAAAAAATATGCCGAAGTTTGAGGTTAAGGGCACGTTCAAAAATGATGGACAGATGAAGCCCTACACAAAGACAGTCGATGCACCAAGCGAGCGTCTTGCAGGAGAGTTTACTCTTGCAACGATTGGTAGCAAGCACCGGCTTGAGCGCAAATATATTACCATTGATTCTGTAAAGGCTATCAATGGCGAGTAATGTAAATCAGGCAAATCTGGAACAGGAGGTACAAGCCCTCCGTTCCTATGCCGCTGAGTATTCCCAGCAGTATGAGCTTCTTACCCAGCAGGTGCGTTTTATTGAATCGGCACGTGCCGAGGCTCTTGCTTCTATTGAATCACTTGAGGCTCTTGCCGCAGCAGACGGAGAGGTCTCTACTCTCTTAAATCTGGGCGGCGGAGTGTCGGTTCGCGCAACAGTTGCGGATACGAAGAAGATGCTTGTCGGGATTGGCGCAGGAGTAACGGTTGAGAAGTCAACCGAGGAAGCACTTTCCTTCCTGCGTGACCGGATCACCGAGATGGATGCATCCGGCAAACGGCTTTCCGAGTCTCTTGGAAAACTGCAGAGTCAGATGTCAGCAGTCGAGCAGCGCATGCAGGAGATCTATGCTTCTGCACAGCAGCAGACACGCTGACTTTTTTCTTTTCTGATTTTTTCAAAAAAGTTGGTTTATCCTCTTCTGGAAATCAGGCCGGCAATACCAAGTCCGGCAAGAATGCCAAAGAGTGGGATGGATGATTTTGTCGGCACCGGTTTTTTGGTGAGGTCCGGCTCTTCCAGATAGAAGGAGTCGTCATCAATGAAATCATCAAGTTCAACTACCCAGTAGCAGGTATCAGGATTCAGCTGGGTGTATACAAGATTTTCTTCTGGGGTGTTTCCAAAGGTGATCTTCTGCGGGGAAATGATCGTCACTACTTCGTCAGTATCCGGATCATACATCTCCAGAGTTGGTGTGAAGATATCTCCGGCAAGGATGGTGGTGGTTCCCCAGACATTAGTTCTGCTGTCCCAGATCGTATCCGGTTTTTCCGTTACCGAGAGTCCCTGCACGGATAACGTTGTATCATCAATAACTGCGGTGATGATTGACGGGCGGGTAACCTCGGTGTTGTGTATGGTGCGGGTAAGATTGCCTTCAATGGTATAAATGAGACAGGACTGATTATTAATCTCAGCTGGTCCTTTGTACTTCAGTGTGGCAGGAGTGATCAGTCCATTTGCATGTTGGAATACGTACCAGTGTCCATCCCAGTCCGGTTCATTATACGTACCGGCAGGGACTGTTGTCCAGACACTGTTGTTTACTGGTTTTGTGTTCTCCTTCAAGGGCACGTCCCCAACGATCACATACTGCCCATCGTCATTTTGGTAGAGATAGTCTGCAAGGATTCGTGCTGTTCCGGTAGGGTCGGTAACCTGAATGAGGGAACGGGATTTCGCTGCGTCGGTGTACGCCGCGTGAGGTTGTGCGGATACTCCTGCGTTGGCAAGGTACGTGGAGAGATAATTATACCAACCGTTTCTTCCGAAAGCAACTGTGTCCGGAATTCCCTCTGTTAAGTCCTGTGTAGGTGCGGCAATCGATATACCCTCTGCCGCACTGAAATATCCGTCATGACCTGACCAGACCACATATGTGCCGAGTTCTCGGAGAACTGTTTCTGCGGCATTACGCAGGTCAGAGCCTTCCGAACTTTGCTGGAATATCCGAGAGGTGAAGTCATAGAGATCCATTGAGAAGACTTCAGTTCCGCCGTACCCTTGGGTATCCTGATAAACCGATCCGATTACATTCAGAGAATCTTCATCATCCAGTACCTCTCCAAGTCTGTCCCCAAACATGTTCACCGCAGCAACCATACGCGGTGTCTGGGAAAGCCGCACAAGTGAGAGTGTCTTCTGTTGATCCTCTTGCGCAATGTACTCCTCAATGATGACTTTTCCCAACTCCTCCGTACTCATCGAGGGGGATGCAGAGAGTCTGGAAAAAGCCAGATAATTGTATCCGCAGCCCGGAACATTTTCCTCGGATGCCAGCAGATAGGTGGAGTACGGGGAAAGGGCATCAGCCACTTCGAGAGATGCCATCAGGCAGGCATCAAATGCTATGAGATCGTAACGTACCTGCGCCGCGGACAGTCCTGTCTGGAGATCGTTGAGACTGAGCATCTTCTGGGTGAGTTCATTTAGTCCGAAACCAGAGTATCCTCCTCCATGGTTCCAGAAGAGCAGATAGTTTCTGGCATTTGCGAGTCCGTTCAGCTTTCGATACTCTTCAGCATACGCCATACTGTTTGCCAGTGTCTGAGGCTCTGAGATGTCGGCACCCGCGAAACGCTCAAGCACGTACTGCGTTGGTTGCCCTCCGGCATTTTCATCAACGCCGATTACGTTGTCTTCCAGATCTTTTCTCAGGAGCTCAATATTGGTCACTGCAACACCATTGTCCCATCCCGGCTTATTTGCTCCACCGTAGATGATGAGAACATCTCCCGCTTCTGCGGTCCAGCTGCTTGCCAGATCCCGGAGATTGTCAGTCGCCTGATTCTCACCAGACTCCAGATCTGATCCCACCACATACATTACCAGATAATTCTCTCCTGCTGCGGCTGCCGCCGGTACTGCCGCTGAGACGAGCACCAGCACAACAGCACACACAAGAAGAGATCGACACACCATTCGTGACTCCATGATATCTTGTAATTTGCATGCCTCGCTATATGTAGGTTGCGTCTATTTCATCTCCTCTATTTTCATGTGACATATCCCTTCCATTTTCTCCAAAATCGTCTGCAAAATTCTGCCGTCAGGTAGTGGAATTCTGATAGCAGAGGCAATTTATACTCTCAGGGGGAATTAATAGATAATGTTTGAAGGGCTGAAGAAAAAACTCAGCGGCATTACAAAAAAACTGGGCAGTAGTGTTGAGTCTGCCTCGGTGACTACCGAGGTTGAGACCGACGTGCCCATGCTTGAGGCCCCTGTTGTGACCAATACTCCCGAGAGATCCCCGTTTTCTCAAACGGAGATCTGCACGGCGGACGCTGCCGCAGAACCATCTCTCTCTCCTGCATCTGCAGAGCCTATCCACTCCGATGAATCAAAAAAGCCCGGGTTTCTTAATAAACTGAAGACACTTGTTATTGAACGTGAGTTCGTTCTCTCCGAAAAAGACATTGATGAGGCGCTGTTTGAACTGCAAATGGTTCTCCTTGAGTCTGACGTTGCATTTCCGGTTGCCGAAGCAATTACGAACCACATGAAAAAGGAGCTTATTGGTACGCACCGTAAAATCCGTGAGTCTCCGGAGGAGGTTGTCACCAATGCCCTGAAACATGCGATTGAGGAGGTACTTGGTGAAGGATTCGATCTGGTCGGCTACATAAAATCCCATAATAAACCGGTGAAAATTCTGTTCACTGGCGTGAACGGAACCGGCAAGACGACCTCCGTAGCAAAAATTGCGTATTATCTCAGGAGTCAGGGACTTTCGGTGGTTGTTGGTGCGGGTGATACTTTCCGCGCCGGGGCAATCGAACAGATCCGCGTACACTGCGACCGGCTCGGTATCAAACTGATCTCTCACCAGGAGGGAGCAGACCCGTCCGCTGTTCTCTATGATACGGTTGAGTACGCCAAAGCCCACAATATTGATGTTGTTCTTGCTGATTCTGCCGGCAGGTTCCACAACCGGGTGAATCTGATGAATCAGCTGGAAAAGATCAAACGGGTGATGAAGCCGGATCTCGTCTTCTATGTGGACGAGGCGGTTGCCGGAAATGATGCAGTGATTCGTGCCGAAGAGTTTGAGAAAACCGTTTCCACCAATGGTGTTATTCTGACCAAAGTCGATATGGATCCCAAAGGCGGCGCTGCAATATCTATTGCATATACCATTGGCAAGCCGCTGGTGTTCCTCGGTGTCGGTCAGGAATATTCGGATATGAAACCATTTACGCCCTCGTTAATTATCGATGAAATCTTTGGGGATGAGATGTAATGGGACTTGATACTCTTTCTAACTCCTTAAAGGATGCAATGAAAAAACTCGCCGGAAAAACGGTCATTGATCGTGCGGCGGTCGATGAGCTGGTTCGTGACTTACAGCGTGCGCTGCTTTCCGCGGATGTGAACGTGAAGCTGGTCATGCAGCTTTCCCAGTCGATCAAGACACGGGCACTTGACGAGGATCTGCCGAAAGGGATGAATGTTCGTGAGCACGTGCTGCGGATTGTGTATCAGGAGCTGGTGAATCTTGTCGGCAAAGAGGCTGAGTTCTCCCTTCGTCCGCAAAAAATTCTGATGGCCGGTCTGCAGGGTTCGGGTAAGACGACAACGACCGGAAAACTGTGCCGGTACTTCCAGCGCAAAGGTCTGAAGGTCGGTGCAATTGGTGCAGATAATTTCCGACCCGGAGCATACGCCCAGCTTGAGACTCTCTGTAAAAAGATCAATGTTCCCTGTTATGGGGATCCAAAAGAAAAAGATGCCGTCAAGATCACCCGTGACGGTCTTGCAGCCCTGAAAGATGTTGAGGTTGTCATTGTCGATACTGCGGGTCGTCATGCTCTGGAAGATGATCTGATCGAGGAGATTACGCAGATCAATGAGCTGCTGAAACCCGATCACCGCTGGCTGGTAATCGATGCGGCTCTTGGTCAGGCCGCGCGTGATCAGGCGAAGCGGTTCCACGAGGCAATCGGTATTGACGGCGTGATCGTTACCAAGATGGATGGTACGGCAAAAGGAGGAGGTGCCATGTCTGCGGTCTCTGAGACCGAGTCCGGCATTGTGTTCATCGGTAATGGTGAAACCATTGAGGATCTGGAACGGTTTGATGCGAACGGTTTCATCTCCCGTCTGCTTGGCATGGGCGATCTGAAGGCTCTCGTTGAGAAAGCCGAGGAAGCCATAAAACCGGAGGATGTGGATGTCAACGCGATGCTGCGCGGAAAGTTCACGCTGAACGATATGTACAAGCAGCTTGAAGCAGTGCAGAAGATGGGGCCGTTAAAACAGGTCTTATCGATGCTGCCGCTCGGCGGTATGAATGTTCCTTCCGAGGCGCTTGACGGGACAGCAGACCGGATGAAAAAGTTCCGTATTATTATGGATTCCATGACACCTCAGGAGCTTGACGATCCGTCCTTGATCAATACGTCACGGATGACGCGTGTTGCACGCGGGGCGGGTGCGACGGTTGATGAGGTCCGGGAGTTAATAAAATACTACAAGATGATGCAGAAGACCCTGAAAGGATTCCGCGGTAACCGCATGGCGATGAACAAAATGATGAAACAGATGGGTAAAGGCGGCGGAGATTTCGGCGGTATGGGGCCGATGTGATCCCATAAAAATGTCAGATTTAAAGATCTCTTTTCTTTTTCTTCCCTTCTTTTTGATATGATGATTGCGATTCGCCGACAGTTTCTGCTACTGAATCCCGAACAGAGTGGGTGTAATAAGGATCCTGCAACTGTTCCAACTGTTTGGTGAGCAGGTGAATTCGCGCATCCTTTTCATCAAGGAGTTTTTCCAGGGATTCAATTTGCTTGTCCCGTGAGTTTCGTAACTCGGTGATGATTTCCTGCTGCATACTGACGGTCTGGCGTGCCTGATGCAATTCATCCCAGATTTTTTGGGCATTCCCATCAACCTGCATCCAATAATCAAGCGCATCGCGAATAAAATCTACTTTCTTCCCGTCGTGAGATTTCATGTACTCATTAAACTTCGTGATATAGCTGGAGCCAAGACGGATATTCATTTGATCCGGCGGATCTCTTTTCCGGGTTGTGCTCTCCATTAGAGTACACATATCCTAATGGATAGGTATAAGTATATGGATAGTCAATAGATTATAATTTGCATAGTCAGAGAATTGTCATTTGCCACTCTCGTCTATTGTAAATCGCTACCGGATAATTAATTGCCTAGTACAGAGAAAAGTAAAAACAACCCCGAGTTAGTATATTGCTCTGTTGCGACAGAACTAAGTCTGCCCAAGAAAAAAAAGGTTTCAATATTCCCTTTGTCGGGGCGTGATGGGGAGTCACATATCAATCCCGCGAACGGATCAACTGATCCGTTACTATATTACTTGGACAGACTTGCTGAAATTGCAGCAGGTTTCTTTCTTTTTGGTTCGGGCAGTTCTTCGCAGGTTTTTTTGATGAGATTTACGATGCATTCCCAATCATCAAATTCAGTGATGAGAAAACATTCGTTTTTGGATCCTGCATAAGGCAATGCTGTTTTGCCGTTCGGCATCAGTCGCTTCCCGGCCTCAGTAATTTTCACAAATATCCTATTGTCACAGATACAGGCACAATATTTTTCATTACAATAAATACCATATTCGCCGAACATTTTCCGGTACTGTATGTTGCCTGCATCGCTTATCTGGTCACAGACATAACGGACGAACTCTTCGGTGGATGCCATGTCTCTAGGTATAGGCAGATTTTCTTATTAATAGAACGGGTGCGCGGTGTGAAAGTGCCGCAACTTGTTGTTCTCCCCCACATTTACTGATGTAGACGCAGAAGGTACAAAATTAATGACATTCCCCAACAGATACCAAACACGATGAGGGTTAGAATCAAAAACTCTTTCCATGTAGTTTTTTTCGGTACATGTTCCTGATGAACGAAATCGGATAGTTTCTGACGATTTGTTTGATTCTCAGGGTCGCCCGTAA
>CAZABQ010000089.1:0-7367 GCA_964483485.1 uncultured Methanomicrobiales archaeon
ATATGACCCGCTATTTTTCACCTGCTCAATCATCTCATCACGCGGAAGCGTTGCGATCCCGCGCATGTTATCGATCTGAATTCCTCCAACCGTTGTAGCAGACCACAGGGGCACCATAGTATCCCCATGTTCACCGATAATACGGGTGTGTACCTCACTCACATGCACATTGAAGAACTCCGCAAGACATGCCTTCAGGCGCATAGAATCCAGGTGGGTTCCCAGACCAAACACACGGTGCGGCATCATGCCGGAATACTTCAGCGCAACTGTTGTCATAATATCCACCGGGTTTGTCACGACCAGCAAAATGGAGTCGGGTGCCATCCGCCCGACTTGCTCGGCATAATGCTTTACGATGCCTGCATTTTCCATAGCAAGATCAAGACGGTTCTGATTTGGTTTTCTTGGAACACCGGACGTCAGCACAATAATATCTGACCCCCGCAGTTCTTTCGGGTGCGTCCCGAACGTAACACGGGTATTTGTCCCTCGCGCGGCAAATGAATCCATCATATCATGGGCAAGACCGTCAAGATACTGCTCATTCCCCGGCCGACCGTAGAGACACATCTCCTGCACATGTGGGAACTGCGACACCGCATGAGCTGCATAGGATCCAACCTGGCCGGTTGCTCCAATGATTGTCACTTTTGCCATAAAGAAAACCTCTGAAAAGCAAGAGATGGGACATGTTATCGGTTGAAAGCGCACATCCAGCGTCTCTGATGCACCCCTTCTCCGCCCCGCAACCCTGTGGGCGCCATGCGTTCACGGTAGGTCTGCTCCCTTCCGGGCCTGAACCGGTGCCCACGATAAGATGCCGGCACATCCCTCCGGATATGCCAGATCATCGCCGCTGACCTCACAGGACGAGGTATCAACGTCAGAATATGCCGCGTCAGTTGGACTGCCACAGCCGTCCTCAAACTTCGTCCCCTGCGTATTGGCTGTTTCAGGTTACAGGTGACGCCAAGCCACCCGGACTAGTCCCATATATAATGAGTCACTCACGATTTAAAATGATGTAGGGTGCGCTTGTGAATTACCGCAGGAAATTCACGCAAAAGGAACATGCCAAGAAACAGAAAATGGGCCCGGAGGGGTTCGAACCCACGACCACCCGGTTATGAGCCGGGCGCTCCACCACTAAGCTACAGGCCCAATGCTATAGTAGCAATACAGGAAAATGGGAATACAGAGGAATCTGCTTCCCGAAAGAAATTTGTTCCCTTGCAGAAGAACATATCATATTTGGCATACATCTACTTAAACCTGTTCGTCGGTAGGGCCTTGCATTTTTATTCCTGAGTAGCCCACGGAAATGTTCCTGATACCAGCGTATCAAGCCTACAAATGAAAATGGTATCTGAATTTGAGTTCATACAAAAAAACAAAAGAAGCGCCGCCAACAGGACTCGAACCTGTGACATGCTGGTTAACAGCCAGCCACTCTACCAACTGAGTTATGGCGGCAATCAAACCCGTTGCGAAGGTATTTCGCACGTGTCTTGCCTAAATACATAGGTAAGACACCGTATTAAAGATTATCATTTGAAGATGGTTTTATCCTGATGAAGAGCGGCAAGCTGCTGAATCAGACCATCCAGTTCCTCATCGAAATGGGTGAGCATTTCATGGGCCTTTGGCGTTGCAACCGCACCCGCAGGAGTTGCTTTGATGTACTGCATCTGCTCAAGAACCCGCAGGGAATAGCGGATCCGGTGCTGAGGCTGACCGAGTTCCTCGGTAAGTTTCATAATGCCGATCGGTCCGCTGCGTGCCACAACACGCATAACCGACAGATGACGCTCAAGCAGCTCTACTTCTCCTTTGATTTTGCTCAGCATAGTTTACTGACCCTCTCTGCCTTTTTTCTCTTCCTCTTCGCGCATCTCAGCCTCCAGTTCCGCACGAATACGGGCGCGATACTCGTCGTCTTCTAATTTTGCCTGAGCCATGCGTTCTTCTTTCGTTGTTCCGTGAACCTGCAGCCATGATTTGGTTGCCTTATAGCGGGGAACAAAGATGAGAACGGATGCAACGAAGATTAACACAGCAGCGACAACGACCGGCAGCTTAAACCAGTAACTGTCATCGATGATTGCCCACACGCAGACGGCAACGGCCGCGGAGAAGATGATGATGTTGAGAAGAACTACGAGGATCGTGAATTTCCCTTTAAACACCATCTGTTCTTTTTCATCCATTGGTATGTACATCAGTGTCCGAGCAATAAATACTACATCTCTTCACGACACATCTGTAGGTGAATCATGAGAGATCTCGGAGATGTTCTGGAAGAGAAGAACTATGATGCATACGTTGCCTATGACTCTTCAACAAATGCAGATATGCGATATTTAGCCGGATTTCTCGCATCCGACCCCTATATCTATATTTATCCGAGAGGAGGAGAAGGGACGGTAATTGTATCTTCAATGGAAGAGCTGCGTGCGCGCAAAGAGACAACATGTACCGTGGTGACAAGGAGCGCCGCAGGACTTTTGGATCTGTTACCGCAGTATCATGACACAGAACTTGCAGTCGCACACATGATTCGAAATTTTGCCGGAGGAAAACTTCTTGTTCCGGCATCCATGCCGGTAGGGTTTGCCCAGACACTAGCAACGGTGGCAGAGATTTCGGTAGACCGGGGGACGGTTGCCGCAATGCGGGCGGTGAAGTCTTCAAACGAGGTCGCGCTGATGCGCGAGGTTCAGAGACAAAATGAGGAGGCGACCGGGCGCGCAGTGGATCTGATCCGACAATCCGAGCCAGATGACTGCGGCGCACTGATGTTTGAGGATGAACCGGTTACGTCAGAACGCGTCCGGGAGGTGATCGCAGCTGCCCTCAGACCATG
The DNA here is from genome assembly GCA_964483485.1 of uncultured Methanomicrobiales archaeon. Taxonomy (GTDB): domain Archaea; phylum Halobacteriota; class Methanomicrobia; order Methanomicrobiales; family Methanocorpusculaceae; genus Methanocorpusculum. Next base: position 2,867 of record CAZABQ010000089.1, read on the forward strand.
GAAATGCGAAGAGCGCGATACCATCGTTTCCTGCGGGACGGACACGGCGATGCCGCACTGTCTTGGAACCGGACAGCTGTATGCAAATCAACCGATTGTCATGGATGTGTTCCCGCGCAGTCTGGTGAGCGGTTACTTTGCAGATATGACGAGGACGGTGTCGAAAGGTGCTCCGCGTGAAGAGATCGTGCAGATGTACTCAGTTGTTCACGAGGCAAAGGAGCTGGCAGCAGAGATGATTCGACCCGGAGTTTCCGGCGCGGATGTGCATAATGCAGTAGTGGCGTTTTTTGCCGGGAAAGGGTATGTAACTGCGGGATCGTCAGGATTCATTCATAGTCTCGGACACGGCGTGGGTCTTGAGATTCATGAAAGTCCGTCACTGTCGCCGTCCGGCGGTGCACTTGAACCGGGAAATGTGGTGACGATTGAACCGGGTCTTTACTATCCGGGAGTCGGCGGTGTCAGGCTGGAGGATATGGGTGTTGTCACGGAGGACGGATTTGACAGGTTTACTACCTTCGAGGAGCAATTAATAGTATGAATGATTCCGAGCTGGACAACTATCTGGAAGCAGGGAGAGTTGCAAAGCAGGTGCTGCACAGCTGTGCAGCAGAGATAAAACCCGGAATACTGATGGGCGATATTTTCGATATGGTTGTGGACCGAATTGAGTCGGCGGGCGCAATGTTGTCGTTTCCGCCAAACATTTCGTTAAATGAAGTTGCGGCGCATGACTCGCCGTCGCCCGACGACGAGCGGGTGTTTGCCGAAGGGGATCTGGTGAAACTGGATATTGGCACGCACATTGACGGGTACATTGCTGATACCGCCGTCACCGTGAATCTTGGGGATCACGAAAAACTCTGCGAGGCGGCACAGACTGCCCTTGATGCCGCGATTGCCGTGGTGAAACCCGAGATCGTGGTAAGTGAGATTGGGGCTGCGGTTGAGGCGGCGATTACTTCCTACGGGTTTAAACCGATCGTGAACCTGACAGGTCATGCGCTCGCACGCTACAGTCTGCATCACGGTCTGTCGATTCCCAACACCGGCATATTCGGTTCCGCTGTTCTACGCGAGGACAATGTTATTGCGGTCGAGCCGTTCGCAACAACCGGGTCCGGTATGGTTCATGAGGCGCCGCGTGCGGAGATTTATCAGGTGGTCGGTGACAGCCCTGTGCGGTCGCCCACTGCACGCAAGATTCTGAAGCGTGCGGAGATTATGCATGGTCTGCCGTTTTCCCGCCGGTGGCTGGGGGTTCAAAAGGCTGACCTCGCACTTCCGTCACTTCTCAGACAGGGTAATCTGTATGTGTATCACTGTCTGTCAGATGTGCCGGAGAGTTTTGTTGCCCAGTTTGAACATACCATGATTGTGGCCGAAGACGGACCGATTGTGACAACCAGATAATTACCCTTTTTTGAGATTATTTCGTTGACTACGAATGTATTCGAAGCTTACCAGAAGGTTATATAATCCGGCGTCCAATGTTGTGGTAAGTCTAAATACAGGTCGTGATAACGATGACAGACGAAAATGTTGTGGTTGTTGAACAGGGTTCATTTGAGGCGCAGAAGATTGCAAAAGCAATGTCGTCGCCGACTTCTGCAGATCTGTTCAATGCCCTGTCCGATTGCCCGATGAGCGCAACTGCTTTGGCAGAGCGAAGCGGACTTCCCCTGACGACCGTAAAATATCATCTGGAAAATATGCTGGCAGCAGGTCTGATTGAGGTCACGGATACCCGCTGGAGTGCCAAGGGCCGCGAGATGAAGATCTATGCGGTGAAGGATCAGGTAGTAGTTATCGCACCAAAAAAGAGAGTGGATGTCCGCGGAATTGTGGAGCGGTATGGTATTGCTGCCGGTGCGCTGGCGGTTATCTGTGCTCTGGGACTTGCTATTCCTTCGACACTGCTTGGTTTCCTGCAACCGGCGATTCCCGGATTAACGCCAATGGCTGCAAGGAACAGCGTGGATCTTATGGAGGTTGGAGAACCTTCTGCTGCATTTGTGACGCCGACACCCGCCGTCACGGGTGTTGCAAACTCTTCCATGCCACTGTGGGTGCATGACGCCGTGCTGGTGTTCTTTGTTGCAGGCGTGGCAATCCTTGCACTGATGATGGTGTATGAAGTGTATTCTATCAGGCGCGATATCTGAGATTTCTTTTTTTTTTACGAAAAATAGAGAGTTATGTTGTTATTTTACCGTCGTTCATGGTATGCGTGACTGTGTCTGCTGCACCATGGAGGTTATCTTCGATTTTTTGGTAATTTCCCTTTTTGTCTTGGGTGAGAGGAGGTGTCGGGTGACATTGGTATGATTTCTTGGCTGGTGATGTACGGCAGAACTGCCGCAGAGATATATCACGCGGAGATAAGATAGAGATTCAGATAGTACCAAAAATCAAAAAAAGTTATTTTTTCGAGCCTGCGGCATTGACAACGGTCGCAAGACCGGCGGCAATTTCTGCAAGCATTTCAATAGGGAATCCTGCGACCATTTCTTCGTCGGCAATACCGGAGAATTTGCGCGAACCGTCACATCCGAGGGAGAAGTTTGGTTTACCGCTGAGAAGCGGGTATGCGGTTGCATCGGAGCAGACCGACTGGATACCGGAGAACTGCGGGTAAATTCTGCCGCCGAGCCGGAAGAGCACGGTCTGGGCAAGTTTGAGCATTGCTTTGGGTTTTGCAAAGATTAAGACGACACTTGGGGCGAACTCTGCTTTTTCCAGCGGGGCATACACGGTTGCGTAGGTCTCCTGCGGGAGATTGGGGACGCTGTCCATTGTTCTGCGGCTTGAGGAGACGGATTCATATTTTCCAAGTTTGTAGTAATGTTCACCTGATGCGAGGGAGCTGCTTTTGGCACGGAGTCCAAGAGCCCAGGCACCGCCCCCGCACTGATGTTTTGCGTCGGTTGCATAGAATACCCGTCCCTCACGGGCGAGGGAGATCATGCGGCAGTGACGGATCGTTTCTTCAATTTCCGGGATGCCCACGGGTATCTGTTCGGGAGATCCGGCAATTTTCACCGCGACCGGAGATCCTACAAGATCAAGATTCTCCTTGAGAACAGCAGAAATTGCTGCGAAATCCGGGTTTGATTTCATACCTTCCATGCATGAACATATGCAGGGAGGTTATATAATTATTCCTCAATTCCGGAATCGTTGATGAAGCCTTGAGAGGGGCCAGACTTTGTGAGCAGGAATTTTTTTGAATGGAAGTGATGCGGTGCTGATCCATGGTGGTGGTGTTTTTAGAGGAGTCCCTCTATGGCTTTTTCCTGATTTGAGTTTATTGTGTACTGTTGAGTGGTGAAGCGCGGCACTATGGGAAAAGAAACCGTGGAACTCCTACTGACTACCACATGGCATCAGAATAAACCACAGACGAATATATGGATCAATACAACCGGCAAAAACATCAGCGGCACACTTACAACAAGCAGATTAAAAAAAGTTAGAGAAGACGGAGTTTCTGTTCCACTTTTTCAAAGAAACTCCGACCGACATCCAGAAACTGTGCAGGCTCGGGTGATTTCCGCACAAAGAGTCGTGCCTCAACGCCCAGATCATACTGCATCTGCCCGTCAAGAACCAGCTGTGCGGGTTTGCTGCTTACGAGGCATACCTCGATCTCACTCTCGGAAGAGATCAGATACGGGCGTGACGACAGCATATACGGAGCAAGCGGTACCAGTACAAACGCCTCAATCAGCGGGTCCACAATAGGGCCGCCCGCACTCATTGCGTATGCGGTTGAACCCGTCGGTGTCCCAAGGATCAAACCGTCCGCCCGAAACTCTCCAATTTTATTCCCGTCAACAAATGTCGCAAACTGGAGCATCTTTGCAGGTCTTGATGTCACAATAACCGCCTCGTTCAGGGCAGAACCGAGCAGTTTTCCGTCCAGCTCAATTGAAATTCTCATTCGCGGCTCAACGGTAAGCGGCAGCTTCAACTGCGAAAGAACAGCGGCGGCATGTTCGCGTTCCAGATCCGTGAGAAAACCAACTCTGCCCTGATTAACGCCAACAACAGGGATCTGCCGGCTGAGCATGCGGACAGCACGAAGCACACTGCCGTCGCCGCCGAGCACGACGATCAGGTCCGCTGAAAAATCAGATGAGGAAAGGGATACCCCGTCATATCCAAGCTCTGAGGCGATGGAATCTTCATAGACCACATCATACCCGCTGTCAAGCAGCGTCCATCCAAGCGACTGGGCAATCTCGATGGGTTCTTTGAGATCAACTCGGGAAACAATGCAGATCTTCATCATGACCTCAGATACTCAATGACTTTACGGTGAATCACCCGGTTGGTTGCAACAAGACACAGACCGCAGGCAACGCTGTCCGCAAATGCCACCGGACTGCCGTCCGGCTGAGATACCCGGCCGCCGGCCTCCTGACAGATCAGAATCCCAGCTGCCTGCGGACGACTGGACGGATTTGTGGATATGCGCAACACTCTCCGTGTAACC
>CAZABQ010000090.1:0-7277 GCA_964483485.1 uncultured Methanomicrobiales archaeon
ACTCACGAACCATCGTAGCGCGTATCGAACTTATCATTCAGCATATGCTCCGTCACAACAGAACGCTCCGCAACAATAACCTCCGGCCACAACCGCGTACCCGAATGAATCGTCACCCCGTTGCGCAGAACCGACCGCGGCCCCACAACCGTATTGTGCTCAATCGAACAATTATCCCCGATCGTCGTATCAATATCAATAATACTCCCCGAAATAGTCGTATTCGCCCCCACAACAACCCCATTATAAATCGACGACGAAAAAATCTTCGCATTGCTCTTAATCATCACATGCTCCCCGATACTCGTATAGGGACCAATGATCACATTCTCCCCGATCATCGCACCCGACCCGATAAACACCGGCCCAACCACACGCGACCCCGCCCCAAGCGTAATACCATCACCAAACCGCACCGGACCTGTAATATGCGCATCCTTCACATTCAGCGTACCCGAAACACTCGTTGACGCATTCTCCTGCAACTTCCACTTCTCCGCCGCACGAAGCATCGCAGGATTACCCACATCAGTCCAGTTACCGCGGGCAAGCCATCCGTTCAGCTGATACCCCTTCTCCATCAGAAGAGGGAACAAATCCTTCGCAAAATCAAACTTCACACCCTGCGGAATAAACTCAAAAATCCGCGGATCACACACATAAATACCCGTACTCGCAAGATTCGAAAAAATTTCCCCCGGAGAAGGCTTCTCACGGAACCGGCGGATACGAAGCGACGCATCAATCTCCGCAATACCAAACTCACGCGGATCCTCGATACTAATCAGACCAATAGACGTAATCGCCGACGAATTCATATGCTCCCGATAAAACTCAAGAACATTCAGATCCGTCATATGATCCCCGCCCACCACAAGGAACGGCGCATCATTCAAAAACTCCTCCGCATTCTTCACCGACCCGGCCGTCCCCAGCTTCACCTTCTCCGGCACATAGGTAATCGTCGCACCATACAACGACCCATCACCCAGAGCCTTCTGGATCTCATCACCAAGATATCCGATCGTAATCACGATATCCGTAAAACCAAGATTTGCAAGATGCGTCACCAGATGAACAATCGACGGGCGGTTCGCGATCGGAATACACGGCTTCGGCCGCTCAAAAGTCAACGGGCGAAGACGCGTACCCTCGCCGCCGCACATAATGCAGGCTTTCATATTACCTCTACTATTATGCACTCGTATCTATTGGTTGTATCTCTCTCCTCTATGCGCGACCACCTCAAAAAGTGCCAAAAGACAATGGTTAGCATGACACTTGTTAACATAGACCATATGAATTTATATTCCCTGCAAATCAACATCAGTACCAGCACAACACACCACAAAAGGTCGCAAGAAAAGAGAGTGAGCCGACCTGTGGTGGATCATCATCGCAGGGGACAAATGGGGACACCTCTTTTTTGAAATTATTTTGTCTCGTATTGTGCAGAATTGGTGAATTACTATGGACATAGATACTGGTGCGACAGCCTGGGTACTCATTTCAGCCGCATTAGTACTGCTGATGGTACCCGCAGTAGGTCTGTTCTACGGCGGAATGGTCAGAAAAAAGAACGTCATTGCAACAATGATGTTATCCCTCACAGCCCTCGCCCTTGGCGTAATCCAATGGATCATCATCGGATACACCCTCGCCTTTGGCAGTGACGTAGGAGGACTCATAGGCAACCTTGAATTCCTCGGACTCAACAACGTCTCAATCGACGGAGTATCCGGAGAAATTCCCGAAATGCTCTTCATCTGTTTCCAGATGATGTTCGCATGCCTAACACTTGCAATCCTCTCCTCAGGAGTCGTTGGCAGAATCAAAATGTCGGCATTCCTCATCTTTGGAGCAGTCTGGCTTACCATTGTCTACGCACCCCTCGCTCACTGGGCATGGGGAGGAGGCTGGGCTGGACAACTCGGTGCCCTTGACTTTGCCGGTGGAACAGTAGTTCACATCAGCTCAGGTTTCGCAGCACTTGCACTCGCCATCGTAATCGGCAAACGCCTTGGCTACGGAACTCAAAACATGAGCCCGCACAACATCCCTCTCACCCTCCTCGGCGGAGTCTTCCTCATCCTCGGATGGTTCGGATTTAACGCAGGAAGCGCACTCGCCGCAAACGGTCTCGCCGCAAGTGCATTCCTCGTAACCGCAGTAGCCTGCGCAGCCGGTGCCCTCACCTGGATGGCACTCTCCTGGAAGGGCGGAAAACCAAGCTCCCTTGGATTCATCTCCGGAGCAATCGCAGGACTTGTCGGAATCACGCCCGCAGCAGGATTCGTCAACGTCGGCGGCGCTCTTGCAATCGGCATCATCGCAGCAGTCGTCTGTTACGCAGCCCTCACATGGAGAATCAAGAAAGGACTCGACGACTCCCTTGACGCATGGGCAATTCACGGAATGGGAGGATTTGTCGGAGCAATACTCACCGGAGTCTTCGCAGTCACCGCCATCGGCGGAGTGAGCGGACTCATCGAAGGAAACATCACACAGTTCGGCATACAGATACTCGACGCATCCGTCGCAGCAATCTACGCATTCGTAGTAACCTTCATCCTCGCATGGATCATCGACAAAATCATCGGACTGCGGGTAACTGACGACGAAGAATACGTCGGTCTGGACATCGCCCAGCACGGCGAACAGGTAACAAACTAACGGAGGAGGAACAACCATGAAAATGATCGTCGCAATCATCCGGCCGGAAAAAGTCGATGACGTATTGGACGCCCTTGAAGAGCAAAACATACCCGGAGTAACCATCACCGACGTCCGTGGACGCGGAGAACAAAGAGGAATCTGCCTGCAGTACCGTGCAGGAAAAATGCAGATTCACACACTCCCGAAAACAAAACTCGAAATTGTCATCCCCGATAAAGACGTTGACACAACCATCAAAACCATCCGTGAACACGCACGGACCGGCAAGAAAGGAGACGGACGGATCTTCGTCTTGCCGATCGAAGCAGTCGCATGGGTACGTACCGACGACTTCATCACCGGCTGACCTCTCTCATCCCTTTTTTTAACAGAACTGGAGGCAGGCGAATATTTTGAAACACGAAATATATCCTGTCTTTTCTAACCGCAAAAAATCAGAATGCGATTATCCCTTTAATAATACCTGTGCACGCTGTAAATAGCATCGAAAAGTCCGTACCCGCAGCATCAGAAAATCATCTTACACAACCCTATTAAAACACAAACTGCCAGCCTTCCGTCTTCAAAATCCGCTCGGCCTCCCGATAATTCGGCATCAGCCGCTCCACCTCATCCCAGAAACTCTTCTGATGATGACGGAACCGGAGATGCACAAGCTCATGAACAACAATATACTCCGCAACAATTTTCGGACCAAGCAGAACGCGGGCATTAATAATAATCCCGTTTTTCGGCGTACAGCACCCCCATTTCCGTTCCTGAAGCCGGATGCGCAGCTGGGGAGGAGCAACTCCCGCAAGCGGAGCATAATACGCAATAATCTCCTCCAGCGGCGCAAACCCAATGCGCCGGAACAGCATCACAACCATATCCCTGCAAACATCCCGTGCAACATCGCAATCAAGCAACTCAGGAACCGTCACCACAAAACAATCCCCGCAAAATTCTGCCTTCGCAACAGAACCAACCTTTCGGACAACCGGATACTCGACACCAAAAAAAGGCAGAACCTCCCCGTCCGCATAACGGCGAACAACAACAGTCCGAGCAGTGAACCTCCTCACCTGAGTACCTATCCACTCTGCCTTCTCTCCCACCAGCACTTTCACCTTCTCGGGAGGCACCTGCTGGGGCATGCGCACAACAACACCACCATCCGGTTTCACCTCAACAGCCCACGACCTCCGCCTGCTGCTGTAGACAACCGTATAGGCAAACTCCTGCCCATCCCAGACCACTGAACCGGAACCCGTGACCTCTTCTGAACGCATGTGAATAATTATCTCTCCGTCACGCCAACATAAATAGAATATGTTAGTGCGCGCAATCGACCGCGAAGTACTCGATCTCCTGCTCGAAATGGGCAGATCCAGTGCTCCAAATGAATTCATCGTCATGACCGGCGCAGAAAAAGGCGTTATCACCACGGTGTATCCGATTGCGGGAACAACGGTCACCAGTGCGAGTGCAACCATCTTCATGGACATGATACCGCTTGGCATGCAGATAGCAGGAACCGCCCACAGCCACCCGAACGGTGCACTCTGGCCCTCGGACGCAGACCTGCAAACCTTCGCCGAAACCGGACAGTGCCACATCATCGTCGGCGACCCGTATGATTCAGACAGCTGGCGCTGCTTCGACCGCGAAGGACACGAACGACCACTGGAGGTACTCGGGTGAAAAAAATCGTCGCAACCGGAACATTTGACATTCTGCATCCCGGTCACCTCTACTATCTTGAAGAATCAAAAAAACTCGGAGACGAACTCTGGGTAATCGTTGCAAGAGAGCAGAACGTAAAGCACAAACCCCGGCCAATCGTCCCCGAAGATCAGCGCCTGCGGGTAATACAGGGCCTGCGCTGTGTTGATCACGCCGTACTCGGCGACAAAGAAGACATGTACCGCCCGATAGCAGAAATCGACCCGGACATCATCACCCTCGGTTTCAACCAGAAATTCTCCGAAGAAAAACTCATCGCAGAAATGCGGAAGCGAAACATCCGCGCAGACGTCGTACGAATAAATGACTTTGCCGGCTGCAAATTTAACTCCTCAACCACCATCATCGATGAGGCAGTAAAAAGGAGAACGGAACAATGAAAAAATACTCTGCAACAGAAGAAATCCAAAGACTGACAGAGTTCATCCGGGAAAAAGGCGGCGATGCCGCATTCATTCCTTCAAACAAAATAATCACCGGCGACTGGGTCAGAATGAAATGCCTCTTCGGCTGCAATGGATTCGGGCGGCGGTTCTCCTGCCCCCCGTACACGCCGACCCCTGCCGAAACGCGGGCCGTACTTGACGGTTACACCCATGCCCTGCTCGTCCGTTTTGATGGGGATGTAGGGCAGACCACCCCTGAACGACTGGTCTCCCGCGAAATGACGCGGTTTGTACAGACCGTCATGTTTGAACTGGAAACTATGGCATTCCACGACGGATTTTACAAAGCATTCGGATACACCGGCCACCAGTGCGGATGGTGCGGAAAATGCTGTGCAAAAGAAGAAGGAGCAGTCATCACTGACTGCAAAAACCGCAGGAAAATGCGGCCAAGTATGGAAGCCGCAGGCATCGACGTCTACGCAACCTGTGCCAATGCCGGATGGGACCTTGACGTTCTGGAATGCACGAATGTGGAAGGCGGAACGGTGCTTAACTCACCCATGACAACCGTCATGCTGCTGCTTGTGGAGTGATTACCCTACATACCTTCAGGAAAATACCTGAAGAACCCCCTTTAATTCCAAAAAAGAAGTATTAATAGATACTTCCTGCTTTTCGTACAAGATCCTCCAGTAGCGGCTGCATTTTTGCAGCAGTGGGATGACCACCCAGATCATACATTTCAGCAGTATTGATGAACCGCGGAAATGCCAGCCATGTACTGCCGGTCTCATCTTCCCAAACGGCAATCCGAAGCGGCAACTCCAAAGAAATACTCTGATTTGCCTGCATGAGAGCGGTTCCCACTTTCGGAGACCCGAAAACCACCACCGTTGTTGGTCTAAGCAAAAGATCAACCTCCGCGGCATTCTTTGCATGATCATAAACCGCAAATATGGGGATATTGCGTGACTGCAACGCAGCTTTCAGGCGGGACACCGTCTCGGCTACCGGAAACTGCCCCTCATACAGGTATAACGCATTGTCATCATAGTTTGTGGACATCAGATCACCAAATGCCCCGGCAATACGGCGGGCAAGATTCGTAAAATCAATTCCCTCCCTGTTTGCAAGAAGCGTCACACAGACAAGTTCTTCGGCATGAGTAAATCTGCTCAGAAATGCCGAGTATCCGGGTATTGTCCCTTTAATGTCCATCAGACCGCGATGATGATAAAACTGCCACCCGGAAACTGCCGGCACTACTGTTCCGTCGGGGAGTTTCCATGGTGCGTAAATCATAGCTCTATTTTTGGGATCATGAATGAGAACCGAACCCGCAAGAGCAATATCCCAGTACGAAATATCCTGAGCAGACGCCCAGATATCAGCATACCCTTTCATTGAAGACGGGAACTGCTGCACAGCCTTTCCCTCTCTGTCGTAGCCCTGTGCAGGTTCGGCCGGATCAATGTAGTTTTTCTCCTGTTTGAAAAGTTTATGCAGGTTCTGTTGTTTACGAAGATCTTCCCGGGGATAATGGTTCAGATCATCGGAAAATGCCGTGTGACGCAGACCGAGGAACTCTATCTGATACTTTGTAACGAAATCGCGGTATGAACTACCGCTGACCCGCTCAATAATTTCTGCAGCGATCAGAAAATTTGTGGCACTCTGCGCTACAGCAGTTCCCGGTTCAAACTGAAGCGGAAGATCTTTGACGAGACTGATAAGACTCTCAAACGTCCAATCCTTTTCGTGCGTCCATCCGTTCCGCAAACGATAATCCGGTATGCCGGTTGCGTGATGCAAGAGATCAAGAATCGTTACAGACCGCCATGCAAAAGGAAGTGTTGGAACATATTTTCCAATCAGATCATCAGGACTGATCTTCCCCTGCTCATACAACTGCATCATGGCAACCGCAGCAAATCCCTGAGATATCTGACAGACAGGCCACAATGTGTTCACCGAGGCAAGGCGACCCTGATCCGTATCGGAAACACCGTATCCCACAACACGGGGAATGTAGGGTGCCTGAACGATAGCCAGAGTAAGCCCCGGAATCTTATTTTCCTCCATAAACTCCCAGACCATCTGATCGACAGTCCGACTGAGGTAGGAAGTATCCGAACTTCCTCGCTGTTTTGGTATTTGATGCATGCGGGTATTCATTGTATCACACGTCCATAAGCCGAGGACAAATCACGGATGTTTAACTCCCGGCTATACCTGTACTTCGACACAGGTCCCGATAAAATCACGTATCATGACTCTTTTTCCAAGAGTCAGAAGGTGTTGAATATATTTGATGAAAATACTTGATTTTATTTGTAAATACCCGCTTGTAAAAGAGACATTGAGATCATTTCAGTGAGTACATGAACAGGTACTGGAAAAGTAACAACTCACAAAAAATAAACCCAAAAAGAATGCCTTCACCCGGACTTGAACCGGGGACAACCAGATCTTCAGTCTGGTGCTCTC
>CAZABQ010000091.1:0-7263 GCA_964483485.1 uncultured Methanomicrobiales archaeon
ACCACGCAATGCCCGGAGGAGCAGTCGTTCAGGAACACATGGTTGAGACCCACCCGGCTTTAACCGATGACTGTTACGTCCGTGTCTTCACCGGTGACCAGGAACTCGCAGACTCTATCGAGTCCCAGTTCGTCATTGATGTTGAGAAGCTCTTCCCGAAGAAGCAGGCAGAGGCCCTTCAGGCAGCAGTCGGCAAGTCCCTGTGGCAGTGTGTCCACATGCCGACCATCGTCGGCCGCACTTGTGATGGTGGAACAACCTCCCGCTGGTCCGCAATGCAGATTGGTATGTCCTTCATTGCAGCATACCGCATGTGCGCCGGTGAAGCAGCAGTCGCAGACCTGTCCTTCGCAGCAAAGCACGCTGGTGTCATCAACATGGCATCCCACCTGCCGGCCCGCCGTGCACGTGGTCCGAATGAGCCCGGAGGAATTCTCTTCGGCAACTTCGCCGATATGATTCAGGCAGACCGTCTGAACCCGAACGACCCGGCAAAGGCAACCCTTGAAGTTGTCGGTGCAGGAGCAGTTCTCTTCGACCAGATCTGGCTTGGATCGTACATGTCCGGTGGTGTCGGTTTCACCCAGTATGCAACCGCAGCATACACCGATAACATCCTCGACGACTTCGTCTACCACGGTATGGACTACATCCACGACAAATACAAGGTCGATGTTACCAACCCGAACCCGAACGACAAAGTTAAACCAACCCAGGAAGTTGTCAACGACATCGGTACTGAAGTCAACCTCTACGGTATGGAACAGTACGAACAGTTCCCGACCATGATGGAAGACCACTTCGGTGGATCCCAGCGTGCAGCAGTCCTTGCAGCAGCATGTGGTACAACCACTTCTATTGCAACCGGTAACTCCAACGCAGGTCTGAACGCATGGTATCTGTCCATGCTTATGCACAAGGACGGATGGTCCAGACTTGGATTCTTCGGCTACGACCTGCAGGACCAGTGCGGTTCCGCAAACTCTCTCTCCATGAGACCTGACGAGGGTTGTATTGGTGAGTTCCGTGGACCGAACTACCCGAACTACGCAATGAACGTCGGTCACCAGGGCGAGTACGCAGCAATCGTTGCATCTGCTCACCTTGGCCGCGGCGATGCATGGGCACTGTCCCCGCTTATCAAGATCTGCTTCGCAGATCCGGCACTTAAGTTCGACTTTGCAAACCCGAGAAAGGAGTTCGCAAAGGGAGCTATCCGCGAGTTCATGCCGGCAGGCGAGCGCTCGCTTATCATCCCGGCACAGTAAATCTGTGTTGTTGGGTGACAAACCCATTTTTTTCTTTTTTTAAATATGCTGCCGCGCGAATGTTGATTCGATTCTGTTGCGGAGATATCCGATCTATATATACTGTTATAAATGATGTCTGCGGGTCCGTTATGCTATGCTCCATTCGTTCTGACAACAAAGGTCTTATAGCGGCACCATTACTTCAAAATACTTTCTTTGAAGTAATGTCTACTTGTGTTGTGAAAGTCTGTTGTTTGTAAGGAAAATAATTTGATGTAATTGGCGGGAAAAACGGCTGAAATCACGAATCAAAGAAGAGTTCTTCGACGATTTTCGTATACATTAATATACCTCCCGGCTCAAACAAATAATCGTCCACACTTTGTACTCCATTCTTTAGAGTGGTAACGTTATTCGAACATTCACGTTTATCTCACGTGTGGTAAATTCGTGAATTGTCCATGAGTCCGATACGGACTCCTGAGACGTCTGCACGGACTTGTCCGTGCGGCTACTTGAGGCGCATCCTTCGTTTCAGTCGCTGACTGAGACAATACGTTTGTTTCCTTATAGGAAACACCAGCCCTGATGCCTGTGGGGTATCAGGAGCAGCACGAAAAAACATGATTTCGTGCACGCTAAACTCAAGGGAGAATCTTACATGCAAGAAATTATCATCGGCATTGGAGTAACTGCCCTTGCGGGAGCTCTCGCAGCGGTTGCAGGTGCAGCCGAGGATACTGAGTCCAACATCGGTTCACAAGGTGACCCGAACTCTCAGGTCCAGCTTGCACCTCAGATGGGTTATACTCACCGTATATACAACAAAGCAGTATCCGGTGAACCCCCAGCATATACCCTGTGGGTAACCCTTGCTTGCGGTGTTGCATGGGCATTCATTATGATGAATGTTAATGCAGTACTGGCAATCATCTTCGGTACAGTTCTCGCAACCTTCGTGCAGGGTATCTATGCTACCACTGCATACCTTGGAAGAACCGCAAGTCTTTCCAAGTTCGGACAGCCGGTCTTTATTGATGTCTTAAAATCAGTAACGACTGTAACCATGGGTCACGCATTCGTTGCAATCTTCACTACGGTAACAGCATGTTACCTGATGTCAACTGTGCTCAACCACCCGTTCGCACTTCCGCTTCTCGGTATTGTATGGGGTCTTGCTCTTGGTGCAGCAGGTTCTGCAACCGGAAACCCGTACTACGGAAAGGAGCGTCAGTACCAGAACCAGAAGTTCGGTGCCGGCGTCCCGATCTCTGCATCCGGTAACATCGTTCGTTACGCAGAGGCAGGTCAGAGAAGCTCTATTGACAACGGTTTCTTCACCGCAAAACTCGGCGGACCGGCATCCGGTCTTTGCTTTGGTTTAATTGTGTTCTTTGAACTGTGGCGTACCGTTATCTTTGAGCCTGTTGCACACGGATGGGGAGCAGTAATTGTTGGTGTTGTCATCATTCTCATCTTCATGATCATCGATCGGTATGTTGAGGTATGGGCACGCAAGAACTACGGACCCTACACTGCGGAGGCCTAACTATGAGCGCAATTGCAGCAAAACCAGCAGGCAATGCAGGAGCATTCCAGCCTGTTGCATCTATAATCGCAATTATCCTTGCAATCATCTTCATTGGCGTCGCCTACTTCCTTGGTAATGCAGGAATCCTTTCAGGCGGAGCAATGGCTCCCATGATGACCCTCGTTGGTATCATTGTTGGTGCAGCCCTGATTGCATTTGGTGTCCACTTCGTCCCGGTCGGCGGTGCGCCGGCAGCAATGGGACAGTCTCCGGGTATCGCAACCGGTGTCGCAATGCTTGCGACCGGTGCCGGTCTCGCAGGACTGTTCGGAGGAGCATGGGCAGCAAGTTTAGGCTTTGGAGTCGCTCTCGCCGGTGGTGCAATCGGCGGCGGTTTAATGATGGCAATCACCTGTTTAATGGTGAACATCTCCTATGTCTACGGCATGGGTATCCCCGCAGCATCCGGTAAGGTCGCAAAAGACCCGATTACCGGTGACTCTCAGGCTGAGTACAAATCCCAGGGAACCGAAGGTCACGGACTTCCGTTCATCTCCTACGTTGGCGGTGTTATTGGTGGTCTCTTCGGTGGTCTTGGTGGAACACTCATCTATATCCAGCTCCTGAACTTCTACAACGCAAGTTTCGAGGCAGTTGGAATTGTTGGTGAAGACGCTCCGGCTCTCGCAGTCGGCCTTGCAGGTATCTTTGCAATCGGTATGTTCCTTGTTATCGCAGTACTTTCTGCATACAACATTACCGGAACCATCGAAGGCCCGCACGACCCGAAGTTCAAGCGTTTCCCCCGTGCAATCGTTGCAGCAATCTGCGCAAGCGGTATCTGCGGACTTGTTGCACTGCTGGTGGTGGCAGTACTCTGAGGTGTAAAAAATGTCAGTAAAAGTTGAAGCATCACACGATGGCATTCCACACAACAAGGTTATGGCTATGGGCCTTATCCTTGCACTGGTCTCCCTTTACATCGCAGTCGCCGGATGCGTTGCAGGATTCGACTATCTTGCATTCTTCGGCGGTATCGCAGCTGTTGGTGCCCTGATCTGGGGTAACAGCACTATCAAGAAACTCTGCAGCTATGGTATTGGTACCGGAGTTCCGTCCGCAGGTATGCTTGCGTTCGGTTCCGGTGTTATTGCAATGCTGTTTGCCGCAAAGCTCGCTGTGTTCAGCCCGTTCATTGTTCCGATCGCAGGATTAATCGTTGCACTGATCGTTGGTCTCGTTCTTGGATGGATCTCGAACTCTGTCCTGAACATGAAGATCCCGGTCATGACCCGCAGTATCGCTGAGCTTGCAGCTGTCGGCTGTATCGCTCTTATGGGCCTGACCGTTGTTGCAACCAGTCACGTTACCTTCTCGGAGATCACCGCGTTCAACATTGATATCTTTGGTATCACGGTGAGCTTCTACGATGTGTCCTACATCGGTGCAGGTATCATTGCAGTCGCTTTCATGCTCGGTGCAATCGCACTCCAGCACCCGTTCAACGCGTGCCTTGGTCCGGGCGAAAAGCAGGACAGAACCAACATGCTCACGATTGAGTGTGGTTTCCTTTCCATGATTGTCATGGCAGTTATCTCGTTTGCATTCGTTTCTCTCGTTGCAGCCTGGATTTCCCTGATCATCGCACTCATCGGATGGTATGTGTCCTACAAGAAATACTTCGCCTTATCCAAGCGCGATGCAGCAGCATGGCTCGACGCAAAGCCGTTCAGCGATGCGGAGGAATAAGCTTTCGGAGGAATCAAAAATGGGATATGTATTAGTATTACCGGAATTTGGCCTCGTAGCTGACCCTATCGCAGGCATTGTCACGACCGCCGGTGTATCCTACCAGCCGGTCATTGATCAGGTTGCTGAACTTGAGAAGATTGCAGACGATCTCGTCGGAATGCTCTCCGGAGAAGGAAACTTCCTCAACAGCTACCCCGGACGTGAGAAGACTCTCCTGTACGCAGGAACGGTCACCTCGCTCTGGTATGGTCTTGCTGTCGGACTGTTCGTTGCCGGCCTGATTGCAGTTGCATTACTTGTTGGGATGTGAGATACATGGCAGATAAGAAATCACCAGCAAGCGGATGGCCAATCGTTCAGGGTGACTACCACACCGGTGACGCAAACAGCCCAGTTGCTGTAATCACCATGGGTTCTCACCTCGATGAGACGGCAATCTGCGCTGCAGGAGCTGCTCTTGCAGGATCCTGTAAGACGGAGAACCTCGGTATTGAGAAAATTGTTGCCAACATCATCTCGAACCCGAACATCCGTTTCGTCCTTCTCTGCGGTACTGAAGTGAAAGGTCACCTCAGTGGTCAGAGTATCGAGGCAATGCACAAGAACGGTGTTGATGGCGGTAAAATCGTCGGTTCCGGCGGAGCAATTCCGTTCCTTGAGAACCTGACGGCAGAACACATCAAGCGGTTCCAGGAGCAGGTTGAGATCGTTAACATCATGGAGAGCGAAGACGTCGGTCAGATCTCTGCAAAGATTAACGAGCTCAAAGCAAGAGACCCCGGAGCATTCGGCGCTGACCCGATCGTCGTTCAGATCTCTGACGATGAGGGCGGTTCCGCAGGCGCAGAAGCCGGTGAGGAAGAACCCTTAACCGGTGAGATGGCACTCATCACTGCTCGCATGAAAAATATCCAGATGATGGTTACCGATATTGGTTACCGCACCAGATTCTCATCCGGTCTCTACGGAGGCAAGATTGAGGGTCTGATGATTGGTCTTATCGTGTCGTTCGTCATTCTTGGAGCTATCTTCTATGGATTGATGTAAAATGGCAGGTTCAATTATCAGAATGGCTGCCATCGACAAGATGGTAGATGACATCAGATACAAGGGACAGATTCTTGCTCGTACCCACAAGGTCGAGTCCGCAATTATGGACTCCGGTCTTGTCGGATTCGGTGCAGGTCTTGTTCTTGCCCTTATCATGATCCTTGTTCCGGTCCTGGTGCTGATGCCCTGAGGTGAAGAAGAATGGCAGATAAGAAATCACCAGCAAGCGGATGGCCAATCATCCAGGGTGACTACCACACCGGTGACGCAAACAGCCCAGTTGCTGTTATCACCATGGGTTCCCACCTCGACGAGACAGCAATCTGCGCTGCAGGAGCTGCTCTTGCAGGATCCTGTAAGACGGAAAACCTCGGTATTGAAAAGATTGTTGCCAACATCATCTCGAATCCGAACATTCGTTTCGTTCTTCTCTGTGGTACTGAAGTGAAAGGTCACCTCAGTGGTCAGAGTATCGAGGCAATGCACAAGAACGGTGTTGATGGCGGTAAAATCGTTGGTTCCGGCGGAGCAATTCCGTTCCTCGAGAACCTGACGGCAGAACACATCAAGCGGTTCCAGGAACAGGTTGAGATCGTTAACATTATGGAGAGCGAAGACGTCGGTCAGATCTCTGCAAAGATTAACGAGCTCAAAGGAAGAGACCCCGGAGCATTCGGCGCTGACCCGATCGTCATTCAGATCTCTGATGACGCAGGCGGATCTGCCGGTGCAACGGTTGCGAGTGCGAACCCGCAGTTCCTCGAGATTGAAAAGCGTCTTGACGCAGTCGAGAAGAAGATTGAGTTCACTGACGCAGAAATCGCGATGCGTGTCGGAAGAAAAATCGGTCGTGACATCGGTATCCTCTACGGTCTTGTAGCAGGATGTATTGCCTTCATGGTAATTCTGATGTTAGTCACGAGGTTAATGTAAATTGAGGTGCCAATATGTTCAAGTTCGAAAAGGAACAGCAGGTCTTTGACTTTAACGGAACTAAAATTGGTGGACAGCCCGGAGAGTACCCGCGTGTTCTCGGTGCATCCATCTTCTACAACAAACATGAGTGTGTTCTTGATGACCACACCGGTAAGATCGACAAGGCGAAAGCAGAAGCACTCTGGAACCGCTGTCAGGAACTGACGGACGAGACCGGAAACCACTTCTTCCTTCAGATCATTGCAGAGCACGGAGAGGCATTCGAGTCCTACTTCCAGTGGTTCGACAGCATCGACAACAAGACTGCATTCCTGATGGACTCTTCCGCTCCTGAGGCACTCGTTCACGCAACGAAGTACGTCACGGAAGTCGGTCTTGCAGACCGTGCAATCTACAACTCCATCAACGGTTCCATCCAGCCGGAGAACATTCAGGCACTTGCAGAGTCCGATGTTGACTCGGCAATTGTTCTTGCGTTCAACCCGGGAGACGGTTCTGTTGCAGGCCGTGAGAAAGTGCTTTCCGAGGGAGGTGTTGCAGGTCAGGCAAAGGGTATGATTCAGATCGCAGAAGAGTGCGGTATCAAGCGCCCGATTCTCGACACTGCAGCAACCCCGCTCGGTCTTGGTTCTGCCGGTTCTTTCCGTGAGATTCTTGCATGCAAGGCAATCCACGGTCTGCCCTGTGGCGGTGCATACCACAACATGACGGTGTCCTGGACCTGGCTGAAACGCTGGAGAAAGA
>CAZABQ010000092.1:0-7209 GCA_964483485.1 uncultured Methanomicrobiales archaeon
AAAAATTCGGGAGAAGGGAGTTCTCTGGACCGGATACTCTCCTCTCACTCACCGTGCCCGGCACGCCTTCGTAATCGTACTTCCCGCAGTGAAAAGATCCTGCTGCCTCAGCACAACCTCCTCCTCATCCGTTTTGATCGTAAGTTTCCCGCTCTCCGTAATCATCCCGATAATCTCATAGGAAACACCGCTCTCTTTGAGGAAATGCTCCTCCGAAAACGTCACCAAGAACCGACCGTAAGTCTCAGAAAACAGTTTCGTCAGCGCATCCCCGCTCAGATGTACCTCCGACTGTGCCGCAAGATTCACCAGAGCATACAAAAGACCACCCCGGGTAATCGCCATACACCCGCTGACCTGCGCCTTCTCCACCAGATCACGAATCGCAGGCAGCGCCTTCACATCACCAAGTGCTGGCGCAGTTCCCCCGCATCCGGTCGCCGCATCAAGAACCGAACCGCCCAGCTCCGCCCGCGTCTCCCCGACAACCGCAATCTTATCGCCAACATCCGGCCACTCCCAGCCGATCAGATCGCCCTTCCCAAACATCGCCACCGCAGGCGTCGGCTTAATACTGGTACCATACGCATCCGACTCATTGTACAGCGAAACATTCCCGCCGACGATCGGAACATGCAGCACCCGGCACATATCCCCAAGACCCTTCACCGACTCGGAAACCTGCCACATAACCTCCGGCTTTTCAGGCGACCCGAAGTTCAGATTATCCAGAGCACACAGCGGCATCCCGCCGACCGACACAATATGGGACGCCAGCTCCAGCACCGTATTCGCCGCACCCGTATACGGATCCAGATACACATGCCGTGCATTACAGCCGCACGCCGCCGAACATCCCATCCCATCAATCTCAAGCACCGAATAAAACGGCGTCACCGTGTAGGTCCTTCCTTGGGCCTGCGAATTAAACTGCGCCGCATTCATACTATTATCCGCCAGATCCGGATACGACAAAACGCTCAGCGCAAGATCCCGCAGACTACCCGAAGGTCTCACAAACGGCCTCTCCGCATTATACGGCCTTGCAGGGAAATCATTCTCCACAACACCCTCGGTAAGAAGTTTGATCGGCAGATCGCAGACAACTTTCCCCCCAAACTCAACCACATACCGGTCGTTGCCCGTCGTCTCCCCGACAACCGCATATGTCAGACCATACTTCCGGCACACCTCCTCGGCATCCGCGAGCTTCTCCGGCTTCACCTCGGCAATCATCCGCTCCTGCGACTCGGCAAGCATAATCTCAACCTCATTCATACCACCCTCGCGGACCGGCACGGCGTCTGCAAAAATCCTCGCCCCGACATTCACACACATCTCTGCCGACGCACCGCCCAGCCCTGCCGCTCCCAGATCACGGCAGGAAAGAATCAGCCCGCGCTCAAACATCTCAAGAGTCGCCCTGAGAAGATTCGCCTCAACACCGGGATCCCCCTCAACACAGGTATTTTTCACACCCTCGTCACCCGCATCCCTCGCAATATCACCTGAGGCAAACGCAGCACCGCCCAGCCCATCGCGTCCGGTCGCCGCACCAAACAAAAGCAGCTTCGACCCGATCTTAAACGCTCTTCCGAACATGAACTTCCCGGCCCTCATCTTCCCCACACAAACCACATTAATCAGAGGATTACCCATAAAACTCTCATCAAACATCTGGTACCCGGAAAGTGCCGGCACATTCATAGTATTACAGTAGTCAGCAGCTCCCGCAGTCGCATTGCGCATCAGCCACCTCGTCTTCTCCTCCTCAATCCTCCCAAAATACCAGGGAGCAAGAATACCTATCGGCTCAGCCCCCATCGAAAACACATCCCGCACAATACCGCCAACCCCCGTCGCCGCACCTGAATACGGATCAATACAACTCGGATGATTATGGGACTCCATCGCAAGAGAAAGGAACGTATCATCATTAAACTGCACAATCGCCGCATCATCGCCCGGGCCCACAATCACCGCATCCCCGGTCGTTGGAAGCGTCCTCAGGAATTTTTTCGTAGACCGGTAACTACAGTGCTCGCTCCAGAGATTTTCAAACGCCGCCGACTCCAGCGGCGTCAACTCACGTCCCAGAACAGAACGAATAGAAGTTTCATCTTTTACTGCCAGCATAATAACTATCATATTTGTTTCGAACGGGGAAAAACACCTGTATCCGGGATCATACAACACCCCGGAATCCCTACCCGCTACTGCCGCAGCTCCCCCTCCCTGCCGGATTTACCCTCTTCACCCGACACCAGAACTTTATGCCTTTAGAACCAACGTTACTACTATGGTTGAGTCATATGAGGATATGCTGAAGTCGGCGTACTCGGGGATGTCTGAGCCGACAGACACGGGCGAACGGTTTGTCATGCCCAAAACCAAGATCTATATCGAGGGCAAGACCACCGTTCTGGATAATTTCGCTGATATTGCCGACTCACTGAACAGAGAACAGGATCACTTCATGAAGTTCATCCTTGGAGAACTCGGAACCGCCGGAAAAATCGACGGCAACCGCGGGGTCTTTAACGGAAAATTCGAAGAATCACAGTTCGTCGCAATTGTTGAAACCTATGTCAACGACTACGTCATCTGCTCCGAATGCGGCCGCCCGGACACCAAACTCGTCAAAGACGACCGTGTCCAGATGCTTCTCTGCGAAGCATGCGGTTCAAAGCGTCCGATCAGAAAACGCAAAGTAAAGACCGAAGTACAGGGTCCCGTAATCGAAGAAGGAAAAGAACTCGAAGTACATATCGAATCCATCAGCAAGAAAGGCGACGGTGTCGCCCATGTGGGAAAATATATCCTGTATGTCTCGGGAACAAAAGCCGGTCAGAACGTCAAAATCAGAATCACCAGAATCTCCGGCTCAGTTGCCTTCACCCAGAAAATTCTCTAACACCCCTCCTCTTTTTCCTTTCGAATCGTCTCCTCTTTGAAAAATCCCTGCACCGTCTCGGCAAACTCGTACGGATAGAGATCATGCATCCTGTGCGTTCCGCCGGATATCACCTTCAGTACCGACACACCGATCAGCTTATGCATCTCATACCCGACCTGCGTATGCATCAGAAAATCATTATCGCCAAACAGGAGCAGTGTCCTGCACTGTATTGTACACAAACGCTTTGTCGTTCCTTTCCACGACGCAATTGCGCACGCCCCTGCCCGGAACCCTTTCGTATGCCAGGGTGCAATCACGGACAGTGCCTGCAGTGGGCGCACACACCGATTCATCAGATGAGCACGGTATGAAGAATCCGGCCCGTAATCGGTTGCAAACAGCAGAAGTTTTTTCACCACTTTCGGATAGGAAAGCACAAACTCCTGTGCGATCATGCCTCCCATGGAATGTCCCAGAAGATATATTTCAGAAAACCCCTCAGCCTCGGTCACCGCAAAAATATCTCTCGCATACTGTGCCATCGTCATCTTCTGGGGCTGTATCTCCCCCATCTTCGTCAGGCCCATGCCCCGGTTGTCCGGCAGAATCACACAGTACTCTCTGGCCAGTGTCTGAATAATCGGCTCCTCCCAGTTCCTCATCGAGTCACCAAGTCCGCTCACAATCACCAGAGGAGAACCAGACCCGACAATACGATACGCAACTTTGGTGTCTCCTGAAGGGGCATACCGTATCTCATCAAGCATAATCAAAAAAGTATTAGTATGGTTTTTGCCCATAAACCTGCGGGTTCGGGCAGAAAAGTACTTCTCAGTTCTTCAGATACCCAAGCAGATCATCACATCTGGTAGAGATGCGGCCGCATGCCTCGCGGATAACTGTTACCGGATCTTTCTTCGATCCATCCTTCATGGTTATGAACAGTTCCGGATCCGAGAACTGATACTCAATCACGTACTTTGCCACATCAACCTCAGGATCTGCGAGAATCTCCTCCGTCAGTGCATTCATAAATGTGTGTCCTTCCCCTTCGAGGCTCAGCCGTACCTTGGTTTTCTCGAGCTCGATGATCTTCAGCTTCATGCGGATTACCTATTTGGCGGATGAGACTAAATAGATGACGTCGCCCGCCCCTCAAAATCATCGCTCTTGGGGCAAGTATTATATGATCACACTCCCTATCTATTAGAGCACTCAATTTAGTGGAGCGGTGTATCGGGCATGTCCCGGACGCCTTGCACAGTTCGCCTGTGTAATGCGACATCGCGAGTGTCGAAAGCATGACAAACCGCTTGCGGTTATCGTGCTGCCTGCAGTCTCTGCAGGTGTAAGATGCGGAGTTCTCTGTAGACGTAGCCAAGCCTGGTATGGCGCAGGTTTGCTAAACCTGTGTCCCCCTGGGACTCGAGGGTTCAAATCCCTCCGTCTGCGCTTATTGCGGGGTGAAATATCCCCGACGTTCAGGAGTACGAAGCGCTCATAACGTATGAGACTTATCTCTCCACTGAGAGGCGACTATCATGGTTGAAGAGTCAGAACTGAAATATTTTGTGCGGATCATTAACACTGATCTGGACGGTACCCAGCCGGTACAGCTTGCGCTGACCGGAATTAAGGGCATCGGCCTCCACGCCGCACTCGTCATCTCCCGCCGTGCAGGAGTCGACACCCATGCAACAATGGGTCTCCTTGCAGACGAAGATGTCGCGCGTATTGAGGAGCAGGTACTTGCATACCCGACCTCGGTTCCGGCATGGATGGTCAACCGCCCGGTAGATGTGTACTCGGGAGTCCCGAAACACCTCTACGGCAGCGACCTTGCGCTCGCAAAAGAAGACGACATCAACCTCATGAAGAAGATGCGCAGTTACCGCGGCATTCGTCATGAGAGCGGCCTGAAGGTACGTGGTCAGGGTACCAAGTCCACCGGACGGTTCGGAAAGATTGTTGGTGTTTCCAAGAGGCGAAGCAACTAATTACGGTGATGAAAAATGGGATATCCAGGAAAGAACACCAAACAGTACTCCTCTCCAAAACGCCGCTTTGAAAAGTCGCGTATCGAGAGCGAGCGTGTACTCGCCATCACCTACGGTCTTCGTAACAAGCGTGAGATCTGGAGAGCAACCGAAGTCCTTCGCAAACACCGCGGGGGAGCTCGTGAAGTGCTCGCAATGATGTCTGCCTCCGGCGAAACTCCGAAAACTGTCGCACGCCGCGACGAGCTTATCAACACCCTTCAGCGCTATGGTCTTGTTGGTGCAAACGCTGCAATGGATGACATTCTTACCTTAAAGGTTGAGAACATCCTTGAGCGCCGCCTTCAGACTATTGTCTACCGCAAGGGTCTTGCACGCAGCCCGAAGCAGGCACGTCAGCTTATCACCCACGGTCACATTGCTGTCAATGGTCAGCGTATCTCTGTCCCGGGTTACACGGTTTCTGTCGCTGAAGAAGCAGATGTTGCATACTACGCAACCTCCAGTCTTGCTGATGCAGCAAACGGCGAACGCCAGCGTATCATGAATGTGAGGGCGTAAACATGGCAGAAGGAACTGAAAAGTGGGGCATTGCACACATCTTTGCCTCCTTCAACAACACGATCATCACCGTCACCGACCTGTCCGGTGCAGAGACCATCTGCAAGAGCAGCGGTGGTATGGTCGTTAAACAGGCCCGCAATGAATCATCTCCCTATGCAGCAATGCAGATGGCGATCAACATTGCTCAGGCAGCAAAAGAAAAGGGAATCACCGGACTTCACATCCGTGTCCGTGCACCGGGAAACGGCAAGCAGCGCTCTCCGGGACCCGGAGCTCAGGCTGCAATCCGTGCACTTTCCCGTGCAGGTATGCGTATCGGTAGAATCGAAGATGTAACTCCGGTACCGCACGACAGCATCCGCGCAGCGGGTGGTAGAAGAGGCAGGAGAGTCTGAATGGATCTTGTATTCAGCAGGCTTGATGACTCTGTCGCACGGTTTACTATCAGCGGAGCGACTCCGGCATTTGCAAACGCCCTCAGACGCTCTATGATCGGTGAGGTACCAACCCTTGCCATCGAAGACGTTCGCATCTATGACAACACCAGTGTTCTCTTTGACGAGATCCTTGCGCACAGACTCGGCCTTGTTCCGATTAAAACGGACCTGTCCCAGTTTGTCCGCCGCAGCGAATGTTCCTGCGAAGGTGCCGGATGTCCTCAATGCACTGTCACCTTTACCTTGAGCGTTGAAGGTCCGGGAATGGTCACCTCAGGTGATCTGATCTCGATGGACCCGCGTACAACACCAGTACTCAACAACGTCCCAATCGTAAAGCTCTGGGAAAACCAGAAGGTTGTCTTAGAAGCGGTTGCCGAACTCAACACAGGTCTTGAGCATGCCAAATGGCAGCCGACTCTTGCCTGCGGTTACAAAGAGTTCCCGGTAATCACCATCCACGACTCCTGTGACGGTTGCGGCAAATGCGTTGCCGAATGTCCCCGCAATGTTCTTGAAATATCCGAGAACAAAGTGCGTGTCCGCGTAGTAAACGGCGAAAGCAAAGAAAAAGACTGTTCCATGTGTCGTCTGTGTCAGACTGCCTGCATGAACAGCGGAATCGGCGAAAACCCCGCAATCACCATTGGTGCCGACAGCACGAAGTTCGTCTTCGTCGTCGAGAGCGATGGTTCTCTGCCGGTCAAAGAGATCATCGAAAGAGCACTGCTGCATATCAAGTCACGATCCACAGACCTGACGAATGCATTACAGGACATATCCACGGAGGGACTGTAAATGAATAAGACAAACCCCCGCCTCGAATCCTTAATCGGTATGCTCAAGCGGGCATCCCGGGAAAACGAGGCCAATATCTGGCGTGAGATTGCAGGACGCCTCAACACGTCCAGCAAGAACTACGCTGAGGTTAACATCGGAAAGATTAGCCGCTACGCAAACGAGAATGAGATCATCATTGTTCCGGGCAAAGTCCTGGCAGCAGGTACGATCGCCGCACCGGTCAAGGTTGCAGCACTCAACTTCTCCGACGCCGCGCGTGAAAAAATCATGGAAGCCAACGGCAGCTGCATGTCAATCGAAGAACTTGTCGCAGCAAACCCGAAAGGCAGCCGTGTCCGCATCCTGAGGTGAACTGAAGTATGGTAACTGTTATCGATGGAGAGAATCTGCTCCTTGGAAGAATGTGCAGCCTTATTGCCCAGCGCATTCTTGCCGGTGAGGAGATTGCTATCATTAACGCCGAGAAAGTAATCGTATCCGGTTCCCGTGCGATGGTCATGGAAGAGTACTA
>CAZABQ010000093.1:0-7181 GCA_964483485.1 uncultured Methanomicrobiales archaeon
TATTCAACGCTGCACCCCCTTCCTTTTGATTGAGATTGTTTTGAAATGTTTTTTTATGAAGAGCGATGAGCTGTCCCGGTTGTGTTTGAGAATGTAACTATCTCCTGAAAGCGTGTCAACTGCATGAAACAGAGTGTGTTTTGTTTCCAGCATCTGATTCTCTTTCAGAGAGTGGTTTTGGTTTGTCTGATTTTATGAAACAACACGATGAAATGAGTAAATTACCTCTGTCAATTTGTTTATGATAAATCGTTTAATTGGGAGGGGCAGGGGGTTTGAGTAGAAGATGCTGCGTTTATCTCTGAATAAAAACTGGTGGCCTCGGTTGACAAAGAGTACTGATATCCTTTCTTTTCTCTATGAACAGTGAGAAGCTTTGGATCAATATTGTTAAGATGCCAGTAAATGGTATCTGGAGATTTTCCAAGTTGTTCGGCAATTTGGTGTCGGGTTGACTGCGGGTATTGGTGGAGAATCTGCAAAATATTCTTCTGAAACTCATTTTCAAGGGCTGAGATCATCAAATACCTAACGGTTGAGGCATTATCAATACTGAGGTAGTATCGTACAGATTTACTGCGGTTTATAGCAAAATATACTTTTTTCTCTTTCTTCAATCGGTACAGTTGATAAGCCACAGATCCTCGGGATTTGTTGATGCCTGCTGCAATTTGATGTTGAAGGCAACCCGGATGTTCTTCGATGTAACGAAGAATTTTCGCCGGTGTTGAGGATGGGTCTGTCTCTGGAGATTTTCTTCGGCTGGTGATGACGAAGAAGCACATACCGAGAAATACACTTGCTATGGGAAGAACTACTGTTCCAACTACCTCACTGGTTGACGTTCTTTCGGCCAGTGTATTTATCTCTGCAAATAAACGATCTTTCCAAAAAATGAGATTGTTCCAACCGTTGATCTCTTTTAATTCTGTCCCGTCGTAAATGGGGACAATCTCATAATCTGCTGGGTAAATCTCATACTCTTCAAAAGAATACTGGCCTGGGAGAGGTACAGCAGTCACACCCTCCACCCCGGAGATAAAAATGATTATGCACAGGGCGGCGAACAGTATTTTTTTCTGAAAGGTATACTTATACTGCATTTAATAGGAGGGTGAATGATTCTTTTTTGTCTATATTTGCGCCATAAATCTCAATTATCCATGTACCCGTTTGGATCGGATTTCCTTTGACTACTACCGGTATTTTGTGGTCTGCTTTTCCGTCAAACAGATCCTTGTATGGTCCATGAGTACGATCACGTGGATTCCTAATTTTCAGCGAAAGATCATTAGCTGTATCTGTCTTCCATTCCAGTTGAACTCCCAGCTTATTTTTCCCTGTTATTACTTCATACTGGTACACGAGCGTTTCCCCCTGTTGGATGGTTCCTGAAATTGGTGCCGCTCTTTTTTCATTACTATAATCATATAAGGAAATTATGATATAGTTTTTGTCTGATCCTGAAATCTCATCTGCACTTGTTGGAACTGCACATATCACAAGTATCACTACTGCGGCAATTACTCCAATTTTCCAATTTATACAGAAAAATATCTTCCGGTAATCTATTATAAATACATTGAGCCTTTTGTCCAATGCCGGTGATCTCAATTATATATCATTGGATGACATGCTCAATCTATTGATTATGGACTTATGACCATGATATAAGATGTGATACGTATGGAAGGTTTCACATAACTTGGGAAATACGCGTTATCCTAAATACGTCTGCAGGTTCTCTGACTGATTGTCAGGGAATGAAACTAAGAAAAATAATGGAACCCTCTGAACAATCTGACCTAAAGAATTATTCAGAGATCGCTTCGCAGTAGACATATAGGTTTCATACCTCGTTATGTGTATGGGTTCTGTTATTTTGATTGAATGATGTATGCGGAATGGTGTTTTTCTCGGGAGAAACAATGATGAAACAGCAGAACATCAATTCATGGTGGAGGGCCGGTTTTGTCCTGCTTCTCCTTATTATTGGTATGACTATGGTTGTCAGTACCACTACCTCTGTCCAGTCTTCGTTCTATCTTGATGATCGCACTCGTGATCTTCCAATGGATGAGAAGCTCGCATGGATGTCACAGGAAAGAGCAGTAGTCGGTGAACATCGTATTGAAGTAGTTGAGTCAAATACGTTTAAGACTGGGTATCAGATTCTCTATACCTATGGATCGGATGGTCAGTGGCATCCGGGAAACATCGTTGTCTGGACACCTAAGATCATTAAGGAAAATCCCCGCAGTAATTGTGTGCAGGCTCCCTATGATACTGGTAACAATGCCGAAAAGTATAATAAAATTTCTGTATGGGCTCAAAAAGTGAAAGACATTGATATGGCCATGCGTCTGTCTGTTATTAACAATCAGTACTCACAATACGAATCTGTTGTGAGCGAAGTCGTTGTTGATGGGCTTGCACCAATTCGTGCCGCCGCCAAACTATCTGGAATCATCAATAAATCTGAAGCAGAAATCAAGATTTACCTTGATGATGCCCAGCAGTATATTAATAATATTTATGGGGCTGCTACGATGATGGAAGGTCTGCAGACCGGATAACCTCGAATAGGAGTAGTGTGTTTTGTCTTGAGAACATGATTAAGTCACTATTTCCACGTTATCTGAGAGAATACCTTTCTATTCCATTTTTTGTTGGTCATCCCATTATCCCCAATCCCTACTTTTATCAGAGTCAAAAGAAACATACTATCTATGCCAGAATTTGGAAATCCTTTTGCAGGGCAGAAGTTTGATCGTAAACTTACCGATGCCGAACTTGTCCGTGCCATTCGCTTCATGATTGCCGCAGAGTACGAGGCAATCCAGCTGTATCAGCAGCTTGCCGAATCAACCGATAACAAACTCGCGGTCGAAGTCCTTGAAGATATCGCAGACGAAGAGCGCGTCCATGCCGGAGAATTCCTCCGCCTTCTTCATGAACTCGCACCCGACGAGGCAAAGTTCTACAAGGATGGGGCAGGCGAAGTCGAGGAAGAAATTGAAAAGATGAAGAAGCACAAATAATATTTTTTCCTCACTCTTTTTTCCGGTACTTGCCGCAGAGTGTTCCGGTATCATACCCAAGTGTTGCATCCGTATAGTAGGCGCAGGTGTCTGAGGTCATCGCACAGACAAACCCTTTCTTTGCAAAAAATTCTGCATTAGATAGTGTTGCATCCTTCTTGAAGAATTTGCAGCCGGTAACGACGCGCCGGGTGGTGTCGTAGAAGTGTTTTTGTTTGGGGGTGAGGTTGGCAAAGTCAATCATATGTATCTGCGTTTGTCGGCACCTTCGCATAAATGCGGTGTTCGGGTACTTCTGGTGTGAGAAAAACGTAAACTATTATTAGTGAGAGGGACAATTACTATAATCACTTTTGCTTCAGTGGCCTAGCCCGGCATAGCGGCTGATTTGTAATCAGCAGGTCGGGGGTTCAAATCCCCCCTGAAGCTTTTCTACTTTGTGTTCAGATCCGTATCATCCGCACTCTTCTTCGTGACGAATATCATTGAGGTCTCTGAACAGTTTCTCCCGTAAGGGCATACGGTCATTGCCGCCTCCAAGAAGTACCCCGCGGAACTCACCCCTCAAAAAAACACCATGAAACCTTGTCTCAAGCACCCCCATGAAAACAGATTGATGATCCCTCAATGAGAGATCGGTTTTCATCTAAAAAAGAGAAGATCTGCGATATCACTCCCGCAGTCCAACGCATCTCTCCAAAAAATCACGTTCATCTCTCACATTATGGTCAGTTGTTCTTTTTTCAATGCACAGACTCGGTCAACAACTAACTATATGAGTCTTGAATGAGAATATTGCTATAGAAATACCATGCTGTCACCATCATCTCATGACGTTGCCGTCTCTCCCGCTATCGGAACAATTCTTCTCGTTGCGATGACGGTTGTTTTTGTTGCGGTTGTGGCAGTTGTCGTGACGGGTCTCGCGGGCGGGATGTTTGCCTCAAAGGATGTTGGCCTGACACTCACGCCGTATGCAGTGGACGGTAAAGATGCGGAACATGGGGTCTCGCTGACCGTATACGGTGGGAAGGATGCAGGAGATCTGGTTTCTTTGTCCGCATCTATAACTGATGCCTCCCTGATCTATGCAGGAACCCAATCCAACTATGTGGAATTTCCAACGATAGGTCCATCCTACCAGTTTGCGGTGGAGATGAAGCAAGTGATCAATCAGGTTAACGTAGGGGATGTTCAGGCTGAAATAACAACGACTGAACTTAATAATACCGGAGAGTTGAAAGACCGGTATGTGACGATTACCGGAAAGTTCCGTGACGGGAGTGAGCAGGTACTTCTCATCCAGAAGGTAACGATTCCGGCAGTGACCGATCCCCTCGCCGCAACTGCGAATGATTACATCACGGTCACCCCCTTTTCCTATACAAAAGGTTATCCAGGTCACGGACTGATTATTGCACCACTACCGGGTATTACTCTTAAAGACGTATCACCTGTCTCTCTTGAGGTGGACGGGAAGAACGAACGGCTTTCCTTGAAGAGGAATACGAACATCAAAGATTCCTATGTCTTTGATGTACCAACCGATACGGTGAAGGGATGGGATAATAGTCCCTATCCTGATAAGGATACATATTGGCAGTTATATGAATTGACAGGAACTGCCACTATCATGTTCACAGTTGAAGGTGATAGTACATCTCAATCAGTTTCTGTTCCTGTTACAATCCCTCCTAGGGTCAATATCTTTGAGGGTACTGGGGTTGAGATTGGTTCAATTCAGGTTACGACGGAGTCTGATAAGAAGGGAATCAAAATTCCCATTCTAAACAATGGCAGTATTAATTGGGAGAACCGTGTTGAAAACGGTGTGGCTGTGTTTGTTAATGGAGCAAATCACCCTCCTTTTACGGGGAGCGTTCAATTTGAGACGGATAATTCCATGTATCTCAAGCAAACTAGGTGTCTGACTGATGTTACGGGAGTTACTGCCACCATTGAGGTATTTGTCAAAATTAAGGTTGCTCCTACAGTAGTCTGGTATCGCATTGTACCAAATACTATCATCAGTCTTACACAACAAACCCCCTAACCTCTTTTCCTTCTCTCCCGATCTATTCCCCATGTATTTATCACGCCCTCCGACCATCTATACTATAACGACGACCGCACCGCAATGGTCGTCACCCATACACACCGAGGGGTGAATCACAAACCATGCTCTCCGACATCGAAATCGCACAAAAAGCCGACATGCACAGGATTATTGAAATCGCCGCAAAACTTGGCATCCAGCCCGACGAACTGGAACCCTATGGTCAGTACAAAGCAAAAATCTCCGACACCGCCGAAAAACGCCTCGCGGGAAAACCAAACGGCAAACTCATCCTCGTAACCGCCATCAACCCGACTCCCGCCGGCGAAGGAAAAACCACCACAACCGTCGGACTCGGACAGGCAATGGCAAAAATCGGCAAAAACGCCGTCATCGCCCTCAGAGAACCCTCCCTTGGTCCCGTCTTCGGCGTCAAAGGCGGCGCTGCCGGCGGCGGCTACTCCCAGGTCATTCCCATGGAGGACATCAACCTCCACTTCACCGGTGACATCCACGCAATCACCGCCGCAAACAACCTGCTCTGTGCAATGATCGACAACCACATCCAGCAGGGCAACGCCCTTGACATCGACACCCGCAAAATCATCTTCAAGCGCTGCCTGGACATGAACGACAGAGTCCTGCGCAATCTGGTAATCGGCATGGGCGGACCCACCAACGGCGTCCCCCGCGAGGATCACTTCATGATCACCGTCGCCTCCGAAGTCATGGCAATCCTCTGCCTTGCAACCGACATCATCGACCTCAAAACGCGCCTTGGAAAAATCATCATCGGCTACTCCCGCAGCGGAAAAATCCTCTACGCGAAGGACCTTCAGGCGCAGGGAGCAATGGCCGCACTTCTCAAAGACGCCCTCAAACCAAACCTCGTCCAGACACTCGAAAACACCCCCTGCCTGATTCACGGCGGACCCTTTGCCAACATCGCCCACGGCTGCAACTCAGTCCGGGCAACCCGTCTCGCTCTCAAAATGGCTGACTACGTCATCACGGAAGCAGGTTTCGGTTCCGACCTCGGCGCAGAAAAGTTCATGGACATCAAATGCCGCTACGCAGGCCTCACCCCGAACACCATCGTCCTCGTCGCAACCACCCGCGCCCTCAAATACAACGGCGGCATCCCCAAAGACAAATGCGGTGAACCAAACGTCGCCGCCATGAAAGCCGGCATGGTCAACCTCGAAGCCCACGTTGACAACCTCAAAAAGTTCGGCGTCCCGGTCGTTGTCGCCATCAACCGCTTTGCCGCAGACAGCAGCGAAGAAATCGCAGCCCTCGAAGAATTCTGCAAAACAAAAGGCGTTGACTTCGCCCTCTCCGAAGTCTTTGCCCGCGGCGGAGCAGGAGGAACCGATCTCGCCGCAAAAGTCGTCGCCGCCTGTGACAAGCCGAACAACTTCCGGTTCTTCTACGACCTTGACAAACCGGTCAAAGAAAAAATCGAAACAATCGCCACCGGCATCTACGGCGCCGCAAAAGTCGCCTACTCTGCAAACGCCGAGACCACCATCAAAGAAATCGAAGCAACCGGCCTGGGCAACCTTCCCGTCTGCATCGCAAAAACCCAGTACTCCTTGTCTGACGACCCGAACAAACTCGGTCGCCCGACCGGCTTCACCGTCAGCGCCGCAAACGTCCGCCTCCTAAACGGTGCCGGATTCATCGTCGTCGAAACAGGTGACATCATGACCATGCCGGGTCTTCCTGCAAAACCCGCCGCCTGCCAGATAGACATCGACGCAGACGGCAACATCTCAGGTCTCTTCTAAGACCAACTTTTTTTAGAGAGGACTTACGCGGTGTGGGTTCATGTTAGCGTTTGCGAATATCCCACTTGTTCGTGGAGAAATCCCTCATGTGGCTTTTCTTCGTGGTTGTTGTGCTGTTGAGTGGTGAGCGGGAAGGATGAAAAAAGAACCGAGAATCTGCGCAAATGCGCCAATTCGCGGTTCTTTTTTTCATAGTGCCACGCTGGAAGTTCAACAGTACACAATTAACTCAATAAGAAAAAAGCCACATGAGGGATTTTCCTGAGTCGGCAAATGACGATTGCCGCACCTTCG
>CAZABQ010000094.1:0-7161 GCA_964483485.1 uncultured Methanomicrobiales archaeon
CTGTGACATGCGTCGCAGCTGCTTACTCGTTGCTTACTGATTACTGACGTCACCGCTGTTGCGAAAAAAAAGGAACACCCCCCGACTCTCTCATTATGAAAGACAGACGGGATGGAAATACTCTTGTGTTATTTGTTTCTTTCTAAAAGTATGTAAATATATCAACTGTCCGAAAAGGATAAAAATGCCTGACAGACAGTTTTTCAGAAAAGGGGTATGACGTCAGTAATCAGTAAGCAACGAATCATCAACTTCCCGTTGCACAAAGAAAGATGTACGGCGTAGCTACAGTTCAAACAAACTTCAAAAAACAATGGACCGGGCGGAAATTGAATCCGCGGCCTCGTCAATGCCAATGACGCGATCTACCACTGATCTACCGGCCCAAACAAGTTGTGCTCTAATAAATTCGCTCAGCACAAATAAATAGATATTGCTTTTCCTCCCGCAAACAAGAGACACCCCTTTATCGTATCAGCGGAAAAAAGAGTACACGAAAATGTTAGGAATCATAGGAGGAACCGCACTCCTTGCGGCAAAACTCCCGCCCCTTGAAAAGAAAACGGTCGCAACACCGTTTGGAACAACCGAAGTACTCACAGGTTCCTTCGTCTTCATTCCCCGGCATCAGTTCAACACACCGCCGCATAACATCAACCACAAAGCGCATCTCGCAGCCTGTAAAATACTCGGCGTTGACCGGCTCATCCTGATAGGATCGACCGGCGGCATGAAGGAAACCGTTCGTCCCGGATCAATCGTCATCCCCAACGACTACTTCTGCCCCTGGGACATCCCAACCCTGCATGACAACAGCATCCATCACGTCCCCCCATCCGTAGATGACCGCCTTCGTCAGTCCCTTGCAGAGATCGTCCCGGACGCCCTTTCCGGCACCTACTTCCAGGCACACGGCCCCAGATTTGAAACCAGATCCGAAATCGCCTGCTACGCATCGCATACCGACATCGTCGGTATGACGATTGCAAGCGAACTTACACTTGCAAACGAACTCGGCATTCCGGCAGCAGCCCTCTGCACGGTAGACAACTACGCAAACGGCATTGGAGGGTCAGATGCGCCCGACTATGACGAAATCGTCGCCGTCGCAAAACAGAACGGTGCCCGCATCAGTAAAATTGTAACGCAGATCGTGGAGAAACTTGCATGACAGAACCAGACATCTTCGGACAAAAAGTCCCAATCCTTCTCAGAAATATAACCCTGAACGGAAAACACGCCGAGATTTACCTCGACGGTACCGGAAATATCAGCGCTGTTGCTGAAAAAATCAAAGACCACGACGCAGAGTTCATCATCGACGGAAACGGCGCAGCAGCCCTTCCCGGCATGGTCAACATGCACACCCACTCCCCGATGGGCCTGCTTCGCGGCTACTCCGACGACATGCCGCTTTTTGAGTGGCTGTCAACTAAAATCTGGCCGACCGAAGCCCACCTCACTGAATCCGATATCTACTGGGGCGCAAAACTCGCATGCCTTGAAATGATCCGTACCGGTACCACAACCTTCAACGACATGTACTTCATGATGAACAACGTCGCCGACGCCGTGGACGAAGCAGGCATCCGGGCATGCTTATCGTACTGCATGATCGACGGCGGAGACCATGCCAAGTTCGAATCCGAATGCTCAGTCATGGAAAAAACCGTCGCCACCATCAAAGCCAGAGCCAACCCCCGCATCATTCCCGGCGTCTCGCCGCATGCGGTCTACACTGTTTCCGAAGAAGGAATCCGCTGGTGCGCCGAGTTCTCCGAACAGGAAAACATTCCCCTGCACATCCATGTCGATGAAACCGACGAAAACCCGGACTGCATCAAAGCCCACGGCATGCGGGTCGTGCCCTGGCTTGACCACTGCGGCGTCCTCTCCGAGCGCTGCATCGCCGCCCACTGCTGCTGGCTTAACGCAGATGACATCGCTCTTTTCGCAAAGCGAAACGTTACCGTGGTACATAATCCGGTCAGCAACATGAAACTCTCGGTCGGTCGTGCACTCCCGTATTCGGAACTCAAAGCCGCCGGCGTCAACGTGACTCTTGGAACTGACGGAGCGTCTTCCAACAACGACCTTGACATGTTCACCGAGATGAAGACCGCGGCCCTTCTCCAGAAATTCTTCTGGAATGACCCGACTGTCATGCCCGCGGGCGACGCCCTTGCAGTCGCCTCCTGCAATGGTGCAAAAGCCCTCGGCATTCATGCAGGAATCATCGCTCCGGGATATCTCGCCGACATCATCCTTGTCGCAAGAAACCCGACCAATGTCCCGGCATTCAACACTACCTCCAACGCAGTCTACGCAACAAGTGGTCTTGCCGTTGATACCACCATCTGTGACGGAAAAGTCCTCATGCATGAGGGAATCATTCCGGGAGCAGAAGACATCCTCAGAAAGTCCGAAGAGGTCGCCTTTGATCTGGTCAGACGGGCAACCGCCTGAACCTCTTTTTTTAGTTCCCCGTGCTACTTCAAAAGGTAACCTATATAAATTACCATAATTAACTTTGTTTTACCAATTATCATCTCTGAAGCTGTGTGTGATGGAGAGAAATAGTTGAGTGTTTTTAGAGGAAAGTACGTGAAAAAAAGTGTATTTCTTGCAATCTGTATGATTGCTGTGGTTGCGGTCCTCGCTGCCGGTTGTGTGTCACCCGCAGTCGATCAGACGCCTGTTCGTCAGACCGTATCTCTTGCCAGTACTATTGGCCCGGTCGACGCCGGAATGATTCCCGCGCTCGAAAAAGCATACATGGATACGTATCCAAACGTTGCCGTCCGCCACTACAAAGCAGGAACCGGCGCAACCTTGGAACTCGCCAAGACTGACTGTGTCGATCTGGTTATTGTCCATGCAAAAGCATTAGAAGAGCAGTTTGTCGCAGACGGATACGGAACGAAACGTATCGCACTGATGTACAATGACTTTGTTCTCCTTGGTCCTGAGGAAGACCCTGCCGGAGTAAAGGGCATGACTTCCATTACCGAGGCGATGAAAAAGATTCAGGAGGCCAAAGTCCACTTTGTGACCCGCGGCGACAAGTCCGGTACCCATGTCAAGGAACTTGACCTCTGGAAAGCAGCAAACATCACGCCGGAAGGAGACTGGTATGAGGTCTATGAGAAGGGAGCAAGTGGAAACGGCCCGACTCTGCTCTACACTGACGCTGAGGATGCCTATACCATCATGGACCGTGCGACCTATCTCACCAAAAAGGAAAGCCTGAAAAATATCGGTATTCTGGTGGAGAAGGATGAACTCATGCTGAATTACATCACCATCATCCCCTGTAATCCGGAAAAACTCCCGCTGGTAAATGCTGAGGGTGCTGAGCACTTTATCAACTGGCTTGTCAGCGATGAGGCACAGAACATCATCAGCACTTTTGGTGTTGACACCTATGGTGAGCCGTTATTCTTCCCGAATGCAGCATAACGACCCTTCTATCCTTCTATTTTTATATGATCTGCTCGTACTGCCAATCGTTACACTCATTATCTCTTGCGGCAAATAGTGTGTAACTTTTCGTTTTGGCGGAATATTTGGGGGCAACGCATTGAAAAACCATCTCTGGCACACGATAGTCTATAAAACAGCAAGAATCTGTGTACTTCCGTTTGTCCGTTTTGGCCTGTCGTACCGGTACGAAAAATGCGTTCCGAACAGCCGGCCGACTCTCATTTTCTGCAATCACACAACGCTCTGGGACCATCTGTTAATCGGTGCTGCGTGCCCAAAGCACATGTACTTCGTCGCAGGCGAACATCTGTTTCGCAAACGATGGCTGCGCATGATTGCAAACTTTTTCGTAAAACCCATCATCCGCAGAAAAGGTGTGCCGGCAACCGAGGTTGTCGGGGTGATTAAGCAGACGCTTGCCGAAGGAGCAAATGTCTGGATGTCGCCGGAAGGTGTCCGTTCCATCAACGGGGAAACTGCATTCATCTCTCCGGTAACAGGAAAACTCGTGAAAGAAAGCGGGGCTGGACTTGTGACCTACCGGATTCACGGCGGTTATCTCCGCAGTCCCCGATGGGCGGCGGTGAAACGCAAAGGGCCAATGTATGGGGAGTTCGTTGCCGAGTACACAAAAGAGCAGCTTGCCGGCATGAGTGTTGATGAGATCAACGAAGCAATCCGCTGCGACCTGTACGTAAACGCCTTCAATGATCAGAAAGTACGACCTGCAGTATATCGCGGGGAGCGGCTTGCAGAAAATCTGGAGACGGTTCTCTATGTCTGTCCCCACTGCAAGAGAATGGCAAAACTCCAGAGCAGGGATGATATCTTCTCCTGCGACTGCGGTTTTTCCGTCAGGTACACTGAGTACGGGCTTTTCGAGAATGCAGGCGAGTATGCTATGCCGTTTGATAACATCGCTGACTGGGACAAGTGGCAGCGGGGATATTTGCAGGACCAAATCCCGAAACTTTTGCAGAATCAGCACGAGGAGCCGATTGTCTCGGATGCTGATCAAAGGTTGTACAAAATCAAGGACGGCGCAGCAGAGCATCTTGCAACCGGACGGTTCGCCCTGTTCACGGACCGGTTTGAGTTCGGCGAAGGGGAAGAGACCCACGTGTTTTCTTTTGAAGATATTGCGGGATTTGCGTTTTCTCTGCAGATGAAAATTTTATTTTCCTGCAAAAACGGAACATACTACGAAGTACAGTCCGATTACCCGCGTTCGGCGATAAAATATATGGTGCTGTACCGGTATCTGACCGGCAAGCCGTGCTATTAAAAAATTATTTTTCTGCAAAGATCACGCGGAGAAGATCGGTTGATTTCACCAGACCGTAACCTCCCGCTGCCGCGACCTCTTTTTCCGTGTACACCGACACGGAATCTTTGCCTTTGCCGAGAACCGCAAACGGTACTGAGTCTCTCGTATGCGTCTTCTTTGCGATCGGCGTCGGATGGTCCGGCATCAGCATCACGCAGCCGTCGAAGTTGTCAAGAATGTAACCGACTGCTTCATCCAGCCGCTCGATTGCCTTGATCTTCTCCTCAACCGAACCAAGATGCCCGGCCTCGTCCGGCGCTTCGACATGCATATACACAAAGTCTGCGTCGCCTTTCAGCGTCTCGACCGCAGCTTTTGCCTTGCCCATATAATCCGTGTCAAGATAGCCGGTTGCACCCGGAACCTTTACGATCTCCATCCCGGCACAGCGGGCGATGCCGAACAGCAGATCCACCGCGGAAATGACGGCGCCTTTGCGACCGAACATCTCCGAGAAAGGCGGCATCGCGGGTTTTGCTCCGCCGCTCCACGGCCAGATCATGTTTGCCGGATTTTTTCCTGCGGCGATCCGTGCCTTGTTTACCGGGTGGTTTGCGAATACGTCGTAGGAGATGACCATGTAGCGGTGCAGTTCGGCTGCGTCTTCACCGGTCGGCAGATACGGATCGATCAGCTCGCCGACGATGTCATGCGGTGCCTTGGTGACGGATCCTTTGCCGTTTGGCAGCATCAGAACGTTCCTATAAGAAACTCCCGGATACAGCTTCACACCAAAGTCCTTCAGTCGTGCGGAGAGGGCGGCGAACAGCTCCTTTCCTTCCGCACTGCTGATGTGGCCTGCCGAGAAGTCTTTCATCCTGCCGTTCTCGATGGTCACAAAGTTGCAGCGGTAGGCGAGATCCGCAGGGCCGAACGGAACGCCCATGCTTACTGCTTCTAAAGCGCCGCGGCTCGTATAGTATTTGTCTGGATCATAGCCCATGATCGACATGTTGGCAACGTCTGACCCGGGTTCCTGGGAGTCCGGAACCGTACGCATCATACCGCACTTTCCTTCGCGGGCAATACGATCCATATTCGGTTTATGTGCAACCTCAAGCGGAGTCTTGCCCCCAAGCTCAGGAATCGGTTCATCCGCCATACCGTCTCCAAGAATCAGAAGGTATTTCATATTTTATCTGAATAGTATGGACTTCGCACGCTGATAAAGGGAGGTGTCAGAGACTTTCTCTTCAAAAAAAACTCTTCGGCGGATTTGTCGTACTTTTTTTCCAATC
The DNA here is from genome assembly GCA_964483485.1 of uncultured Methanomicrobiales archaeon. GTDB lineage: Archaea > Halobacteriota > Methanomicrobia > Methanomicrobiales > Methanocorpusculaceae > Methanocorpusculum. Next base: position 6,049 of record CAZABQ010000094.1, read on the forward strand.
GTTCGTTTCCACCTCGTCCCCAAAGACGGAAATGTAATTAGGAAACAATCCCAATGAATACCTCAGACAAACAGGGACTTGCATGCATACACTCACACGACATATAACAGATCTCTTCCGCGGAGTTGCTATGGCGGTTGCCGACAGCGTGCCGGGAGTTTCCGGCGGAACGATCGCGTTCCTTCTCGGTTTTTATGAGAAGTTTATCGGTTCGGTTCACAACTTTCTGATGGGAACAAACGAGGAGCGAAAGGCTGCGTTTCCGTTTCTCTTCAAGCTCGGTCTCGGCTGGGTTGCAGGATTTTCCGTCTGCGTCCTGATTTTATCCACGCTGTTTCATACGTATATCTATGAGATAAGTTCCGTATTCGTGGGTCTTACGCTCATCGCCGTACCGATTGTTATTATGGAGGAGAGAGAGTACATCAAAGGCAGGTATCTTCATCTCATTTTCACGGCAGTTGGTGTTGCGGTGGTGCCGGCTCTTATGATACTGAATCCCGCGACCGGAGGAAGCGGCGTGGATCTGACACAGGTGTCACTTGGTCTTGCGATATATCTGTTCATCGCCGCAATCATTGCAGTCTCTGCCCTCGTGCTTCCGGGAATCTCCGGCTCAACGCTTCTTCTGATTATGGGTCTGTACATTCCGCTCATCTCTGCGGTCAGTGCAGTGTTTCACATGGACTTTGCTTACGTTCCTATGCTGATTGCGTTCGGGCTTGGTATGATTGCAGGACTTGCCATCAGTGCGAAAGTTATCCGTCACTGTTTTGCCTGCTACCGGTCACAGACAATTTATCTCTGTATTGGTCTTCTGATTGGATCGCTGTATGCGATTGTAATGGGAGCAACGACGCTTTCTGATCCGATGCCGGCAATGAACTGGGAGACGTTCAATATTGGTTTCTGTATTTTTGGTGCGGGAATTCTTTCGGTTCTGCAGGTGATAAAAAAGCGGGCTGAGAAAAAATCATCGGCAACATAACAGTATTATATAACCTCTTTTTTTCACATATACCCCCATTCACTAATTGAAGTTATAATGATGCATCTCCATCGAACTCTGTAATTCTACGTGTCATCGTCGCAGGAAATAACTCCTGAAAATTT
>CAZABQ010000095.1:0-7138 GCA_964483485.1 uncultured Methanomicrobiales archaeon
GAACGTGCCGCCGAGGAGATTCCCACTTTACGGCTTTTGCTGCGGCAAGAAGAGTAAGACTGTCCTGACCTCCGGAAAGGGCGATCAGCAGCGGGGAATTTTTCTGTAGAACCGTCTGGAACTTTGCGGGAACTGTTTTCATAGTAAAATTCACTGTGTGAACATGGTTTCTTTATCAGTATGGGCTTTAACCTGATAAATATACGGCGGCTTTACCAAAGGTTCCCTGTACATGGTCACAGTACGGCCGTTGTATCACAACATCTATAACAATCAGGACAGAACTTATTACAGTGAGAAATGGCTGCAAAGAAATCCTCCAAAAAAACTGACGAACCGGCCTCACCGGCCAAGCTCTTCTATATCTTCTATAATCAGGAGCGCTGGGACAACTGGCTGAATACCCTTGCGGAAGCAGATTTTACCGGTGATGATGAGAGTGAAGAAATGCCGGAAGGATACCGTATTCTTGACGGGTTTTCCGATGACATTACTCTTGCAACAATAAAGATCATCCGGCTCTTCCAGAATGGAAGAATCTCTCTGGAAGACGCACAATCCAAACTTCGCGGCGTTGAGGAGATTGTCATGGGAGAAGTACAGAACGAAACTGTTGCCGAGATTGTCGGATCGATGCAGGTCTCCATGCTGGTACTCTTTTCCGCGGGACAGAAATATCTGGAACAGGCATACCCGCCGTCCGAAGAGGTCAAGAATCTCGTCAAAGACGGTCGCAAAATCTTTGACAAGGACCCGGAGCGGGCTCTTGACATGGCATCGTCAATTGGTGCTGCAGTTATCAACGGTGCGAGCTGCTGCGGTAAATACGTCAAAGATACTGACGAGCCAACCCTCTTTGACGAGTGGCTGGTAGAAGTCGAGCGTATCGCAGATGCCATGAAATCCTTAAAGAACTTCGATGAGGAAGCCGGAGAAGCCCAGTGATTGCCGGCCGTGCCAGATTCCGCTACATTAAGAAGCTTCAGCGGGGGGCAGGATACCGGTTGCCGGACGGAGCTTTCCATCCGGCAAATCTTGAGGCAATAACCGGTTCGATGAATATTGACAGTCTTGATCCTGGAACACGCGATCAGATTATGCGGTTTTACAAGGATTTTCTTGAGTGTAACTGCCGTGACTCGCCGCTCTGCGGATGCCCTGAACGTAAATTCGTCATTACTGTTCTTGAACTTCGCGAGATGGGACTCAACCACAAAGAAATCCATAACCATCTGCTTGATGAGTATGGCATCGATCTTTTCCCGGCAGACATTCTGAGTTTTCTTGAAGACTCCGTCCACCTGCTTGAAGCAATTCGCAGCGTTGCTGATCTTGCGGGACAAAAAACCCTGGTGGAACTTTCCGACGAACACATCCGCCAGATTGCACGATAATTTTTCAGTCATCACCTGAAAAACCTTTTTTTCCTGACCGCATACATATCCACTCATGGTGAGACTGTTTATTGCTGTGGAACCCTCCCCGGATATTCAGCATAATCTTGAAACCTCGGCACAATCTCTTCTTGGAACGCCTGCGCGGCTGAGCGTCGTGCGTGCTCCCCAGATGCATATCACGCTGAAATTCCTTGGTGAGGTTCCCGACTCCAAAATACCAAAAATCACCGCGTCACTTTCTGCTATCTCCGGCGAACCGTACCACATCTCAGTAGCCGGCATCGGTGTATTTGGAAGACCGCCCCGTGTCATTAAGGCTGAAATCACGGACGCAGGAAAATCCGGAGAGCTTGCTGGTCAGATTGACGCACAGTTGATATCTCTTGGAATTCCAAAAGATCCAAAACCATTCTCTCCTCATCTCACTCTCGCCCGCGTGAAAGAATACTCGCCTGCTCTTTTGCCGAAGCTTGCAGCACTCAAAGATATCAGGTTTGGTGCATGTATCATTGACGAGGTCGTGCTGAAAAAGAGTACATTAACACCCTCGGGTCCTATATATGAAACAATTGCAGGAGTGAAACTGTGACGAGAAATGCCATAGAACAGGAGGTCTTAGACCGCGTGCTTCCAACTGCCGAGGAGCGTTCTGCCGCACAGGAAATGGGGAGAAAACTCATCGCCGCAGTGTACGAAGTTGCGGGTGTTCCTGCGATGATGACGGGTTCAGTCGCCCGCGGCACCTGGGTTCGCGGTGATAAGGATATTGATATTTTCATGCTGTTTTCCCCGGAAATTTCCCGTGAAGAACTCCAGGAGAAGGGACTTGCCGCAGCGTATGCGGTGGTCGAAAAATTTTCAGGAACTGCCGAGGAAAAGTATGCGGAACATCCGTATCTCAATGCCGTAATTGAAGGATTCGATGTGGATCTGGTTCCCTGCTATAACGTCAGTACGACTGCTGAGATGAAGTGTGCAGTAGATCGTACTCCGTTTCACACCCGCTACCTTCTCCCGAAAATTGGAGATCTCCGGGAAGATGTTCTGCTGCTCAAACAGTTTGCCAAAGGCGGGGGTGTTTACGGCTCAGATCACATGACCGGAGGGTTTTCCGGATATCTGTGTGAACTTCTGATTCTTGCCTATGGGGGATTTTCCGCGTTCATGCAGGCTGCGTCTCAGTATCGGTACGGTGAGGTTGTCGATATTGAGAACTACTACCCCGAGAAAAAAGAGATCCGGAAAAAGTTCAGTGAACCGCTCATTGTTATCGATCCAACCGACAAGGACCGAAATGTTGCTGCAGCTCTCACACCGACACGGTTTTCCGAGTTCATGGAACTTGCCCGTGATTACTGTGCATCTCCCAACCGTCTTTATTTCATCGCAGATCCTCCGACCCAGATGGGTAAAACCGAGTTTTCCGCAATCCTCAAACAACGCGGAACCGCAATGCTCGCCATACGACTGAAAACTCCTCCGTATGTTGCGGATACTGTTGTTCCGCAACTCCGCAAAAGTATGGAGTCCATCAGGGCCATGCTTGTTGCCGAGGACTTTCAGATTCACCGTGCCGAGGTTTCCATGGGTGTGGAAAACTGTCTGATTCTCTTTGAACTTCTTGTCGCACGACTGCCGGAAATTGTTGTCCGCGACGGTCCTCCTGTCTGGAACCATGAAAATGCCGACAGATTCGTGGAGAAGTATCTCATGCAGGAGCAGTTTGCCGGCCCTTGGATTGATGAAGACCGTTACTACACCGAGATTCGCCGCAAGTACACGACTGCTGAGTCCCTGCTTTCGGATGAACGGAAAATACTGTCAGGTGCTCTTGGGAAACACGTCAGACTGGTTATGGAAGAGGAGGGGTATGAGGTTCTCTTTGGCGATGATGTCTGGTCGCTTGAGTTTTCCTTCTTCCTCTCCGCATTCTTTGCCCGTTCCTCCCATGCCATACGTAAACTTCGGGAAATCAGGGCAGAACAGCAATGAATTTTGATGTCCTCTTTCTCTGGGCAATGTCTTTACTGCTGCCGGTGATTGCTGTTATTGCAGGAGTTATACTACAAAAGTGTCCGCCGAAAAAGATTTCTGGCACAGTTGGTTACCGGACGCGACGGTCCAGACAGTCGCAGGAGGCATGGGACACGGCGCAGAGACTGTTTGGAAGATATTTTGTCCTCTACGGCGTTATTCTGTGTGTGGCTGTTCCGCTCATAATCTTTGGTATTGAAGGGGTGGTAGATCCGTACATCCTTTTACTTCTGATTACGTTTGCCGAACTCATTCTGATGGCATTTCCAATCTTTGCCGTGGAACACCAACTGAAAATACGATTTGCGGAATAAAAAAAAGTTATGCGATCTTTGTTCCTGCTGCCGGACCCGGCATGCAGGTGTAGATCTCTTTTACTGCCAGTTTCAGTAGTTCTTTCTTGGGCAGTCCCGGCTTTTTTGCCTCCATTAACTCCCGCATCTTCTTGTAGTCATCGGTGTCAGATTCAAGAGTTGCGACTCCCTTCAGCTGAATACAGTTGCCGAGTTCTCTGCTCCAGACGAGCAGTGCTGCCTGGGGGTTTTCGCGGACGTTTGCTGCGGTCTTGTTCATGAAGTTGTTGGAGATCCAGATAGTATCATCGTCCATGACCCACAGACCACCCATCGGCGCTGCATTGGGAACACCTGCTTTTGATGCGGTGATCAGATGACAGACGCCAACTTTGGCGATCTGTTCTTTTATCTCTTCGGTAATGAGTGCCATAGAAATACCTTAGGTCTTCTGGTATGTCTACTTTGCGGCAAAACCTCAGTACTCAACACTGCACCGAGTCGTTTACAAAAAACAGCCAAAACATGCGAGTACCCAAGAGACAGTATGCTCCGGGCAACGCATGATATCTGTGGCAGGCATTTGTCCGGAGATTTTCCGGACAAGGGTGTCACACGTTCAACAATCCTAGTATTCTAAATTCTCTACAAGCAGAAAGAACCTTAGTTCTTCTTTGCGTTCTTCGGGGCTGCTGCCTTCGGTGCCTCAGTCTTTGCTGCTGCCTTCGGGGCTTCTGCCTTCTTTGCCTCTTTGTGTGACATAATTCTAGATGTGATCTTGCCATGTATAAATCTGTCTGTAGTGACAGAAAAAAATCGGCAAGGGTTACGTCAATTTGAAAATAAGCCAAAATACGGCGATAAATGATGGCTGTAAACAGCCCCGTTTTTCTGCCGCGCAAAACGTTTTGAAAAAACGGCATTCCTATGGGTATTTCCCGGTTGAACGGTGGAGACGCCGCAAAAAAAGAGTGTGAGGGTTCAGACGTTGAACGTTGATTCAAGACTGCCGAAGGCAACGGTCTTACCGTCGCGGTGTGCCGCGATAACCTCGTCCATTTTGGCATCCGCCGAGATTGAGATCGGTTCTGCCCGGCCGAATACCTGAAACAGCATCCGTTCCTGGCTTCCGAGTTTCGGTTCCGGTCCGTGCCATTCGTGCCCGCCGAAATCATTGAATCCCTGAACTGCCGGGAACGGGAAACTCGGTACAGGACCTGCCTCATATCCCGGAGGAATGTATCCAACCGCGGGAATGTTCCATATCGACCAGATACACTGGGTCTTACCTTCGCCGGATTTGTTCTGTACAATGACTGCGATGTACTTCACTTCCGCAGGTATGCCAAAGAGATCAATTTTCGGCGAAATATTTCCCCCGGAAAGTGTACTTGACGGTGTAATTCCATTCTGTCCGAGATGGATGGTAATCTCCTTCATAGTACTAACTCATCTACCACCAACATAATAGATGTATAGATTGGGGATAATCCCCCAGTTCTGACAAACCTCAGCAATAAATAGAGGGAGGGGTAACAGAACTGGCATGGATTGCCTGACACTATATACGGATGGTGCGAGTCGCGGAAATCCGGGAGATGCAGCAGCTGCATGGCTGATTCTTCGCGGAACGGATGTTCTGGAGTCCGATGCACTTGTTCTTGGGAAGCAGACAAATAATATCGCCGAGTACACAGCGCTCATACATGCCCTGCGGTCAGCGAAAAAATATGCCGACCCGAAAACCACCGAGATTCTCGTTTACTCAGACAGTGAACTGATGGTATCGCAGATGAACGGAGTCTATAAGGTTCGTTCCGCGGTCCTTCAGCCGCTGCATGAGGAAGTAAAACGCAGCGCCTCATCTTTTGCGAACGTCTCCTATCATCACGTCCCTCGGGAAAATCCGTACATCGGATCCTGCGACTGGATGTGTAATGACGCTCTTGACAAGCTCGCTGCGGCAGATGTTGTCGAGGTACTGCGGACAGGAAGAGATCCGGTTACCTGTCTGCCTATAGGAATCGTTCACTCTCCGTTTAAGGAGCGCAAAGATGCGCCGAATCAGGGAAGAAATACCCGTGAGATCAGTACCCTCGAGATATTTCCTGAATATCGCGATGGTCTCGTCGGTCTGGCAGCCGGGGACGCTGTCTTCATCCTCTGCTGGTTCGACCGTTCCGAACGCGACATCCTGCAGGTGATTCCGCACGGCAGAACGGAACTGACCGGTGTGTTTGCCACTCGTGCTCCGGTCCGTCCAAATCCCCTGTCCCTGACTCTCGTTACGATTGAGTCGATAACAGGAACGACGCTGACCGTCCGGGGTCTTGAAGCTCTTGACAACACGCCGGTACTTGACATAAAGCCCTACTATGCAGGGATAGATGTCCCGGAAAACCGATGATGCCGGAGTTTTTCCGGGTACCCAAATACGCAAAGACTATACTCTCTACGGTGCAACAGAGTAAGCAATACATTATATAGACTTACATTACAGGTGAAATCAAAACATGTCAGACAAACCAGAAGGATGTGACGGACACTGTGACGGATGTGCACAGAAAACCGATACCTGCCAGCAGCCGAAAAAAGCTGATATCAGCGTAAAACACGTGATTCTCGTGCTCTCCGGAAAGGGCGGTGTCGGCAAGAGTACGGTTTCCGTAAACCTTGCCTACGCACTTGCCAACCACGGATATCAGACCGGTCTGCTTGACCTTGATATTCACGGCCCGAGTATTGCGAAGATGCTTGGTATCGAGGATCTGAAGCTGCAGGCTCTCGGCAACAAGATCATGCCGGTAAAAGTGACCGGCTCCCTGAAAGTTATTTCCATGGCACTTCTTCTCAACACCACCGACAGCCCGATCGTATGGCGCGGACCGATGAAGGCGGCAGCCATCCAGCAGTTCCTTGGTGACGTTGACTGGGGAGAGCTTGACTACCTCGTTGTTGACCTTCCGCCGGGAACCGGAGATGAGGCACTTAACATCGTGCAGTTCGCGCCGAACGTTGAGGGTGCTGTGATCGTTACCACACCGCAGGACGTTGCCGTGCTTGACTCCACCAAAGCTATCAAGTTCGTTGAGATGATGGATCTCCCGGTTCTTGGTATCATTGAGAATATGTCCGGCATGGTCTGCCCGCACTGCGGCGAAGTCGTTGATCTCTTCGGTAAAGGCGGCGGCGAGAAGGCTGCAACCCAGTACAATGTCCCGTATCTTGGGGCAATTCCGATTGATATTGAGATGCGCAAGGCAGGCGATGAAGGAAGACCGTTTATTGTCAGAAAGACCGGCGAGAAGAGCACGACCTGGGACGCCGTTGACAAGGTCATGGAAAACCTGATCGCTGAAGTCGAGAAAAGAGACGAATAATACTAACCTTTTTTTGAACCGGCATCAGACCCCT
>CAZABQ010000096.1:0-7033 GCA_964483485.1 uncultured Methanomicrobiales archaeon
CATCGCGGCAATATCTGCCGGGTAGGGGAAATAGTACCGGTATGTCCGGTTCGTTACTGCATAGCGCGGGTAAAAATCTGGATGCACCTCTGTTGCACCAATACACCAGATATCATCAGGCAGCCAGAAATTTAGGGCATCCATTGCTTTTTGCGGATAGGCAGTAGTAACCGATACGACCTGCCGCCGTGCGGACACTCCCTTGTCTGTTCTTCCTGCTATGCGGAAATGCGCCTCTTTGGCATCAGCAAAAAGACCAAGGCCAATACCTGCGGCAACAAACTCTCCCTCCACTGTCCGTTTGTTCGGCTGAAACTGGGAACCGGAAAAGTCGTCTCCCTGATAACCGACAAGAAATGCCAGCTTCATTTTTTCCGGTGGAACATTCTCCGTCTTGGCCGATGCCGGAACTTCGGCACGCGTCTGCGCATTTTGCGAACGGTATTGTCCCATGACTGGCGGGTATAGGTACGGAGCGGCGTTTTTCTGCAGGTACAGGTAATCCTTCCCTCACGAATTGCGGCAAGGACTGCGTCGACCGACCGGTCTTCTGCATCGATCTCGGTTATCCCGAATCCGATAAATCGGCAGTTGTGCGCGTCGGAACCTGATGTTACCGGCAGATGATATTTTTTCGCTACCCGTGCGGCTTTCTGGTTTGCGGTACCGATAATATAGCGGCTGTTGAATGCTTCAATTGCGTCAGCTGCCTTCAGTGCCTCCCGGCACTTGAGACCGACGCCATGCCGCCACCGGTGAAATGGGTGGGGAACAATCGTTACGGCTCCAAGGGATTTCGCCTCGGCAATGGTTACAAGCACATCCTGTTTGGGCAGAAGAACTTTGGTTGTGCCCAGTACCAGCAGATGTCCTTGCTTCGTCGAAACTTCAATGCCGGGAATGATCAAAATTCCCGGATTCTTAAGACCAAGAGCACGAATGGATCCTTCTGTTGTGTCATGATCCGTGATAGCAACCGCATCAAGGCCTGCGGCAACAGCCGCAGTGATGACCTCTTCGATTGAACTTTCCCCGTCCCTTGATGCGTTCGTATGGACGTGCAGATCACATTTGAGAAGAACCATTTTGATAGTAAGGGAGTTCTCTCTTATTACAGATTAACATTCCTACCGTGTTTTTCCCTGCCGGAGAGTTTGTACAACCGTACCCTTCGGCTCCTCCTCCAACCCCAACTATTTCGATGTTGGAACGGCAATACATTACTACCTATGCATGTCCTCTTTCCCACAGGCCGTCAGAGCGAGGCGGCACTTGGTGCCGCTCTTGCCGGCGTTGATGCATTTACGTTTGAAATTGTGCCCGTGGGAGAGATAGCATCTTTTCTCTCTCCCGGAATGCTTGCCCGTCTCGTTTGTGCGGACAGTTATGACCTCGTTGTCGTTTCCGGCATGTGCACAGCATCGTTTGACTCGGTGGAAGCATCGTTCGGCATTCCGGTGCGGAAAGGAACCCGCCACGCCGCAGACATGCGGCTTTGTGTTCCTCTGATTGTATCGAACAACCTGTCTGCAACTGTTCCTGCTGACGATCTCCTCGCAGACGAACGGCGAAGATTTGCCGCATCCCGTCTTGCCGATCTCGAAGCCGCAGCAGAGCCTGCATTCACTCTTCGCGATGTCAAATTCGGCGGCTCTTCCCGTATCAAAGTCATCCATGAAATTATGGATGCTCATCGTCATCCTTCCCTCCGGGATGCTGTTCTCTCTGCCGCCTCTTGCGGCGCCGACGTCGTGGATCTCGGATTTGGCTTTGATGCAACTCCTGCTGATGTACACCGCTGTTTTGCTGAAATCGCCGATGTGGACATTCCACTGTCGGTCGATACAATTGACCCGGATCTGATCAGGGCAGCCCTGTTCCGTGCTGATATGATTTTTTCTCTGACCAGAGAGACCATTCCTCTTCTTGCCGATGCCGTCCGGACAGCGGAAGCCGCTGTTGTTCTTATTCCCCGCAATGCGACGCTTGAAGAAACCGTCCTCGCAGCAAAAGACGCCGGTTTATCGAAGATACTCGCCGACCCGCTTCTTCAGCCTCCGCTCTCGGGGATGGTCTCCTCACTTGCCGAATATCTGCCTGAGTTCGGCTGCCCCAAAGTTCTCGGCTGTGTCAACGTCATTGAGATGGTTGATGCCGACAGTCCCGGTATGTGTGCTCTCCTTGCCGCTGCCGCCGCTGAATGCGGCGCTGCGGCGGTGCTCGTGTCTGAACACTCCGACAAAACACACGGCACAACTGCTGAAATGCGGCGTGCCGCAGAGATGATGGCATTATCAGCCGGAAGGCCGTATCCCAAAGATGTCGGTGTTGATCTGCTGATCCTCAAAGAAAAGCGGTGCCGGAGAGAACCGCCTCTCGTGTATGAGGAAATTACTGACGCGCCGCAGGCTTCAGAGGATCTTGCCGCCTATGACCCGTGCGGGAACTTCCGTATCGGCATCGAGAACGGCATGATCGTTGCCGTCAGAAACGGTCGGGCTGTTCGCGGGACGAACTGGTATGACCTATTTTCTGCCATCCTTGCCGAAGACGGCGTCTCCTACCTTGACCACGCTGCCTACCTCGGCAAAGAACTCTACAAGGCAGAGCTTTCCCTCCGGTTCGGCAGAAGTTTTGAGCAGGATGGTGCGTTTTGATCACAGGATTGTTCTTATATCCTATTCATCCTAATATCTGTATACTACCATGAACATCACCATCCGTCCGTACGAACCCTCAGACTTCTACCATGTCATGACAGTCTGGAACTCCATTATCGCCGAAGGTGACGCATTCCTTGAGGAAAACCCGCTCACTCCCGAAGATATGGAGAAATTTCTGAATCAGTACCGCGTCTTCTGTGCGAAAATCGGCAGTGAAGTCGCCGGTATCTATCTGCTCCGCAAACTCAACCCCGGCAAAGGTGCTCATATTGCTGAAGTCATCTATGCCGTGAAGTTCTCGTTCCGCAATCTGGGTGTTGGAAAAAAGATGAGCGAGCACTCAGGTACAACCGCCCATGATCTCGGGTTTGCCTCACTTGTCTGTCCCCGGGTCTCCGGTCTGAATCCGGCGGCAATGAACTTTTTAACAAAGAGTGGTTTTGTTCCGGCAGGAGAAATCTCCCGCGGCTATCGGCAGGTGACAACAGTCATGGTCGATCCCGCCCCGGTTGTTGAAGAGCCGAAGAAAGGACTGCTTGGCAAGATCTTTGAAAAGAAACCTGCCGAACAGACAGGACCTGTTGAGAAAACTGTTGTTGACTACTACTCGCTCTACACCTATCAAAAAGACGTCTGATCTTTCGTCATGCGGTATTATCTGAGAGAAAATGTTCTGATCGTCCGGGGAAACTTCCGTGCGGCGAGCAGTGGAGTGGACGGCGGGATTGCTGATGTCCGTACGATTCTGAACATTACGATTCCCCGGAATTTCTCCGGCGATGCGGCTGCCGAGATTGATCGCATCTCTACTGAACAGGGTTTTCTTCAGCCGCAGTTTGGTCTTCTGACTGCGGTTCCGATCACTAATCTCTGTATCGCCAGATATGACTATATTACGGTGTTTGTCACTGCCGGAGTTTCCGACAGTAATCGTACTATCAATATTATTGTCACGTCAACCCGGCCTCTCTCGGATGCAGCTCTTCTTGGCGCGATGCTTACGGCAACGGAGGTAAAAATGCAGGTGCTGGCTGACCGGAAACTTCCGTCCGGTGCATCGCCCACGGATGCTGTAGTGGTTGCCGCAGAGAAATCATCGTCAGCTCCCGAGATGTTTGCGGGCGTTCTTACTGAGACCGGGGAGAGGATTGCCAAAGCTGTTCGTCAGGCGCTTACGGAGGCGTTGGTACGGTTTGATACGTATCTTCTTTCGACGTGGGGTGTTTCCCGCGGCTGGTCGCGGGAAGAGCCCGGTTTTGTGAGGAGGGTCCGTCCGTCTTTTTTCATCTACAGTCGATATGGAGGGGATCACTGGACGGAGTGGGTGCCGGAAGGCTGTCCTTACTATCCTTGTCACAATTATTCTCGGCAGCAGTGCAGTTTTTGCTACTGTCCCTTATACCCTTGTATGGATTTCTCTCTCGGTGCGATGATCGATACGCCGCACGGTGAGGTATGGAGCTGTATGGAATGCAGACTCGTACACATACCTGAAGTTGCATCTCATCTGCAGCAAAATCCGGAAGCTGATGTTTTGGAACTGAAGCGTCTTTTGAAAAAAGTGAATGAATACTATTTTTAGATGCCGAGCTTTTTTGCAAGCTCTTCTAAGGGGATGCCGTGGACCATTGCGGCTTCCTTGATGGTTTCATTGTTTGCAATTGCACAGCCAAGGCAGCCCATGCCAAAGCTCTGAAGAACTGCGGCACTCTGCGGTTTCTCGCGAAGAAGCTCTGCGATCGTTGAATCGATGGTAATTGCCATGTATAGTATTTTGGCTATCTGACTACTTGATGTTTCCGAACTGGACACTTGAGCACTTTCAGTACGCATGGTCAATGCTTTATATCCCTTTACGCCAATGTGTCTGTTGGAGATCATTATGGACCTCGAACAGATCCAACAGATTACCGACAGAATCTCCCAAAAGTTAGAATCTAAAGGAGTTTCGCCGGACAGGCAGAGCATTACGGACAAACTTGCAAGCTACATCAATGAGTTCGGTGTGGTTGCGTATGAGGCCGAACGAAAAGTTCTGTCTGATCAGTTGCGGTTGTATGATATTGCGGCTGATGAGCAGCCTGCCGCCGCGACTGAGCCGGAGGGCGGCGTTTTTGCTCTTGCGGATATTCAGCCTAACGACTGGGTTACGGTTGAGGTGAAGGTTGTGTCTTTGCAGGTGCCGGCTTCCCCGTCGATTGCGCAGACCGGTGTTCTTGCGGACAGCTCGGGCGCGGTGCGGTTTGTGGTATTTTCCAAAGCCGACGGTATTCCCCATATGGAGCTTGAACGCTGGTACCGGATTGAGTCGGCGGTTGTTGATTCGTTCCGTGATGTGCCGAGTCTGAAGATCCATTCGGGTTCCCGGGTAATTCCGATCGAGGATGATCGCAGTCTTATGCCTGCGCCGCCCGTTTCCCTCTCTGATCTGAAGCCTGGTGTTGCGGCTTCGGTTCAGGTGAAGTTTGTTGAGGAGTGGGAGTCACGAAGCGATCGTATGCTTCAGAGCGGTCTTGTTGCTGACGCTTCAGGGAAGATGAAGTTTGTTCTCTGGAAGGATGAGGGCAGAGAGAAGCTGACGCTTGGATCGGTCTATAATATATTTTATGCGAGCGTGGACTCGTTTGGCGGGAGATTGTCTCTGATGCTGAACTCCGGTGTTTGGATGGAGGATGAGGATGCAGATATTTCTGTACCGGTTGTGATGCCTGCGCCAAAGGAAGAACTACCGGTGACAAATGTCCGCGACCTTGCGGTAGGCTATGCGACAGTTCGCGTGAAGTTTGTTGAGGAGTGGGAATCGCGGAGTGATCGTATGCTTCAGAGCGGTCTTGTCGGTGATGAGACCGGTCGCGTGAAGTTTGTTCTATGGAAGGATGATCGCAAAGAGAAGCTTGTTTCAGGTCAGGTGTATTTGATCAGGAATGCAAAGGTGGATGAGTATAATGGTCGTCTGTCTCTTGGGCTGAACAGTGCGGAGTATTCTCCGGTTGAGGGCGGAGCAGATATTGCGGTTCAGGGCGCTGTTCCTTCTTCACCTCTGCCGGTAACGACCGTCCGCGATCTTGCGGTAGGTTACGCATCACTGCGCGTAAAGTTTGTTGAGGAGTGGGAGTCGCGGAGCGATCGTATGTTGCAGACAGGTCTCCTTGGTGATGAGACCGGTCGCGTGAAGTTTGTTTTGTGGAAGGATGATACGAAGGAAAAACTTGAACCCGGTCGTGTGTATACTGTGACGAATGCGAAGGTGGATGAGTATAACGGTCGTCTGTCACTTGTGCTGAATTCTGCGGTGTATGAGGCCGATGAGCCGGAGGCGGATATTGCTGTTGGTACAGCAATGGATGAGTTTTCGGGTGCGATGGTGCAGATCTCCGGAGGTTCGGGTCTGGTGAAGCGGTGTCCGGTGGAAGGATGTAACCGGGTTCTGTCCCGACAGAATTTCTGTCCGATTCATGAGATCCAACCGAATTTCCATTATGATCTGCGGATTAAGGGTGTTCTGGATGATGGGAAGAAGGCGTTTAATGTGTTGATTGGTCGTGAGGTTGCGGAGTCTTTGACAGGAATTACGATGGAGCAGGCGATTGATCTCGCTTCTGAGAGTCCTCTCGGACTTGAAGAGGTTCAGGCGCAGTTTGTGGAGAAACTTTGCGGCCGGTATCTTCGCTGTCTGGGTAATGATTTTGAGGGAAGAATTCTGGTACGGTCTGCGGAGTTTGTCCGTCTGGACCCATCGGTAACGGCGGAACTGATGAATCGCGCGGGGTCTGTATTTGGGGGTGAAAAGTCATGAGTGATGCGAATTCAAATTTTATGTCCTATGAACGAGAGCCGGCAAAGCGTGTGTTTGCTTCAGAACTGCGCGAGGCTACGAAGACGTTTAAAGATACAGAGGATGAGAAGAGTCCATTGTATGTGCTTCTGCCGACGGGCGAGCGATGCAATCGTGTTCTCCTGGTGGGAACGATTACGCAGAAGGATAAGGTGGGTGATCAGAATGTTCTGTATCGCGCGCGTATTTCGGATCCGACCGGTTTGTTCTTTGTGACTGCCGGGTCTTATCAGCCGGAGGCGATGCATCAGCTGGCAAAGATTGATCCTGAAATGCCGGTATTTGTTGCGGTTATCGGCAAGCCGAGCGTTTACACGACGCCTGACGGGAAGATTTTCACGTCTGTTCGTGCTGAGTCTGTGCTGGTTGTGGATCAGGAAACGCGCGATTTGTGGATCTTAGATGCTGCCCGCTCAACGCTGGATAGAATTGACGCTTCTTTGATGGAAAGTCCGGGAGCGGATGTTCTTCTCGCGCGTGATACGTACCGTTTCGGTCCTGAACACTGGCGACGCATGGTGTATGATGCTCTGAG
>CAZABQ010000097.1:0-6990 GCA_964483485.1 uncultured Methanomicrobiales archaeon
AGAACGGTTGAACCGGGAAAAAGCTGAGGCGGAAGCTCAGGCTTCAGCCGAGGCACATGCTGCTGCAGCTGCGGCGGATGAGAAATCGGCAACCGAGATGAGAATGAAGCAGGAGATGGAGTCTCAGAGACTTGCCGCTGATGCAAAGATGCAGGCTGAGCTTGAGGCGCAGCGTCTTTCTGCTGAAGAGGCGGAACGTAAACGGAAAGAAAAGCAGTCAGTAAGCAAGAGCCGGAAACGAAAGATTATCGGCGGTATTATTCTGCTGATTGTTCTGGTTCTTATCGTTCTGGTTGCGACTGCCTCGGTTCAGGTAGGTCCCGGACAAGCAATGAGCTATCCGTACACCACAACGTACAGCGTCTGGTTCCCCATTGGTCAGCCGGTTGATATCAGCGGTCACACCCTGATTGCCCTTTCCGATGGAAATGAAATGATGTTCTCTGCTGACGGTACCGTCACCAAACTCGTTCGCGGACAGCCGATAACGATCGGCGAACAGACTGCAACGCTGACAACCCTGTTTGGCAAAGTCCATGTACTGACGATCAACTATAAGGTTCTGCTTGAGTATCAGGGCAATACTGCCGAAAATCAGGCGTACTTCAAGATGCTTATCCAGAGTGATCAGTCGATCCCGGAGTTTGTCGTGAAGTTCATGCTGCCGAAAAACGTGATTGCCCAGCCGGCAGCAGTCTAACTTCTCTTTTTATGACGGTAAAAGAGTCTGTTCTCCGCGTTCTTGAAGAGAGGCGCGGTTCATTTGTTTCCGGCGAATATCTCGCCTCAGCACTTGGCGTGTCGAGATCTGCAGTCTGGAAAGCGGTGAAGTCTCTTGAGGCGGAGGGTCACTCCGTTACAGCGGTGACGAACAAAGGTTACTGTCTTGATGCGGAGTCGGATATCTTGTCGCAGGAGGGTATGCGTCCGTGGTTGCCTGCCAAGTATCAGGATCTGCCGATTACGATTCATAAAGTAACGGGTTCGACGAATGATGATGCAAAGGCTCTCGCTGTTCAGGGAGCGGTTCACGGGACAGTTGTGCTTGCCGAGGAGCAGACTTCCGGCAAGGGCAGGCTTGGCCGGTCCTTTTACTCACCCAAAAACTCCGGCATCTATCTGAGTGTGGTACTGCGTCCGGAACTTTTGTTTACTGATGCGGTGCTGATCACGACTGCGGCGGCTGTTTCGGTGTGTCGGGCTGTTGAGGAGGTGGCAGGTATTTCCCCGCAGATCAAATGGGTCAATGACGTATTTGTCGGCGACAAAAAAGTCTGCGGTATTTTGTGCGAGGCGGTCAGCGGGTTTGAGTCGGGACGTGTTGAGTGTGTGGTGGTTGGTATCGGGATCAATGTTTCTGCGGCAGAATTTCCTGATGAGATTTCTTCAGTTGCCGGATCACTGTTCGATCAGAATCCGGGATTTTCCCGCAACCGTCTTGCGGCTGCTGTAATTAATCATCTCCTCGCGTTTTCGGAAACATTGACGGACCGATCGTTTCTTGAGGAGTACCGCAGTCGTTCAATGATCCTTGGAAAACCGATCCGGTTTTTGGAACAGGGTGTCTGGCATGATGCCGTTGCAGTCTCGGTGGATGATTTTGGCGGTCTCGTCGTTACTATTGGAAATGAGCTGCGGACGCTGTCTTCCGGTGAGGTCAGCGTCCGGCCGGTGTGACTCTCTTTATTCTTCTTTGTCCATTGGAACACTGACCATCAGAACCAACTCATCTCCGATATGTTTTACATATGCCAGAGAGAGTTCTGTTATCCCTTTTGTTTCCAGCGGCATGTTGGTGTACCGGAATCCTCCCTCGTCTCCTGCAAACATTATCAGTTCACGAATCATGGATGCTCCATAGATATCAGTCACGCCCATAAGGTTTGTTCCGACCATCTCAGGATTTGAGTCATGCACAACAAGATTTCCAGATTTGTCAAAGATGTTCAGTTCTATATCAGCACGATAATGGCTTTTGTTATTGAGTGATGCAGCTGCTGCATCCCTGCCGTTTTCCTGAATGAGCACCTCCACTAAACGTGCATACTGGATCATCTCAATCCGTACGTTCGGCGGGACAACAGCATCTGTTTCTGGATGGAACTCTCCTGCGGTAATGTACCAGTCGTCGTCTACCGGCAGAACATAACTGATTTTCACCTCGGTCTGCATGGAATTCATCGGATTTTCATACACATTGGTTACATAGCCTCCACCCTGACGGGCGCGGTCGGCAAACATCCAGAGGGTGTGTACTCCGTTTGCATCCTGATAGTTCAGCCGGTTTTCTCCGATAATTTGTGCACGGTAGGGATTGGATAGCAGTGTTCCGTTCATATCAAAGGCGGCTATGTAATACTCTGCTGTTGTAAAGTTGCCGTTTGGATCATTGAACTCTGCAAGCGCTGCTTCCCGTCCGTTCTCTTTTGTAAATAAGTACGCGCTGTTGACAAATCCTTCCAGATTCAGATTTGTGGATTTTTCCGGATGAGTTATCTGCTGACTGCTGTTGATCTCGGAGGTCACCACAACGATCGGTACATAATTGCTGTCCTTGTAGCCGGTTACGGTATCCCATGTTGCAGCCTGCCGCGTAATCTTGAGTTTCACGTAGTTATAATCGGAGTATGTGGCAATCCCTGACTCTGTCTTAAGAATTGTCTGTAGGACCCGATTCAACTCGGTCTGGTTCGGAGACTTTAGCTGCATAATATCTGTAGTGAACTGGTCTCGTTCCGGGTAGTACAAAATACGCCCCTTTTCGTCCACAATCCATGCCCGGTATCCGGTGTTCTTCTGGAATTCATATACCTCGTTCTGATAGAACAGTGACGAGTCACCAACCGTAATGAGTGCTCCTTTGTACTCTTTCTCACTGGTTATCAGCGGTGTTACCACCGCAGCTACGGATCGGTTCTCGTACTGGAAGTGGCCGAAGTTCAACTGAGGGGAGTCTGCAGTAATGTTGAAGTACGGGTCTGTTATCTTGGTGTTCAGATACGGACTGAGATAGGTGTTGTCCGGGCAGATGTCACGGATGATCTTGTTTTCGTCTGCGACCATGAACGCCTCAACCTCCGGATAGTTGAGATACAGTTTGTTGAACTCCTGATCCGCCAGAGTTTTATTATCCCTATCGTTTGCGATGGCATTTGCTGCCTGTATCAGTGCTTCCTGCAGATTTGCGAGTTTACTGCCAATCTGTATGGTCAGATTTTCTGTTGCCTGTATCTGATCTGTGTAGGTTTCTTCAAGGGGTGGTGATGTCTGCTGCTGATTCTGGTCGATGCATCCTGCACAGAGTACGGCAAGACCAAGAAGTATGAGGGTAACAATTGCACAACTGGATCTGTGATTCATAGTCTGGTTTCCATTACTCTGGTATTTTTTTGGAATGAATGATCTACAGGTATTTTTGAAAGGTTAATCGGGTACGGGGTCACCCAAGTCACGTTCTCTTTATCTGATACTGATCTAATTTGAGGAAAATACGTTATTCATGTGATATTATTAATATTTGTCTGAAATTTATTTTTACATGATTCATCGTCCTAAAACCAGCAGAACAATGATTGCAATTGCGGAAAATAGTGTCAGTGTTTCCTGCATGGTTCTGATAATACATCTGCCGCATTCTGCAAGTGTTCTCTCTGGTACACCAATCGTGTAGACGCCGGGTTTGTCAAACATGATACCGCATCCTCCGGCAATGAGGCTCATGGGGATGCCGCCGTTGAATCCGGGACGTTTGGTATGATCAGAACGGTATGCGGCAAGTGCTTTATCAAGCCGCCCGCGGCACATGAAGATCAGTACAAGGAGTACCCCCGTGATCCGGGCGGGAATGTAGGCGAGTACGTCGTCCATGCGTGCGGCAAACCAGCCGATGCGGATGCGGTCATCTTTGTAACCAAGCATTGCGTCCATGGTGTTTGCTGCACGGAATAGTGCAGCACCCACAATGCCCATGCCGAACAGGAGTTCAAAGACGGTGAACCAGAAGAGCGGGGCGACAATGCTGTCCACGAGATTTTCTGCGGCTGATTCGTAGGCTGCGGATCGAATCTGTTCATGAGACAGTTTTCCTGTGTCCCGGCTGACAAGCATCCGAACTGCTGCGCGGCCCTCTTCGTTTCCTTTGGCAAGTGCGTCTTCAACGGCACGGACATGTTCTTCAAGAGATCTCCATGCAAAGCAGAAACTCATCAGAAGTATTGCGAGTGGTAACTGGATGTACCACCATTCCGAGGGCCGGGAGAGCAGGAGGAACGGCAGCGTGAAGATGAGTACGGTCAGCAGCCATCCGAGGATGCCAATGATCCGCTCCAGTTTTTTCGGGTAATAGTTTGTTCTTCCCCAGAGTCCTATCAGGCTTCCAAGCAGCGCAACAGGATGGAATCTTGAGTGGGGATCACCTATCAGCCTGTCCAAAATGAGTGCAAAAAAAAGTATTATTGCGCCGAACGCCATGCGATGATGACTCCGGCGAGCATGATGAGGTAGATGATGATCGTCATTGCGAGACCGTCAATATTCAGTGGGAGGTACTGCCATAAGATGAGAATTACGGCGGCGATGATCGGCATGACGGCAATGATCGCAGTTTTTCCCGAACCTCCGCCGAGATCATGAGAACGCTTTTTCTTTGGTGTCTCAACGGGTTCTTCAGGGAAGATGATCGGCTCCGGCGCGGGTGCGGGACAGGATTTCAGTACATTAATCGTGAATGATTCGCGCCGCATGCCGTAACCGGTGATGACCTGCATGTCAAAACTACCGGATCCTGCCTCTTCTTTTATCTTAATCTCAAGCTCTGCTTCACTTTCAACATAGATGTTTTCATAGGTGAAGTCGGTGTATGCGGATGCTTCACAGCGGAGCGTTGCATGCGTCGGCGAGCCGTGGTTTATGAACCGAACGTGCAGTGCGGTTCCCGCACTGACGTCCACCGCGTCGGCGGATAATTCCAGAGAATTGATTCCAAGACGATTCAGCTGAATTTCAACAATGGCCATATACGTTCAACCTCATTTCTCTTCCTTATCCGGAAGAAGGTTTGCGATACCGGAGGAGATGGGGTACACCCGTTTGCAGGATGTGCAGGTCAGCAGTCCTTCGACAATATCTGTATCATTACCCTCCATCTCTGTAAGCATAAAGTTTCCTTTGCAGACAGGACAGCAGATGATGTCGAGGACCCAGCGTTTCATTGTTACAGCTCAGCTCTGATGTCGATGATCTGCGACTGTTCCGGTCCTGTTGAGATGATGCCGACCGGGCAGCCGGTGTCGGTTTCGATCTGTTTGAGGAACTCTTTGACCTTCGGGGTGAGTTTGCTGTATTCTTTGACACCGAAGACTGCCGGGTCGATGTGGTCAACGCCGGTGATGGCGATTGAGGTACAGCCGTTGATCATTGCCGAGTAGCGTGCCATCTTGCCGTCCCAGGTACCGATTCTCCGTTCACGGTGCGTGACGGTACCGAACTCCTGAATTCCCATGGCCAGGGACCGGTCGTGGGAAAGTTCGGTCGGGAACGGGCCTTCGCCGACACGCGTCGGAAATGCCTTGAAGACAACAACGACGTCATCGATTTTGGTCGGACCGACACCGACATCGGCTGCCATTTGGGATGCGGAGGTGTCTTTGCTGGTTACATAGGGATAGTCTCCGTAGTAGAGAGAGATACCAAAGCCCTGGGTTCCTTCAATAATGACTGAGTCACCTGCGTCGATTGAATCGTTGACGTTTTGGGCGACGTCAATGATGTAGGGTGCAAGCTCGGGGATGTCGCGTGCGAGACGTGCTGTCCGCATTACCCGGTCTGAGTTTGCCGGTCCGCATCCTGAACCGGTTGAGCCGACGGTCTTGGACAGGTGTGCGTCGTGTTTGTCTTTGTAGATATGCTCTTCTTCGATGATGCCGCAGCGGCTGTCAATGAATGTGCGATCTCCGCACTGCAGCATTTCCAGTTCACGGGCGAAAACCCGCGGGTCCACCAGCACGCCGCTGCCGATCATGAGTTTTGCACTCGGATAGACAAATCCGGACGGTACCATTCGGACACCGTATTTTTTGTCACCCACTTCCACGGTGTGACCGGCGTTTGGTCCGACACCACCGCGTGCGATAATTTTTGCTTTATCCTGTTGGGCAATGTGGGCGACGATTTTTCCTTTTCCTTCGTCACCAAAAAAGCCGCCGACAATGATCGTGCTTGGCATAAGTGTATCAATATCTATGGGAGGGGGAATCACATAAGGTCTTGGTTTTCACCGGGGTGGTTTTCTTCGCGAAGGATGCTTTGGCAGCTGTCACAGGGACCGATGATAAGGTGATCGAGAAGTCTGATGCCGAGAATATTTCCTGCTGCCTGCATCTTATCCGTGACTGCTCTGTCCCGTTTGCTCGGCGTGAGGTTTCCTGACGGATGGTTGTGAATGAGAATTACTGCTGCTGCACGGTCGGTGACGGCGTCTGCAAATACTTCGCGGGGATGAACCTGACTTTCATTGACGAGGCCGCGGGTGATGAGGCGTATGTTGAGTATTTCATGTGCGCCGGAGAGTGTGGCTGCGACGACATTTTCCTGATTGTCGTAGCGATACTGGCTGACGAAAGGGAGAATGTCTTCTGCACACTTGATTACGGCGTGTTTGCGGTCGGGCGGAGGAAATCTGCGGGCGAGTTCCAGAGCCGCAAGTATCTGGCAGGATTTTGCCGGTCCCATACCTCCAACTGATGCGATGTCTTCTATGGTTGTTTTGTAGGTGTTTTCCATCAGGATACTGCCTACTGCTTTTCCGATTTTGAGCGCGTCGTTTTTTACGGTTCCTCGTCCGATGATCGCTGCGACGAGTTCTGCGAGCGTGAGGTTTTGCGGTCCGTTTGCGATCAGTTTCTCCCGCGGTCGATCTATTTCAGCGGTATCTTTCAGGTTCATCTTGGTTATGTGAGTATTCGTAAGGGGAGAGCTATTAAATTATCTCAT
>CAZABQ010000098.1:0-6940 GCA_964483485.1 uncultured Methanomicrobiales archaeon
GGGAGGTGGAGTCTGCCATGAGTGCGACGTCGTAGCCCATGTCACGGAAGTACTCGGCAAGAGTAATACCGGTGTACACGGATGCTTCACGGGCTGCCACCGGCATGTTGGAAGTGTTTGCGATAAGAATCGTTCTTTCCATCAGGGAGTTTCCGGTCTTCGGGTCGGTGAGTTCCGGGAACTCGGTCAGAACTTCGGTCATTTCGTTGCCGCGTTCACCGCAGCCAATGTAGACGACGATTTCTGCATCAGACCATTTTGCCAGCTGCTGCTGGGTAACGGTCTTTCCGGATCCGAACGGTCCCGGAATTGCTGCTGTTCCGCCTTTTGCAATCGGGAAGAGACCGTCAAGGATTCTCTGTCCGGTTAAGAGCGGAATGTTCGGGGTGTGCTTTTCGACGTACGGACGCGGGAGACGAACCGGCCAGCGCTGCATCATGGGGAATGCTTCGCCGGAGTCGAGTTCGATGATGATGTCATCAACCGTGAAGCTTCCTGCTTTGATGTTTTTGACAACGCCGCCTTTTGCGTTCGGCGGGATCATGATCTTGTGCACGATACTGCGAGTTTCCTGCACCTCACCGATGACCTGTCCCGGTTTTACGGTTGCGCCTGCACTTACGACCGGCTTGAAATCCCACTTCTTTTCGTGGTCAAGTCCGGGTGCGGTAACTCCGCGTGCAATGAAGTTGCCCATCTTTTCGATGAGGACTTCCAGCGGACGCTGAATACCGTCGTAGATACTGGTCAGCAGTCCCGGACCAAGCTCGACTGCGAGCGAAAGTCCGGTGTTTATGACGGGTTCTCCCGGGCGGATGCCCGTGGTGGATTCATAGACCTGAATGACGATATCGTCACCATCGATCTTAATGACCTCACCCATCAGCTCCTCGTTGCCGACCTTGACCACATCGTACATGTGGGCGTCAAGGTCGACTGCAGTGACCACAGGTCCTGCAATGCGTTTGAGTATTCCTGGCTTATTACTTACTTCCACAAATCAACACCCACCGAACGCTTAATACGCTCTCTCAGGGAGAGACCTGCCTCCTGCCCACCAATGGTTACAATGGTCGGTTTGACGGAGTTTTCAATGACTACCTGCAGACGACGCGGGATCTGCTCAAGGTCTGCGCTCTGAAGAACGAGAATGCCAACTTCGGGGTCGTTTAAGACACGGGTGATGGTCTCGGTCAGTTTTTCGGGGGTTTCTGCAGAGTACGTTTTACGTACACCTGCAAGTTGGAATCCGATAACGAACTCCTTGTTTCCAATAACTGCGATTTCCATTACATCACCAGATACTTTTCCAGAACCTCGGGTGCTAAGCCTGCTTCTTTGCCGCGGGCAAGTGCACGGAGGTTGGCTACTTCATACTTCTTTCGTTCAAGGTACACGAGGAGCGGGGAGATGGAGAACGGATTGCGCTTTGAGACATTGTCCATCTGATTCAGCTGGGCTGTGATCAGCATGCCTTCGATTGCGTAGATCGGTTTCTTTTCCCGCAGGGATTCGAGTGCCTCAATGAGCACAGGCGACTTGACTTTCTTTTTCAGCGTGTCGACAACTTCGTCCAGACCTTCGACCGAGCAGAGACGCTCAAGTTCGTCAGCATGGTACGATCCACCCTCAATCCAGATATCCGAGGTATTTACATCAGGTTTGCCCTGAGCACGGATACGGAAGAGGTTGGTGATATTTTTAATGTCGATTTCAAACACGACGTATTTGAAGAACGGTAATCCGCCTTTCATGCCGCCGCGTGCTGCTTTAATCAGCGTCGCATAGTAGTACTTGTAGAGTTCGTTCTCGAGTTTGCCAAAGGAGTGGGTCTCGAGCGCTTCGGAGAGTCCTGCGGAAAGAATTTCTGCCATCTGTTTCTGCGGCAGGGTTTCAACGATTCTTTCAACAGAGGTTTCCGTAAGCAGGCGATCAAGGACGGATGCGTCAAGTTCGCCGGCTGGTACAAGTACTGCCCGGATCTTTCCATCGGATAGACCCTGGGCTTTTCCACGAAGGATAGTCAAAATGTTTTGAATATCCCATTTGTGCAGGTAATCACGGGTAAATCCTTTCATCTCGCCCGGAGCAAGAGCGATGATGCGCTGATACTCTTTTGCGAGGTTCCAGGACAGGGCGTTTTCAATGAGATCCACACCAGTGAATGATGCGGAGAGTTCATCGACTTCGCGTTTGTACTCCATCTCCTCGATTGCTCTGGTGAACTCGGGGAGGCCCATGTTCAGCATGCGGAGATACTCTTCTCGCTGGATGAGCTTTGCTTTGCGCACCCGCATACGGGTTGAAACATAGATATATGGAGCAGGACCGCTCATTACCTCAGTCATTCTTTACCTCATCCAAACAAGATCTCCGATGCGTCTTTGAGGCTT
This sequence comes from uncultured Methanomicrobiales archaeon, assembly GCA_964483485.1. Lineage (GTDB taxonomy): Archaea > Halobacteriota > Methanomicrobia > Methanomicrobiales > Methanocorpusculaceae > Methanocorpusculum. The sequence continues at coordinate 2,394 of CAZABQ010000098.1, forward strand.
GATTCCCATACTTCGCCCATGAAGGTCTGATAGGAGAGGTCAAGCGTGAGCTGGCCATCGGCACTCTGTACTACGACACCGCCGTCGATGTCGGTGATTCCTCCAAACGTAAATCCGGAAAGGGTTTTCAGTTCCGAGATGGCTGCTTTAACAGCAGCTTCGTCACGCTCGTTTGCGAACACGATGCCTTCCTTAATCTGCTTTACAGCATCTTTGAGGAGGGAGCGTGCGGCTTTGGCGTGAATGTCAGCCGGAAGGTTTGCGATCTGGCAGGATGCTTCGCCGTAGACTTTGTCGAGCAGTTCCTTTTGTGCGTTGAGCTGGTCGCGTTTGACGACCAGATTTGCGGCTGCCACCTCACGGATCGTGATACGATCCGTCTGGAGGACGGCGTCTGCTTCCGCGGCAAGGCGGATCTCTTCTGCACGTTTGGTTGCGTCGGCAACAATAGTCTTTGCTTCAGCTTCAGCTTCGGATTTAATCCGGGCTGCCTCGCGGTTACCCTTTGCCTTGATTTCGTCAACTACAATCTCAAGTCCCATGATTGACAGGTCTCCTCTTAGAAGAGCAGAAGCAGTGCAATCACAAGACCGAAGATGACGATGGTTTCCGGAAGCACGGTGAAGAGAAGGGCGAGACCGAACATTTCGCGGTCTTCTGCGGTTGCTCCGACTGCGGCTGCTCCGATACCCATTTCACCAAGACCGGTACCGACACCTGCGAGACCTACTGCAAGACCTGCACCGATTGCTTTGTATCCGACTGCCATTGCCTGTGCTGCTTCAACTGTCATAGTTTCAATTGCCATAGTTTTTACTCCTCTGAGAATTTGCGTTTAAGTCCAAACGGATTGTACTTGATGCCTCCACCAACGTAGAATTTGGTGAAGAATTCAACGTAGTGAAGACGAATCGAGTGGAGACCTCCACCAAGAAGGCCGAGACCTACGTTGAGGGCGTGACCGCATACGAATATGAGGACACCAACAATTATCATTATTACACCGACTGCATCGAGGTTTGCAAGTGCCGGGTCAATGAACATACCAAAGGAGAGGTAGTTGACGACCATGGCGATTGCAACAGACGACAGTCCGACTGCGGCGATACGGCAGAAGGAGAGTACGTGTGAGATGATTGTCGGGATTTCCATTAAGTCGAGCACATTTTCCTGTGCAAGGAAGATGCATCCGAGTACGAGCAGGATAAGTCCTCCAAGAGCGGTTACAGAAAGACCCGGTGCGATCAGGGGTGCGGTGGTGAAGTCAGGCATCATGCCGACGATTCCAAACATCTTTTCCATCGAGAAGAAGGACCAGACGAGGATTAAGAGACCCCAGAGGATGGCGATCCATCCGACCTGTCCGATGATTGCTTTGGTGCGGTGTTTTCCTGCGTGGTCCATTCTATAGTGGTTGATGATTCCAAAGATACGGCCGATGGTAATGTATGCGATACCAAACCATACGGACATGATAAGCAGGGGAATTGCGTCGGGTCCGGCTGCATGGGCGGCGTCAGCTCCGATCGCCAGATGGCGCTGGAAGATGATGGCATGCCACGGCAGGGCATATCCTAAGCATTCACTATAGAGCAGTCCGAAGAATATTGTTGAGATACTTGAGCCGACGAGAATTTTGGTAAGGTTTTTACCGCCTTCTCCTTTGAACATTGCCATCTTGCGGACGGCGAGTGCAAGGATTAAGAAGATGATACCATATCCTACATCACCAACGATGAGACCGAAGAAGATCGGGAACATGATGGCGAGAATTAATGTCGGGTCAATTTCGTTGTATCTCGGACGTGCATAGACGTCCATGAAAAGTTCGGCGGGCTTTGCAAACGATGGGTTGTTGTACTCCACCGGTATTGCGGTTGCGTCGACTTCGTCGTCGTCAACCGTTACGTATACGCGGCCGCCGGTTGCCTGGTTTAAGCCTGCGGTGATCGGTTCGATGTGATCAGCGGGGACCCATCCGTCAATGACGAATGCTTCCTCGGTGGTCGCAAACCGTAACGGGGCTTCGGCACGTTCCACATCGCCGGACAGTACTTCGTCGCATGCGGCGAGTAAGTCGGCATATTTTGCTTTGAGCTCGGATACTTTTGCGTTTGCTTCAGCGAACGCGGTTTTTGCCTGGGTCTGGTCGGCAGTGTACTTGTCAACTGCTGCCTGAACACTTCCGGTTTCGTCCGGGATAGGAACGGACTGGAAGTTTGCGTCGGCGAGTATGCGTTCTACTTCTGCGGCATGCTGTTTTTCGACGAATACAACGAGGAAGTTTCCATCTTTGCGTGCTGCATAGTATTTTTCATGCGGGACGTCGATGGTGACATCTTTTTCGATGTAGCCGGCGATTGCGGTAATGCTTTCGTAGCCGCGATAGAGATCCATCTCAAGCGGTACGAGTGCAAAAGGTTTGAGTTCTGCTATACGCTGTTCGCATTCCCGGATACGGGATTCTGCGGTCGATCGATGTACCGTGAGGTCGTTTACTTCTGCTTCAATGGCAGGGAGTTCACGCTCAATTGCTTGTCGGATCGATTCTACAGGACGTTTGGGAACGTCGAAAAGCGTTTCGGGGCTTGTCTGAAATACGTTTTCGATGGAACGTATTTTCAGCAGGTTGGTGGAAAGGTCGCCGGCTCCCTCGAGAGGGGTGCCTATGCGTACGCCTTCGTAACCTTCCTTCCCCTGATCTACAAAATCGGTTATGTGGAAGACTCGGTGACGGTATAATTCAGTCACAACTGACGACATCTGCTCTTTTGGCGCTGCAATGAGCAGATGCGTCATCGGTTTAGGCTGAAACATGCAGTTTCTCCTTAAACCGTTCTACAAACAACGAGGCTGCCTGCGGGAGCTTTTTGCTTCCGGCTGCAATCGTGGCTTCGGCGTCTGCTTTGCCCTGTTTCACGATTGCGGCATGCTTTGCTGCTGCAACATTTCGTGCATCTGAAAGACGCTGCTTTTTGTAATCCTCGGCAACATTGGTTGCCTTGGCAATCAGGTTGTCAGCTTCAAGTCGTGCGTTTGCAAGTGTTTGCTCACGTTCGGCCTGGGCTGCAGTGATCGTGGATTTACATTGGGCTTCGGTTTCTTTGATGCTTTTTAAAACCTCAGTTTTCATCCAACCCTCCTCTCACGGCAACATAATATTAGGTGAGTATTAGTGTTTATACTTACGTTCTTTGGGTGCGGTGAGAGGGAGAGAGGTTATGAAGGAGATGGGGGTGTTTCGTGTGTAAGGGGGGTACGGGTGAGTGGAGCGCAGTGGGTTTGGTCAGGGGGAGGGAGGGTGTGGTAATTTTTCAGGAGGTGGTCTCTATCTCTGTAGAGGGCGGGGACGTCTTTGACTGCGATTGTCCAGACACGCTGAAGGTCTATGGGTAAGTATTGGTGGATGAGGATGTTGCGGAGATCTTTTATCTGGCGGATCGGGAGTTACGGGTGCTGTTCCTGAAATTCATCAGATATTTTTCCGGCGGGTTCTCCGAGGACTGCAAGCGACTGCATGATTGCGTCCTGATAGATGAAGTCGCGATACTATTCATCTTTGGTGATGCGGGATGTGATGGTGAGTATTCTTCTCCATCGTTCGTGGATGTCTTCAAGGTAGATGCGATCGGTGTTTGGTATGAAAATCAAATTCTGATACCATTTTCATCCGGGAGTTTGATACGCTGTCGTATCAGGAACATTTCCGTGGGCTACTCAGGAATAAAGGTGCAACGTGCATGACAACAAAACTATTATGGTATCCTCCCTATTATCTGATATCATGCAGGTGATGAGAAATAGAGCAGAGAAATCACCACCAAAAACTACGATAACGGTGACAGAGGATATTAAAAAGCGCGTTTGTGCGTTGAAACGCGGAAATCAGACATACGATGAGGTATTGGATACAGTTCTCAGTATGGCGGATGTGAGCGAGAGGCGAGAGGATGAAGGGGTTGTGTTTCTTTATTCGGTAATGGTGAAGGGAGATGAGAAAAAGTTGAAACGAGCGATCCCTCTCCAATTACATCTGAATGACGATGGAACGATGGTTCTCTCTAACGACGAATTTTCTCTTCTGGTCGTGTGTTCTCATCTGAAAGAAGGATTGAAAGAGGCACAACTTGAGTTCTCGGACGAGTATGACATCTTCTGTAATCCTGATTTACCTCAAGAGGCAGTTTCAGCGCATGAGTATGGTAAAAAGCTACAGGATATTATTTGGGTGTGAGGATATGGGAATTGTGAAGTGCGGGGTCGTGGATAAGGCTCTGAAAAAGAAAGGATTTGAGACGAAAACCGGTGCTCATTCTCATGTAGTCTATGGTTTTGTGCATGAGGGGTATCCCTTTCCAGTAATGACACATATGAGTCACAATCATCAGGAGATCGATGATTATCTGCAGGAAAGAATGGCGAAACAAATGAAAATTTCAAAGTCCGAGTTCCTTGAGATGATCGCCTGTAAAATCGGGCACGAGGAGCTTGTCGCCCGTTATGCCAATCTGGGTCTTCTGAATAAAGAATAACCTCTTTTTTTATAC
>CAZABQ010000099.1:0-6903 GCA_964483485.1 uncultured Methanomicrobiales archaeon
TACAGATGGCTCGATCGAACACACAAAACAACGGCAAACGAAGACCGGGAATAACTCATTCCCACCTATTTTTTACCAACCTCATGTTCTCCCTTTTACCCTACCGCTCCTCGGAAAATTGTAACCATCTCCCCTCTTATAAACAAAAACCACGAACACCTATACTATCATGAAACGCACAGCAACTCTTCTCCTCACTCTCCTCTGCATCGGAGCAGTAGTACTTGTTGCCGGATGCATCAGCACCGGCAGCCAGCCAAACCCTGCCGGAACAACATGGACCCTCGCCTCCTTTGGAACCGGCACCACCACCGAAACCCCCGCAGGCATCATCTCCCTCACCTTTGACAACGGAAACATCTCCGGCAGCAGCGGCATCAACAGCTACAACGGCGCATACACCGCAGACCCGTCCCAAGGCACAATCACCTTCGGCACCACTCTCGGCACCCTCATGGCAGGACCCGCAAACCTCATGAAAGACGAAACACGCTACTTCACCACCCTCGCCAACGTCACCGGCTACAAAATGACCACCGACACCCTTCTCCTGCTTGACAAAAACGGCACCACCCTCCTCACCTTCACCACCCCCCTGAAAAATACCGCATGGACCCTTCTCACCTACACCTCCCCCGGCTCTCTCAACCAGACGCCTGCCCTCTCCCTCATCACCCTCAACTTCGGCAAAAATGGCAGTCTCTCCGGAACCGGCGGCATCAACCAGTTCACCGGAACCTGGAAACTTGACGGAACCAACCTCACCATCTCAAACATCGCCAGCACCAAAATGGCAGGCTCCCCTGCCCTCATGGCACAGGAAGACACCTACTTTGCCCTCCTTTCCGCAGCAACCGGATTTTCCTTCACCATGGGAACCCTCCAGCTCACCGACGAAAGCGGGCACCAGATCCTCACCCTCAAAAACCCGCTTGCAGACACCACATGGCAACTCACCACCATCGACAGCGCAGCACCTCCCGCCACCGCCCGAACCGTAACCCTCATCTTTGACAGCCTAAACTCCCTGCACGGCCAGGCACCGGTCAACACCTACACCGCAACATGGAAAACAACCGGCATTGACACAATCACTCTCGGCTCCATCGCCACCACCCTCATGGCAGCAACCGACGACACTATCAACACCTACGAAACCCGGTACTACAGCATCTTACGCAACACCACAACCTACAAAATTGCCAACGGTCAGCTTACCCTCACAGCCACTGACGGAAAAACCCTCATCTACCGCGTCAACGTAGCCGAAGAAATCAAAGGAACCGCATGGACACTCAGCACCGACAGCAGCATCACCCTCTCCGTCGGTGACGACGGCACCATTCAGGGTCAGGCACCAGTTAACCACTACACCGCTGCCGCAGTCTTTGGCACCGGTCAGACCCTTGAAATCAGCAACATCGCCAGCACCAAAATGGCAGGCTCCCCTGACCAGACCAAAAAAGAAACCGCATACATAACCGCACTCAGCGAAGTAACCGGCTACAACCTCGTTGACGGTCAGCTTGTACTCACCGGACCCGGCAGCGCAGCTCTCCTGACCTACAACCAGGCCTAAACCCCGCCACTTTTTTTTCGCGCGGAACCAGCATCCCTCTGTCGCACATCATTTCCGCAAACAACGAATCACAAAACCATTCCCAAGGGGACAATCTGCTGTACATCCCCTTCATTTCATTCAATAGGCTGTAATACCAAATTTCTTGGAATTTCCTTCTAATTTGAAAAACAGCCGCGTATAACTGAAAAATAATTCGTAGTTAAAGCCATGCTTTTAACCTCCACAACCCAATGATAGAGTATGAAACACACAGGACTTGTGTTACTCGCCCTCATCTTCGTTGGCGGACTTGTCTTTGCAGCAGGCTGTATCGCAGCCCCTGCAACCCAGTCCCCCGAGGGCAAATGGATCCTCACTGGATTTGGATCCGGATCGACCACCGAAAACCCGATGGGCATCATTGGCCTTGAAATCACCGGCACCAACGTCTCCGGCAACAGCGGCGTGAACCAGTATTTCGGCAGCATCACCCTTGACACTGCAACCGGAAAACTCACCTTCGGTCCCCTCGGCACCACCAGAATGGCAGGACCCGAAGGAATGATGCTTCAGGAACAGAAATACCTCGCAGCCCTTGCAAATGTCACCGGCTACAAGATCACCGACGGTGTTCTCAGCCTCACAGACAAAGACGGCAAGACCCTCCTCACCTTCGCAGCAATGCCTGCAAAGACCCTTGAAGGAACCTCATGGACCCTTGCTGACAACGCAGACGTCACCATCGAATTCACCAACGGCGAATTCGCAGGCAGTGCACCGGTTAACCTCTACTTCGGCCCATGGCATGTCACCGGCACCAACAGCATCAAAGTCGGCCCGCTCGGCACCTCCCTCATGGCAGGAACCGACGCCCAGATGAAAGACGAAACCGCCTTCTTCCAGGCACTCACCAACGTCACCGGCTACAAATTCGACGGAAGCAAGCTCCTCCTCACCGGAAAGGACGGCAAGACCCTCCTGACCTTCAACGAAGCATCTGCCAAGGTCACCACGCCAATCACCGGCAACTGGACACTCTCCACTGACAAAAACGTCACCCTGAACTTCGGTGAGAACGGCAGCTTCAACGGTCAGGCACCGGTCAACCTCTACTTTGGAACCATCACCGCAACCGGCAGCACAATCAGCTTCGGTGACATCGGCTCAACCCTCATGGCAGGACCCGAAAACCAGATGAACGCAGAAACTGCCTTCTTCCAGGCACTCGGCAACGCCTCCTCCTACGAAATCAGCACAGGCAAACTCACTCTCATGGACAAAAACGGCAAGACTCTCCTGACCTTCGTTCAGCCAGTCGAAACCATCACAGCAAAATCCCTGCCAGGCATGGAGAAAACCGGCCTTGCAAACGAGTGGACCCTTGTTGGAAACAACAACGTTAACCTCAACCTCACCGCTGACGGCTCTGTCAACGGTCAGGCACCGGTCAACCGCTACTTCGGCAGCTACACCGAAACCGACGGCAAACTCAGCTTTGGCGCAGTCGGCTCTACCATGATGGCAGGACCCGAAGACCAGATGAACGCAGAAACCGCCTTCTTCCAGGCACTCGGCAACGTCGCCGGCTACAAAGTCGTTGACGGAAAACTCCATCTCACCGACGCCGCAGGAACCACTCTGCTGACGTTTGAGTGAATACAATACTCAAAAAACACCATACACCACCCCAAACACACAACACCAATTTTTTTCTTTTTTTTCGTGGGAAAATAGGGAATTGTCAGTTCCGCCACCTTTTCAGTATTGCCAGGATCAGTAATACCGGAATCATCACACAGACTGCGGGTACGAAGTCAACAACCACAATGACCATTTGCGGGAGATAGCGATATAGCAGAACGAATCCGGCGATGATTCCAAGAACACAACAGGCGGCAAGAATCTGGAACGTCCGTCGTTTCTCATCCGGCATATGGTAGATGGTCCGGGAAAGGAACCAGAGTACCGCTGTCCCGCAGACCACACCAAACGTAACGCTTACAACAAATGCAGGCGTGAGAAAGATCACTGGATTCAATCCGGACAAAAGATACTCGGCGAACAGAAGGGCTAACGTTGCACACAGTACAATCTCTACCACTTCGAGAATTTTCATGAATAGTGTCTTTTTCCTGCCGTTTTCGATCAGCTCATCGCAGAACTGTTTATAATTGTCCCCGACGATTTCCGCAAAGGGACGCTCACGCATCTGTGCTTCAATCGCCATACCGGTCAGATCTTTCCGAATCGTTTCCACTTCAAAAACCGTCAGATCCGACGCAAGTAGATAGAAGTACATCCGCGTGATCAGATCACTGTTTTCACGACTCAACTGTGTTTCTGCATGATTATTTTCTTTTCTCAGTCTCGCAAGTTCAAACATTGTTATGGTTCCTCCGTAAGTATCTGGTCAACCGCACGCGAAATCTCCTGCCAGGCATCTGCAAACTCTGCCGCGGTTTCAGTCCCGCTCTCTGTCAGGCGATAGTATTTTCTGCTCGGACCAAGCGGGGACGTCCGGTACTCGGATGCAATGAGATTTTTTTTCTCAAGCCTCACTAAAAGGGGATAAATAGTTCCCTCCCGGACATCAGCAAACCCGTAGTGAATCAGTTTTTCCATAATTTCATACCCGTATGTAGTTTCCTGGCCGATGATTTTCAGAATACATCCTTCCAGTGTTCCTTTCATCAACTGTGACCGGTCAAACATTTCCGCTCCGTCTACAATGCATTGCAAGCTACTTTGTAATGCATAGTAGTAATCAAAATAGGAAACCGCAGAATAAATAGCTGCCGGTTACAAACGAAACCGCCGGTAAAACAGCTGTGCAGACTGTCCCTCAGTCTTCTCAGCGAAAAAACCGCACTTCTCCAACACTCTCGCAGATGCCGGATTCTCTATCTCTGTTTCCGCGACCATCATCGAAACATTCTGCTGATGTTTCGCCCAGTTGCAAACAGCCAAGAGCGCCTCAGTCATATACCCCTGATTCCGGTACGGCGCATCAATACCATACCCCACCTCAACCCTGCCCGCATCATCCGGCTCCCGCATAAAACACAACCCTCCAACACTCATTGCATCCCGGATCTGCACAATCATCCAGTAGGTGTACCAAAAATAATTTTCAGCATGGTGCTTTCCCTCCTGATACAGACCGCACATCGCCTCATGCGTATGACTATCCAGCAAAATTCCCGACGGTCTCAGCCCAAGCCTTCTTTCAAGCTCAGCCTTATCAGTGATCAAAAAACCGAACTGCTCAAGAGTCAGGGGAATAACTCTCAGTCTATCTGTTGTGAGCACAGTAATGCCCCGCGATGAACTCCCGGATCATATGTGCCGCAACAATAGCAGTCTGTCCCGAATCATTTGGCAGCACCTCAACATAATCGAAACCAACCGCATTCTTTGAAAACCGTCTGATCACCGACCGCACATCCGACGGCGTCAGCCCGAACGGCTCCGGTGTCCCAAGACCCGGGGTTATACAGCAGTCGATTGCATCCGCATCAATTGACAGATACACCGACTCATCACCAATCAACTGCGCAATCTCATCTAAAACTGCCTTCATTCCGCGCTCAAACACATCGTCCGCCGTATAAAGATGAAACCGTCTTCGTGCCTCGGAAAACTCATCCCGCGTCCCGCTGCGTGGTCCAATAATAACAATATTTTCCACCGTTTCTGCAACACGTGCCGTCACACAATCATGATTACAACTCGATCCCCGGAACTCCTCAAGCATATCCAGATGCGCATCGCAGACAACATACCATTTCGGCGCGAGTGCCCGCACCGCGCCGATTGTCACCGAATGCTCGCCTCCCATCATCACCGGAATCTTCTCATCCTTGATAAGATCACCGACCGCATCCTCGACCTGGTCTGCGACAAGATCCGGAATACAGTCACAGTACATATCGCCCATATCATGGAACGGTATCTCCGGCATCTCAACATCATGAAACGGCAGATACGTCTCTACATTATACGACATTGCCCGGATTGCAACCGGTGCATCCCGCGTCCCCGCCTTAAACGTCGTTGTCGCGTCAAACGGAACGCCAAAGATCACATACGAAGCATCCTGATAGGTGCTGTCCGCATCTGCGAAAAGAGTAGTGGAAAAAGACTGCATGGGTGGTATTGTGCAGTCCTAGAGGTCAAGCTTACGCTTGCCGAGGGATTCGATGTAAGGAACTTCCTGAGCCGGCTGGAAAGTTGCAACGATGTCGTCGTCAACAATAAGCTCGAAGTTGTTGAAGTCTTTCATATCCATGAACGTGACAACATTTCCTGCGATGGTCAGAATCTGTCCGGTTTTGCGCTCGACAATCGGTGCGTAGACGGTTGCCGACGTCGGAGAAACGACGGAACGTTTCTGTCCGTCAAAGAGACCGACAACATCAAGTCTTGCTTTTGCTGCTCCATGCTTTCCCGGCTTGGAGATAGAAATGCTCTGAATCTTGCACGGTTCGTCATCAACAACGACGTAACGGCCTTCCTTGAGCTTACCAACTTCTGTCTGTTCCTTCATAGTAATTAACTCTGACTAATTATGTGAGGTGATTGCTTATGAGTGTTGCGACAGAGAATCTGGATAAAATATCTGTGTTCCCTCAATTATTCTGGTATCAGCTCTGATCACATGCTGTCCGCCACCGCTGATTTCATGAGGATACCGCACTAATACGAATATATCTATGGTAACGCCGTTTCAGTTTCTGTCCGCATGCGATGAAGTGGGAACAATCATGTGCAAAGAGCTTGCACCTCTGATTGGAACCACCTACGGCGGCGAAGAACTCTGTATCGGTGCCGACAACACACCGACCGAGCGCATCGACAGGGTTGCAGAGGATCTTGTTCTGGCGATTTTTCGCGAAAAAAAGATCTGCCGCTCACTTCTTTCTGAAGAAGCGGGGATGGTTGATATTGGCGGCGAATCGGGACTGGCGTATCTCGACCCGGTGGACGGGACCTTTAACGCGGTAGCAGGCATTCCGTTTTACGCTCTCTCAATTGCCTTATCCGACGGTGAGCAGGTGATTGCCGGCTACGTGAAAAATCTCGCTAACGGTGAACAGTTCACCGCCATTCGCGGCGAAGGGGCATTTCTGAATGGAAAACCCATTCAGGTCTCAACCGAGACCATGCTGGATCACTCTGCCATGAGTGTGTACGCAAAAAAATTCGATATGACCCGCATGATGCAGCTTGGCCATAAAATCCGGCGCTGGCGGTTGTTAGGCGCATCTGCACTGGAACTTTGCTATGTTGCCTGCGGACGACTGGACGGATTTGTGGATATGCGCAACACTCTCCGTGTAACC